>NZ_NADV01000004.1:0-214815 GCF_003264175.1 Bacillus sp. SRB_331 | reverse complement strand
TAATAGGAAGGAGAGGGTCGGGATTATCATAGTGGAAAGCTTAACATTGGTAGGATTTCTTTTCATGTTATATACATTAGTTGCTAAAAAAACAAACTAATTATTTAAAACGATATATGGTTTCCTTTTTAAGGGCGAGATTTATTTGATAGTGAAATGGATAATGTAAAGGAGGAATTTAGATGGATGCAAGGAAAGAACGCATAAAATACGAAAAGATGTCAAAGAATTATGACCGTATTTATTCAGTTTCGTTTCTCCTATTAATTGTACTTGTTTGTAATAGTGTGATTATCATAGGAGCTACAGGGGGAAAATATGGAGTGTTTTTATTGTTAGCAATTTTACTTACCGCACGTATTACGAAAGAATCTCAAAAAAAGTATGAGCAGTATTCTAATAAAGCGCGTATTTAAAATGATACATATCTTGAAAGGAACAGCCTGGATGTACATTCAAAATATCCCTATATCATCACCTATTAACTAGTAAAAGTAACCTTATATAAATAATTTTTTAGCAATTTAGGAATAGAAAACGCACCTTATTAAAATGTTAGTTTCTTTTTTTATAATGAATTATCCTTCTAGTATAGTTATAAGATTTATATCATATATTAAGAGAAAAAATGTAAGTTAGAAAGGAGTCCTATAGAATGAGCTTTTTAGAGGCAAATGACTTTAGTGAACAAAATATGGTAAGTGTACCTAATCCCTACGTATATTAGACATTACAATCGGTAATTGGTAAACATGTGGTTATTGAAGCTGTAAGAGGTAATGTAAGAGGAAAGTTAAAGAATGTGAACCGGATCATTTGCTCATTGAAGATAAGGTGCCGCATATTGTACGTATTCAACAAATTGTATGGATTATGCCAAAACAATGATCAAATTACATCTAGTTTGATTTATAACCGATTGGCGTCATAGACGCCCAAATAAAAATACAGGATTTTATCTCTGTGTTTCTTCAAATTTTCGTTTTTGAATATATGCTTGAGCATGAATGATTTCTTCCTGAAGTGCTTCTAATTCTTCTGTAGATCCTGATTCAATCCTCATATAAGTAGTAACTAAACTAATCATCATATCCATCTTCTCTACTATATTTTGAATGACCTGTTCAGATTGTTCTTTTTTAGGGTGTTGTATTGCTATTAATACATTTTCCATATAATTGTTCTTTCTTTGCTGGATATCATAAATAAACTGTTTTGTGTTTGAGTTCATTTGTTGTTCCTCCTTTTGGATATATTTTCATTCTATCATATTTGAATAGAAAATATTGGATTCCCCTAAATTCACACCTGTCTCGTATATCTCCACAAATATACAAACTAATTCCTTAACGTACAGGGAATAAATTGAAATACGTCAATTTAATGTCTAAATGTACAGTTTTCTTTTTTGGGTATGGTGCCCCCTAATAGCTTCAGTTGAATTTTGTATGCTTTTGTTACAAGAGATTAAGAAAGAATAGATGAGATATTGAAACGGAGGTACGGAAGGGCAAGATAATGTACTAGAACAATTAATAAACCGTCTTTCCGTAGTATGCCCTGAAAAAGAACGTGAAATATTAGCGGTGGATTTAAATGATATATATGAGAGTAGTGAAAGATTCGAAAAATTGCTTGAAAATATTATGAAATCTCAGCAAAATAAACACGACTTAATAGATATATTAATTGAAGTAGAGATAGAACTAGATCACATCAATTGGCATTATAAAAGTCTGAAGAAAAAGCTGAAAGTATTAATGAAAGAATAAAAGAAGTAGGCTGCTCAAGCAGCCTACTTCTTTATGTTGTCAATTTTGGTCGGTAAATCGATATATTCGAAAAAATGCCGATATAATCTCATTTACCATCATGCATACTGTTCAAAAAGTTTGCACCCTCGTTTTTTATTTCTCTTTCCCAAAAAGATGAGAAAATGTATCTTTCAATTCACTATCGTTTATTTTAATATCCGCCTTTTTTAATTCATCTTGTAATAATTTTTGACCGAAGGAAGGGTCGGCAAGACGTTCTTCTTCTAAGTCTTTACGTATAGAGTCTTTCACTTTATCGTAAGGTTGTAAATCTTTTTTATCAGTTAGTTTAATAATGTGATAGCCGTTTGGTGATTTTACGGGATTGCTAATTTGGCCGGGCTTTAATTTGTAGGCAGCTTTTTCAAATTCAGGTGTCATTTTGCCTGCCCCGAAGTATCCGAGGTCTCCGCCATTATCTTTTGATGCTAAATCTTGAGATTCTTGTTTTGCTAATTCTTCAAATGAAGTGCCGGTATCTAATTTCTTCTTTATCTCTTTCGCTTCATTTTCGTTACTTACTAAAATGTGACTAGCTTTAATTTCTGGTTTATAGTGGTCTTTCACATCTTTTTCTGTAACGCTTTGTTTAATCGCTTCATTCAATGCAAGTTTGAATTTAATTTGATTTTTGAAATCTTCTTCATCTTTTAAACGATTATTTTCTAGTGTTGCTTTGAATTGTTCTCCATATTGATCTTTTGCTTTTTCTACTTCTTTATCTACCGCATCATCAGATACTTTATATTTTTTAGTAATAACATCTTGTGCTACCATTTCGTATAGCGTGTCTTTTCCGTATCGATCTTTCAATTGTTTTTCGAAATCGCTCTTCGTAATGGTTGAGTTTGTTGTTGTAGCGATTGTGGCCGAGTCATTTTTTTGTCCGCAAGCAGATAGCATTAATATACTTATTAGTGCAGTGATAATGAATGTACTTTTTCCTTTCATGCTAACACCTCATCCGAATATGTTATCGCTATTGTAGAATATAGAAGTGAACATGAAGTGAATTTTTAATGTTTTTTCCCTGTAAAATGTAAAAAAAGTACATCAACATTAAAGTTGATGTACGATGTAATCAAAGGTGATCGGTTTTCTTAGAATATGCACGTTTTCCTTGCTGAATATTTTTTTGCTCTTGTTCATTTTTTTGAGTGCGCTTTGCATTATTGTCGCGTGCTTTTTTGTCGTTATCGCTAGTATGTGGCATATGTATCAACTCCATTTCTAAACGTTGTATGTTTATCATTTCCTTTTTCGTAAAGACTATGTATAGCGGTGCATTCATGAATACTAAAGGTGGATTAGAAATGGATTTGAAGCTGAATTATACTGAACTTATTAAGAAGTTAGTTGTTGTAATTATTGCGGGTTTATTAAATGCGATTGGGATGAATTTATTTTTAACACCAGCGAAAGTGTATGCGAGTGGTTTTGCTGGATTGTCTCAATTATTGTCACAAATATTAGGTGACTTTTTATCTATTCATATATCTACGGGGGTATTGTTTAGTTTGTTTAATATTCCTGTCGTTATTTTAGCGTGGAAAAAGGTTGGGAAGGCCTTTACATTTTTTAGTTTTCTTTGTGTTGTATTTATGACTTTGTTTTTAGAAATTATCCCAGTTAGAGCGGTTTCGCACGATATTATATTGAATGCGATTTTTGGTGGTATTATTTCAGCGATTGGGGTAGGGGTTGCTTTAAAGTGGGGGGCTTCTACAGGTGGTCTAGATATTATTGCCATGATTTTATCAAAAATAAAAGATAAGCCTGTCGGCACGTATTTTTTCTTCTTTAATGCACTTATCATTATCGCTGCTGGCTACGTATATGGATGGGAAAAGGCATTATATACTTTAGTCACTTTGTATGTATCAACGAGAATTATTGATGCGATTCATACCCGTCATGTGAAGATTACGGCATTAATTGTTACAAAGAACGGGACAGATGTGCGAAAAGCGATTCACTCTCGCTTAGTGAGGGGGATTACAACTATACCAGCAACAGGTGCTTATACAAATGAAAATAAAGAAATGTTAATGATTGTTATTACTCGTTACGAGTTGTACGAATTAGAGAGGGTTATTAAACAAGTGGACCCAGGTGCATTTACAAATATACTGCAAACGGTCGGTGTGTTTGGATTGTTTAGAAAAGATTAAGGAGGACCAAAGCTGGTCCTCCTTTTTTAATGCGAATTCGTAATGTTTTGCAATTGCTCCTGCATTTCACGTAGCTGAACTTTTTCAGCAGTTGAAGAGTTTGCATAAGCAGAGTGCAAAGAGTTTTTTGCTCTATAAACGAGTTCCTGTTGTTCAGCGCCACTTGAACAAGAAACGGCACTTGAAACAGCGTCTCTAGCTTGTTGGAATAGTAAGTTCCCCATTTAAACCCCTCCAAATGAAGAGTTACTTCTCGCTTTTTCTGCCTCAGCTAATGTACCTCTGTACGGGAATCTTGCATCATGCTTCATAACAGCATTGGCTCCTTGCTGGATAAAACGCTTTGATTTGTTCTTTTTACCCATTCGAAAAACCCCCTTTATTTAGCTGAAAACAATTGACGCGCTTTCTCTTGCGTCTAATAATAGTATGAGCGTTTGGCGAGAAACTATAAGCAGGGAATTTTTAGATTACAATCCAAGAACCTCTTCTAAATATAGAGCGATACCATCTTCTTCATTCGTTAATGTCGTATGATTTGCGAGTGATTTTAATTCAGGAATCGCATTACCCATTGCGATTCCATGACCAGCAAATTCGATCATTTCAAAGTCGTTATCCTCATCACCAAAAGCGATAATTCGCTCTTTAGGAATATTATAATGGCCTGAAATTTTTTGTAATCCGACAGCTTTATTTAATCCGCTTTTTACAATTTCAATAATTGGCCAAGGCGCACCCCATTTTCTATGGTCGATGACTTCAGCATGCATATCTGTTAAATGTTGGCGAATTGCAGCAGAATGCTCGTCATGTGCATCGATTAATAAGCAAGTTGGATGGTCGTTTAAAATATTTAATAAATCTCCTGTGAAAATCTTTGGAGAACCGAATTCAAAAATATGTTTTTTATCTTCATCAATTTCACGGACATACACATCATCGATGACTTCAGCATAGACATTTTTCACGCCGAAATCAAAGCAAGCTCGGACGATTTCTTGCGCTGTTGAAAGTTCAAGAGGAGAGTGATGTGTTCCCCAACTTGAATCAAGAGGGTGATGCACGTAAGCTCCATTAAAGTTTACGATTGGTGTGTTAAGGCTAAGTTCTTTATAATAATCGTAACTAGCGCGGAATGGACGTCCTGTTGAAATAACGACAATATGTCCTTGTTCTTTTGCTTTTGCAATTGTGTTTTTCGTTCTTGGAGAAATTATTTTGTTGTCTGTTAATAAAGTTCCGTCTAAGTCTAATGCGATTAAATGTTGTTTATTCATAATTTCACCTCTTATAATAATTTTTTTATTTCTATCTGTATTTCCGTTTTTAATATGCAGAAATAAGAGGTTAGACTGGGTGAAACTACTGTAAATGAAAGTTTCACTATATATCCATCTTACGTCGCGAAGCGCTGTGGTGTCTACTATTTCTCATTGGAAATTAGGAAAAGTCAACATCTTTTTAGAAAGTTCAAACAATGTTTCTTTCGTTATGTACAATTTGTGAAAAGGGTTACATTGTTTGAACAATGCGACTTATAATGAACATGTAATCTTCTCGTATATGTTTGACTCTCCTTTGAAACTGGCCTAAAGTAGGTTGGTTTCTTTTTTTTCAACAAATATGCCAATAATTCCTGCTTAAGCTTGTGTAATTATATATATGTACATGGGTAAACCGTAGTACTTGTTTCCTAAACATGACAGAAAAGCTTTCTTTTAAAATGGATATACTAATGAGGCAAGACGTCATGGAAGGAGAATGGAAATGGGACAAAATCGCAGGTTTCGTTCAGGGCAAAAAGCGCCAAATGATGGCATTTACGTAGAAATTGGTGAAACGGGAAGTATGGTGAAAAATCCGCAAATGGTACAATTAACTGCCGGTGAAAAGTTTCCAGAGAACGCAAATCATAACCGTCAGTGGACATATAAAAGAAAACCGTAACAGAAGCCGCAATCGTTATTGCGGCTTTTTTGATTAGGAAAATGAATGTTACTTTTTTCTTTTTCCAATAATAAGTTTGAACTACATAAGCAAAATTATTGTATAAAAAAGTCAGTTGGCGTATAATCAAATCAAAGGTCAAAGAAAGTCAAACATTTGGAGGGCTGTAAAGATGGACTTAAATCAAATGACAACGAAAACACAGGAAGCGATTATGAGTGCTCAATCTTTAGCGGTATCTCATCATCATCAAGAAGTAGATACTGTTCATCTATTGCTTACGTTATTAGAGCAGCAAGACGGATTAACGGTACGTATTTTTCAAAAAATGAATGTCGATATAGAAGCGTTAAAGCAAGGTGTAGAAAGTTTAATTAAGAAAAAGCCTTCTGTAACTGGAAGCGGGGCAGAGGCAGGGAAATTATATGTAACAGGTGCTTTGCAACAACTGCTTGTAAGAGCAGGAAAAGAAGCGGAGAAATTGCAAGATGACTACATTTCAATCGAACATGTATTACTTGCTTTTTCTGAAGAAAAAGGCGATATAAATCAATTATTCGCAAAATTTTATATTACGAAAGATAAATTATTACAGTCTTTAATGACAGTTCGGGGGAATCAAAGAGTGACTAGTCAAAATCCAGAAGCAACTTATGAAGCGTTAGAAAAATATGGCCGTGATTTAGTGGCTGAAGTAAGAGCGGGGAAAATTGATCCTGTAATTGGCAGAGATAGTGAAATTCGCCGCGTGATCCGCATTCTTTCACGCAAAACGAAAAATAACCCCGTTTTAATCGGAGAGCCAGGTGTTGGTAAAACAGCAATCGTTGAAGGATTAGCGCAGCGTATTGTGAAAAAAGATGTCCCAGAAGGATTAAAAGATAGAACAATTTTCGCTTTAGATATGAGTGCACTTGTGGCCGGAGCAAAATTCCGCGGTGAGTTTGAAGAACGTCTGCAAGCTGTATTAAATGAAATTAAAAAGAGTGAAGGTCGCATTTTATTATTCATTGATGAACTTCATACAATCGTCGGCGCTGGTAAAACAGAAGGAGCGATGGATGCGGGAAATATGTTAAAACCAATGCTAGCGCGTGGTGAACTGCATTGTATCGGGGCAACGACATTAGATGAATACCGTAAATATATTGAGAAAGATCCAGCGTTAGAAAGACGTTTCCAACAAGTGTTAGCAGAAGAGCCAACTGTTGAGGATACAATTTCCATTTTACGTGGTTTAAAAGAGCGTTTTGAAATTTATCACGGTGTAAATATTCATGACCGCGCGATTGTAGCGGCATCTGTTTTATCAGATCGATATATTTCGGATCGTTTCTTGCCCGATAAAGCAATTGATCTTGTTGATGAAGCTTGTGCAACAATTCGAACAGAAATTGATTCTATGCCAACAGAACTAGATGAAGTAACGCGCCGCATTATGCAGCTGGAAATTGAAGAAGCTGCTCTTGGGAAAGAAAAGGACTTAGGTAGTCAAGAGCGCCTAAAAACATTGCAACGTGAATTATCGGATTTAAAAGAAGTTGCAAGTAGTATGAGAGCGAAATGGGAGAAAGAAAAAGAAGACATTCATAAAGTGCGTGACTTACGTGAACATTTAGAGCGCTTGCGCCGTGAGTTAGAAGAAGCAGAAGGAAATTACGATTTAAATAAAGCAGCTGAGCTTCGCCACGGGAAAATTCCAGCTATCGAAAAAGAGTTAAAAGAAGCGGAAGAGATGGGTGCACATAATAAACAAGAGAATCGTTTATTACGCGAGGAAGTAAGTGAAGAAGAAATTGCAGACATTGTTTCAAGGTGGACTGGTATTCCTGTCGCAAAACTCGTTGAAGGTGAACGTGAGAAATTATTACGTCTTGAACAAATTTTATCAGAGCGTGTTATCGGTCAAGAGGAAGCGGTAAGCCTTGTATCAGACGCAGTACTTCGTGCTCGCGCTGGTATTAAAGATCCGAATCGTCCAATTGGTTCATTTATTTTCTTAGGCCCTACAGGTGTTGGTAAAACTGAGCTTGCAAAAACGTTAGCGCAAACATTATTTGACAGTGAAGAGCAAATGATTCGTATCGATATGTCTGAGTATATGGAGAAACACGCAGTGTCACGCTTAATTGGAGCGCCTCCTGGATATGTTGGATATGAAGAAGGTGGACAATTAACAGAAGCAGTAAGACGTAAACCATATTCTGTTATTTTGTTAGATGAAATCGAAAAAGCACATCCAGAAGTATTCAACATTTTATTACAAATGTTAGACGATGGCCGCATTACAGATTCACAAGGACGTACAGTAGACTTTAAAAATACGGTTATTATTATGACTTCAAATATTGGATCTGCTCACTTATTAGAAGGGCTAGAAGAAGATGGTTCTATTAAAGAAGAGTCAAGAGAACTTGTAATGGGACAATTAAGAGGACATTTCCGACCAGAATTCTTAAACCGTGTCGATGAAATTATTTTATTCAAACCTCTTACAAGGAATGAAATTAAAGGTATTGTTGATAAGATTGTACAAGAATTACAAGGGCGTTTAGCAGATCGCCACATATCATTAGAATTGACGGAATCTGCAAAAGAATTTGTTGTAGAAGCTGGATTCGATCCGCTGTACGGAGCTCGTCCGTTAAAACGATACGTACAGCGTCAAGTTGAGACGAAATTAGCGAGAGAATTAATTGCAGGAGCGATTACGGATAATAGTCACGTAGTTGTTGATGTAGAAAATAACGAATTAGTCGTTCATGTAAAGTAAAAAAAGAGTTCGGATAAAATCCGGACTCTTTTTAGTGTTGTTCTACTGGCTCGTTTGGAATCGCAGCTGCAATCGCTAATACTAATACCGCAAGAACAACTGAGAAAATAGACGCTTGGTTAAAATCGTATGTACCGCCAGTCATAGAGCCGATTACATAGCTCATCATATGTACAAGCGCGAACGACCAAATTAATGCCCAAATGAAACGCATATTTTACACCTCTATTCGTTCAATCTGTCCTTATTGTAACACAATTGAAAAAAGAATATAGAAAAATATTTGTAGATTTTTCAACGCAAATTTGCATTCTGTTCATACATTATAAAAGAGTACTTTTATACGTTTAGAAAATAAGGCGGGGGAAAAATGAGTATTACGGAACGTTTTTTTTACTTAGAAAAAGAACCATGTGTAATTTATTTACCGGAAAAGCCAAATGGATTTTCTGTTATGCTCCTAGGAGATTATAACTATTTTATTGAGAATGGTACAAGTTTATGGACACAGCATGCAGGGAGAGCTTATTTTTTACAGGGCCTTATTGAAAAAGGCTATACGGTCTTTTCATCTAACTTATACGGAAGGCATTGGGGGAACGATCGAGCTGTTCGTCTTGCAAAACGTTTGTATGATGTCGTTCTAAGAAAAGAGACGTTGAATGCGAAAATGCACATTATGGCAGATGGTATGGGAGCGCTTGTAGCACTGGAGATGATGAACAAATACCCTGAATGTATACGTTCTGTCGTTATGCTAAATCCGTGTTTAGATTTACCAGAATATGTGGATTTTGAGAAAGAGCATAAGTTTTTTTACAAAAGATTAGTGAAGGAATTAAGTTTGGCGTATGATTCCAAAGAAGAAGAATTAGAATCAAAAATAAATAAGAAATCATTTGCGCTTCTTCCGTCTTGTGTACCTGTTAAGATTTTCGTATCAACACAGGAAAAAAGAGGAAGAAAACAATTGTTACGTAAATACGAGAAAATGAGGCAATTCAATCAATGCGATACTTCTGTTTTATTCCATCTGCAAGATGTGAAATATAAAATGGTTAGACAAACGACTGATTTCTTTAAAAAATATGAAGAAGAATTGTGAAGCTCCCATATACATAAATGAGGAGCTATTTGTTTCAAGGGGAAAGGGTTGGTGGTATGAAACGCGTGCTGATTATAGGTGCACTTACGTTTGTAGGTTATCACCTTGTGAATAAAATGATTGCAGAAGAAGTAGAAGTATATGGTCTTGATTTTGATGAATTTGATAGTATGACAAAAATTAATGAAGAGAAATTATTGTTGATTGGGCGGAATGCGTTATTTACGTACTATTCTATAAGGGATGAAGACGGATGGCGATCGGTAGAGGAAGAGAGTTTCGATACAGTTTATTTTTGCTTGTATGAGCCGAATCAGCAAAGTGGATTTCGGAATGAAAGGGTCATATTACAATATTTAAAACGAATCGTAAGGATGTGTGAAAAAAATAAAGTAAAGTTAAATCTAATTTCTTCTATTGAAATAGGAAGCACTGAAGAATCCGAAAACAAACATCTATTTTCGAAAGTGGAAGAAGGGTTGAAAAAAGGCGAATTACAATATAGTGCATATCGAGTTCCTACATTATATGGGCCGTGGCAACCGTCGTTTATGATGTATCATCAGCTTATTTTATCAGAACTTGATGAAAAAGAGTGCCGTTGTATAAATGGAGAAAAAGGAAGCGATTTACTTTACGTTGAAGATGTATGTGAATATTTATGGGAAAATGGAATGAATGTAAAACACCTCGGTATATATAACTTACTTAGCGGAAAAGAAGCGTTATGGGAAAAAGGTATGACCTTGCTGCATGCAGATGATAAAGTAAATAAAAAAAATGTGGAAGTAAGAGATGAAGCTGTAGAGGTTATTTCTATTCAAAAAAATACACCAGTAGAATTCGGTTTAAATAAACAATTAGCACATATGAAAAAATATAAAGAGTTATACGAAGGGTAGCGCACGTGTTAAACTATTGTATGGATAATTGATTGAAAAGCTTTAATGGAGAGGAAGAGATTACATGAACGAAAAAAGTATGCAATTTTTACAAATCGCAATGAAGCATTTACCAGAAGCAAAGGCAATTTTAGATTCTAATGGAATTGCACTTGATATGGAGAAAGCACAGCCGGTGTTAGAGCTATTGATGAAAGTAATGGGCGAAGCATATGAGCTTGGGAAAGCAGATAAAGAATAAAAGAAACCTTCTTTTTTGATGGAAGAGAGGCTCGAACCGTGGATAGAAGCGGTAAGGGCCTTTTTTTATTTCGAGCGAGGTAAGACCAGAGGGATGATGAGGCTAAAGTGGAAGGTTATGAGGAGAAGGTCTTAGTTTTGAAGGGAAAGCAGATAAAGAATAAAACCAAATCCTTCTTTTTTGATGGGAGAGAGGCTCGAGCTGTGGATAGAAGCGGTAAGGGCTTTTTTTGTTGCGAGCGGAGTAAGGTCAAAAGTATTGGGAAGTTTATCTTTTGAAAGGATAGGGGTTTTTCTGTTTCTTTTAATGAAAAATAAAGTTAGTAATACGCTGTCTTATTTTTTTAGCTGAAATATATTCTAGACAAAAGCACATTTATGTTTTAAAATTAGTACCAAGTCATAATAATTGATATAAAACGGAGGGCTGCGATGTGAACGTGGGCATTTTAGGGATCGGAAGATATGTGCCAGAAAAAGTAGTCACAAATCACGATTTAGAGAAAATCGTAGATACATCTGATGAATGGATTCGTACGAGAACGGGAATTGCAGAAAGACGCATTGCCGATGATACAATAGATACTTCATATATGGCGGTAGAGGCTTCTAAAAAAGCACTTGAAGATGCCGGGATTAGCGGAGAGGATATCGATCTTATTTTAGTGGCAACAGTAACACCAGATCGCGCATTCCCAGCAGTAGCTTGTGTAATCCAAGAAGCAATTGGCGCAAAACACGCAGCCGCAATGGATTTAAGTGCAGCGTGTGCTGGGTTTATGTACGGAATGATTACAGCGCAGCAATTTATTCAAACGGGAACTTATAAAAATGTATTAGTAGTTGGTAGTGACAAACTATCTAAAATTGTAGACTGGAACGATCGAAATACAGCAGTACTATTTGGAGACGGAGCAGGTGCTATCGTAATGGGAGCTGTTTCGGAAGGAAAAGGTGTACTTTCTTTTGAATTAGGAGCGGACGGAAGTGGCGGTAAGCATCTTTATCAAGACGAGTATGTTATGATGAACGGCAGAGAAGTCTTTAAATTTGCTGTTCGCCAACTTGGTGATTCCTGTCTTCGCGTGTTAGAAAAAGCGGGACTTACGAAAGAAGATGTGGACTTCTTAGTACCACATCAAGCGAATATTCGTATTATGGAATCTGCAAGAGAAAGATTAAATTTACCGAAAGAAAAAATGAGTATGACAATTGAAAAGTTCGGTAATACATCGGCTTCTTCAATTCCAATTGCAATGGTAGAGGAATTGCAAAATGGACGTATTCAAGATGGTGATTTAATTATACTAGTCGGTTTTGGCGGCGGGTTAACATGGGGAGCAGTAGCTCTTCGTTGGGGTAAATAAGGACTGAGAGAAAAAAAGGAGTGTATTTTGTATGGAAAAAAAGAGGGTCGTAATTACAGGGCTAGGAGCTGTTACACCGATCGGAACAGATGTTGAAACAGCTTGGGAAAACATTAAAAACGGTGTATCCGGAATCGGACGACTTACAAGAATAGATTCAGAACAAATTCCTGCAAAAGTAGCAGCAGAAATTAACGACTTTGAAGTCGAAAAATATATAGATAAAAAAGAAGCGCGCCGTATGGACCGCTTTACGCAATATGCAGTAGCAGCAGCGAAAATGGCAGTTGCAGATGCGAAGCTTGAAATTACAGAAGAAAATGCACCACGCATTGGTGTATGGGTTGGTTCTGGTATTGGTGGTATGGAAACATACGAAGAACAATTTAAGATTTTTACTGAAAAAGGTCCGCGCCGCGTGAGCCCATTCTTCGTACCAATGATGATTCCAGATATGGCAGCAGGTCAAGTGTCAATCGCTACAGGAGCGAAAGGAATTAATACTTGCTCTGTAACAGCTTGTGCATCTGGAGCAAACTCAATTGGTGATGCGTTTAAAGTAATCCAGCGCGGTGATGCTGATGCGATGATAACAGGCGGAGCAGAAGCGCCATTAACAAGTATGGCATTCGCTGGGTTTAGCTCAGCGAAAGCATTAACATTCAATGAAGATCCAGTAACAGCTTGCCGCCCATTCGATAAAAATCGTAGCGGTTTCGTAATGGGTGAAGGATCAGGAATTCTTATTCTTGAAGAATTAGAGCACGCATTAGCACGTGGTGCTCACATTTATGCGGAAATTGCTGGTTATGGTGCAACTGGTGATGCGTTCCATATTACAATGCCTGCTCCTGGCGGTGAAGGCGGAGTTCGTGCGATGCGTCAAGCTTTAGCTGATGCAGGTCTAGAGCCAAAAGATATTGATTACATTAATGCACATGGTACAAGTACAGATGCAAATGAAAAGTATGAAACGATGGCAATTAAAGAAACTTTCGGTGAGCATGCATATAAAGTAGCGATTAGCTCAACGAAATCAATGACAGGTCATTTATTAGGAGCAGCTGGTGCTGTTGAAGCGATCTTCTCAATTAAATCAATTACAGACGGAGTAATTCCTCCGACGATTAACTATGAAACACCAGATCCAGAATGTGATTTAGATTACGTACCAAATACAGCGAGGCATCAAGAAGTGCGGGCTGTATTAAGTAATTCATTAGGATTCGGTGGTCATAACGCAGTATTAGTATTTAAAGCATATAAATAATATGTACAATAAGGTGTCTTTTCGTAAAGTATTACGAAAAGACACCTTATTTATTTTTAATCACCTTTACGTTCCTTTCTTTTTTGCATATATATAAGAAAAGGAGGGATGAAGGTTGGGGGTTGTTGAAACGGCAGAATGGTTACATCTGTATTATGGACGTCCAGAGAAGCTTTGTGAGAAATTTACAAAGTATATTCCATTACCAAAAGAGAGACTGTATCGCTTTTTAATCTCTAAAGGTATGTATCGCCCAGTAATGCGGGGGGAGCAGGAAATTAAAGAGTTAGAGAAGAAAGAAATTTGGAAAGAACTTAGCATGGAGTATGAAAAATTGAAAGGTTGGCTAAAAGGTCCAGATGTCCCTATCTTTATTTTATTATCAGATTCATACAATCGAACTGTACAAGAGGAATATAACGGGAAGGCTGGCTTATCTATGCGTAACGTTATTTTCTTATTCGTATGTGGACGTAATTCAGTAGAGGAACTAAAAGCTTTATTAACGCATGAATACCATCATATATGTAGGTTACATCAAATTGAGACGAAAGAAACAGAGTATACATTACTTGATACGATGATTATGGAAGGGTTAGCTGAGCAAGCTGTGTATGAAAGGTATACAGAAAAAAGATGTGCACCGTGGACTACTTACATTTCAAAAGAAGATGCTATTTATTATTGGAGGAATTCAATACAAGAACGAATAGGCGTAAAGAGAGGTACGAGGGAGCATGATGTTTTATTAAATGGACTGCACTCGTATCCGAAAATGCTTGGCTATGCACTTGGATTTCATATTGTGAAAGATTGTGTAGCATTTGAAGGAGAAAATACACTTTCTTTATTATCTATAGATGCGAAAGAAATATTGAATAAAGCAAATACATTTCATGTTTCATGAAAAACAGGGGAGCTATCTCCTGTTTTTTTAATATTATAGAAGAAAAAATAATAATTAGAATATATTTCCTCAAGTGGAATAAAGTTAAGCAAAACTGAACATAATGATTGGTACAAACAGTAGTGAAGTGAGGGGTAGTGAATGTTATATCTACATGATGTATGGGTAAATTGGTTTGAAGGTGAAGAGAATGGGTATAACGTTTGTCATTTTTACGAATGGCGGAAAGATGATACGATTGAGCTATTAGATCAAGTGCCATTATTAAAAGTAGATGCCACATTATATCATTACATCGAGAACGAATTATTAGAGCTTCCGCAAAAATTATTGGAAGACGTATATCATAAGGCTTATATTCGTAAAAATCACGAACGTTTGCAACAAGAATATTGTTTTGTAGTTACAGATGGAAAAGGAATTATTGCGATTGATTCAATCGGCTATAATGTGCCAATTAGAAAAAGTAGGCTTATACCGCGTCAAGAACAGATGGTATATGAGATGGTAGAGAATGTGCAAGCAGAAAAGTATGAGTTCCAAGTGGAAGAGATTGAAAAAGAACATCATATTTTATCGCCGTCGCCTTTCATTATGAATGGCCTAACTCGTAAAGAAAGACAGTTAAAACAATTATTATTTATGGCATTAGATCAATTACATACAACGAAAAATCCAGCTGAAATTCGCTATTGGTTCACAGAGTGGGATCCATCAGCGTACGGAATGGTCCAACATATGGAGTTTGAAGATGTTTGGGCTAAACTTTATGATGAAGCGAAAACTGGATGGTCTGAGAAGCACGAGCAATTATGTGAGCGCCTTGTAAAAGGACAGCCGTTTTTTGAAAAGTTATGGGAAATGGAAAATGAGCAGAAGGTAAATTAAAAAAACCGCCAATTGGCGGTTTTTTTTATGGAGGTGACAAGAATGTTCGGTGGCTTCGCGCCTTCCTGCGAGGCAAAACCCGCCTCTACGTCAGGAGCTCCATCCTCCTCACATTATGAACGAGCCGCTTCCGCTTTATAAGAAATCCAGCTCCGGCTCCTAGCCCTTCGCGTCTAAGAACCTTCCCCACGAGAAGGTAAAAAGCACCTTCTGTGGGAAAGAACCTTAGCCGTCAGGGCTAAGCAGTCGCCTCCGCTTTATAAATAAATCCAGCTCCAGCGGCAAGAATATTCGGTGGCTTCGCGCCTTCCTGCGAGGCAAAACCCGCCTCTACGTCAGGAGCTCCATCCCCCTCACATTCTGAACGAGCCGCTTCCGCTTTATATATTACCTACGCTTTCTACTTAATCCCATTGCGTTTTCTACTTTGCGTAGTTGTTTGAATGCAACGTGGTTCGCTTTTTCGGCACCTTTGTCTAGAATTTCGTCTAGTTCTGGTGAGTTGATTAGTTCGTTATATTTGTCTTGGATTGGACGAATTGCTTCTACGACTACTTGTGCTAGGTCGCCTTTGAAGTCTCCGTATCCTTTTCCTTCGTACATTGCTTCTATTTCTTCAACTGTCTTTCCAGAGAATGAAGAGTAGATTGTTAATAAGTTAGAGATTCCAGGTTTGTTTTCTTTATCAAATTTCACGATACCTTCAGAATCAGTTACAGCACTTTTAATTTTCTTTTCAATTGTTTTTGGTTCATCAAGCATACTGATCATTGCTTTTGGATTCGGATCAGATTTACTCATTTTTTTCGTAGGTTCTGTTAATGACATAACGCGAGCTCCTACTTTTGGAATACGAATTTCAGGAACAGTGAACACTTCACGGAAGCGTTTGTTGAAACGCTCTGCTAGGTCGCGTGTTAATTCCATATGTTGTTTTTGATCATCACCAACAGGTACGATTTCAGTGTTGTAAAGTAAAATATCAGCAGCCATTAATGGTGGATACGTTAGTAATCCAGCTGGAACTGAATCTCTACCAGAAGATTTATCTTTATATTGCGTCATACGCTCTAATTCTCCAACGTAAGCAACTGATTGCATAATCCATCCTAGTTGAGCGTGTGCTGGTACTTCTGATTGTACAAATAAAGTAGCTTTTTCAGGATCGATGCCGCATGCTACATAAAGTGCAGCAAGACTGCGAATGTTTTTACGAAGTTGTACGGGATCTTGAGGTACTGTAATCGCATGTTGGTTTACAATACAGAAATAACAGTCGTGTTCATTTTGAAGCTCTGTAAATTGCTTCATAGCTCCTAAATAGTTTCCAAGTGTAATCGTTCCGCTTGGCTGAATACCAGAAAAGATAACTGACATAAGTAATTCCTCCTAAAATTGAATGTGCGATGGGGAAGAGAAGGCATACAAAAAAGCCCATTCATCCCAAATTACATAGGGACGAATGGACCGCGGTACCACCCTAATTATTTCACAGCTGTGAAATCTCTCAAGATCCATAATAACGTCTGGATATAACGCCAAAGCCTACTACTTTCGGTTCGGTTTGGTGCTCAAAAGCCCATTCCATACTGTACAATTACTTGTTCACACCAGCCACAAGCTCTCTGAAATTGCCCCAATATGTACTCTTCTTTATCATCGCATACATATAAATTTATTTATTGTTACCTAAGCTCTTTTAATATGAAAGAACTAAAGTTTTATAACAAAATGTTTTGCTGATTATTATATCATATGGGATAGTGTTTGCAAACTACATCAAAATAGTAAAGCTAATGAGGATCGAGAACAACCCAAGTACGATACCGGTAATACAAATCGGATACGTCCATTTGAATGAATATGTTTTATAAATACGTTCTTTCTTATCGATAGGTTCCTCTGCTTCTTCAATTAAAGAGTCAATTTTTTTATTCGTACCAAATACTCTTTGGAATGCGTAAATTGTTACGTTAAAAAATCCGTTTTGAAATATGAATAAAAAACCACCTATAAGAATAAAAAACAATGCAATATAGAATGAGATGTTGACAAAATTCAACAAAAAATGAGATGAAACGAGGAATGCGCCCACACTAGAAGCGATTATCGCAACCAAAAATAGTATACAAGTATGAAAAAAAACTTTATTCAAAATATTCCCCTCCGTCAAAATATTACTAGAATTATTATACTATAAAAGTTATAATAAGTAATATAAATAATTTTTTGAAAATTATACGCAATTGAGGTTCTAATTTCAAGATGATGGTAGCAATGTTACCGTATCCCTTTACAAAAAATTTAAAATATAAACATTTTATTAAAAATTTTAACAAAAAAATAAAAAACTATATTCACAATCGTCTAATTATATGTATAATGAAAATTGTAGAAACTTGGAGATTATTCTTTCAATTCTAATTTTCTACAAGTGAGGGTACAGGAAGTGCAATTAGGGGAGGCAACACAACATGAAGAAAAAGATACCGCTATTGCTTGCATCGACGTTGACAGTAAGTGTGCTAGGAGCCTGTAGTTATCAAAAAGATGATAATAAGGCAAGTGCGAAAGGATCCAGTACTTCAAATAAGCAAGTATTGAATCTAACAGAAACTGCTGAGATACCAACAATGGATACGACGTTATCAACGGATGCAGCATCTTCTAACATCATGAATAACACAATGGAAGGATTGTATCGTCTGGGGAAAGACGATAAACTTGTTCCGGGAGTCGCTAAATCTTATGAGAAATCAGAAGATGGTAAAAAGTATGTATTTAAATTACGTGAAGATGCGAAATGGTCGAATGGTGAACCTGTAACAGCGAAAGACTTCGTTTATTCTTGGAGAAGAGCTGTTGATTCAAATACGGGTGCCAAATTTGCTTACATACTATTTGATGTAAAAAATGCAGAGAAAATTAATAAAAAAGAATTACCAGTTGAGGAACTTGGTGTAAAAGCAATTGATGATCACACACTTGAAGTGGAATTAGATAACCCTGTTCCTTATTTTGTAAGTTTAACAGTCTATCCAACATTTTATCCTTTGAATGAGAAGTTTGTAAAAGAACAAGGAACAAAATTTGGATTAGAATCCAATACGACACTTTATAATGGCCCATTCGTTTTAAATGAATGGAAACATGAACAAAGTTTCCACCTTAAGAAAAATCCAACGTATTGGGAAAATAAAGAAGTGAAGCTTGAGGAGATAAACTTCAATATTGTTAAGGATCGTTCAACTGCTATAAATTTATATGAAACGAAAGCGATTGATCGTGTAGTATTAACATCAGAATTTGTAGATAAATACAAATCAGATGCTGATTTTAAAACAATTAAGAGACCATCTACACAATTCATTCGTTTAAATGAAAAAAATAAGTTTTTAGCAAATAAAAATATCCGAAAAGCAATTGCGATGTCCTTTGAACGTGAAAGTATCGGAAAAGTTATCTTAAACGATGGTTCAGAAGGAATGTATGGTTTTGTTCCGAAAGGTTTGGCAAAAGGTCCTAACGGAAAAGACTTCCGTGAAGAGAACGGAAAGCTTATAAAAGAGGATGTTAAAGAAGCTCAAAAATATTGGGAAGCTGGTAAAAAAGAACTTGGTGTAGACAAAGTAGAGTTAGAGTTATTAAACTTTGATACTGATGATGCCAAAAAAATCGGAGAGTATTTAAAGGGACAATTCGAAAAGAACTTACCAGGTTTAACAGTTTCAACAAAAATGCAGCCATTTGCACAAAAATTAAAACTTGAAGCAAGTGGAGATTATGCGATGTCATATGCGGGATGGAGTCCAGATTATATGGATCCAATGTCATTCCTTGAAATGTATACAACAGGTAATTCACAAAATAAAGTGAATTACGCAAATCCAGCTTATGATGAACTAATTAAGGAAGCCAAAACAGAAGTAGATGTACAAGCTCGTTGGGATGCTCTATTAAAAGCAGAACAACAACTGCTTGAAGATGCAGCGATTGCTCCAGTATATCAACCTGGAAAGGCATATTTACAACGTAGTTCAATTACAGGCCTATTAGAACATAAATATGGCGGAGAATTTAGCTATAAGTGGGTTGAACTCAAAAACTAAAAATGGTTTCCATCATGAATAAGGGTATATGCCTATGATGGGCATGTGCTCTTATTTTAAAAAAATAAAAGTAAGAATATTTCAAACTATCTTATTGCTTTTGAGAAAAACGGGGAGGTGCTTGACTATGGGACGTTATGTATTAAAACGTTTCGTGTACATGGCTTTGACATTATTTTTAATTACTACAATGACTTTCTTTTTGATGAAATTACTACCGGGTTCTCCACTTAAAAACCAGGAGAAACTATCACCGGCACAAAAAGAAATCATTCTTGAAAAATATGGATTAAATGATCCAGTACCAGTTCAATATGCACGTTACTTAGGTAACTTAGCAAAAGGTGATTTAGGGGTATCATTCCAATATGATAATCGCCCAGTAACAGATATGATTGTGGATCGTATTGGACCATCAGCACAACTTGGTTTACAAGCGATTATATTAGGAACATTTATCGGTTTAATTTTAGGAATCGTTGCGGCACTTCGTAACAATACGTGGGTCGATTATGGGGCGACCATTATTTCCGTACTCGGGATGTCGGTACCATCATTCGTATTCGCCGCATTACTACAATATTTCGTAGGAGTAAAACTTGGTTGGTTCCCAGTAGCATTCTGGAAAGGACCGGAGTTTACAGTAATGCCTACAATTGCCTTATCGATGGCAGTTATCGCAACAATCGCACGTTTCGCTCGTGCAGAGTTAATTGAGGTTATGCAAGCTGACTACATTTTAACAGCGAAAGCGAAAGGAATTAGCCAAGGCGTTATCATTATCAAGCACGCACTGCGTAACGCATTAATTCCAGTTGTAACAATTTTAGGACCAATGGTTGCAGGATTAATTACAGGGACACTAGTTATTGAGCAAATTTACGCTGTACCTGGACTTGGGGAACAATTCGTTAAATCGATTACAGTGAATGATTATACAGTTATTATGGGAACTACAATTTTCTATAGTGCGATCTTCATCTTAGTTATTTTCATTGTCGATATTTTATACGGAATTATTGATCCTCGTATTCGTTTAGCGGGAGGGAAAAAATGATGAAAGATGTACAAAAATTATCTCCAGATTTATTTCAACAAGCCAATCAAAATAATGTTGATAATGAAGTCATTGCCCGTCCAAGCTTAACGTTTTGGCAAGATGTAAGAAGACGTTTGTTCCAACATAAAGGTGCAATGTTTGGTTTCGTATTATTAACGCTTATTATATTATTAGCAATTATAGGCCCGATGATAAGTAAGCATTCTTATAAAGAGCAGGATTTAGGTCGTGCGAAAATGCCACCGAAAATTCCATTGATTGAAAATGTTCATTGGCTACCATTTGACGGTACAGATCAATATGGCGTTGACCAATATGAAAAACGTGATATTAAAGAGTACTTCTGGTTTGGTACAGATGATCTTGGCCGTGATTTATGGACAAGAACATGGGAAGGTACACGAGTATCATTATATATCGCTCTTTTAGCAGCAGCGATTGACTTAGTAATTGGGGTTGCATACGGAGGGATTTCAGCCTTCTATGGCGGCAGAGTAGATAATATTATGCAACGTATTATGGAGATTATTAATGGTATTCCATACTTAATCATCGTTATTTTAATGGTAATCATTATGGGATCAGGTATTTGGTCGATTACACTTGCGATGGCAATTACAGGTTGGATAGGGATGTCACGTATCGTTCGTGGACAGATCCTAAAATTAAAAAACCAAGAATATGTATTAGCATCTCGTACATTAGGGGCAACGAATACACAGTTAATTGTGAAGCACTTAATTCCGAACGTAATGGGACCAATTATCGTAATGACAATGTTTACAATTCCAACAGCGGTATTTGGGGAAGCATTCTTAAGCTTTATCGGACTAGGCATTCAGCCACCATTCGCATCACTTGGTTCTCTTGTAAATGATGGTTATAAATCAATTCAAACGTATCCACATATGATGTTCATCCCAGCGGTTGTCATCAGTATGTTAATCTTAGCATTTAACTTAATTGCAGACGGATTACGCGACGCGTTAGATCCAAAAATGCGTAAGTAAAAGAGGGGAGAAGTAAAAATGAAAACATTGCTAGAGGTAAAAGATTTGCAAGTCTCCTTTGATACACATGCAGGTGAAGTACAAGCTGTACGCGGCGTTACTTTTGATTTAAAAAAAGGAGAAACATTAGCGATTGTAGGAGAATCTGGTTCTGGTAAATCAGTTACTTCTAAAGCGTTAATGGGATTAATTCCGAATCCTCCGGGACGTATTAAAAACGGTGAAATTGTATTTGAAGGTCGTGACTTAACGAAACTAACAGAAAAAGAAATGCAGCAAGTACGCGGTAAAGATATTGCGATGATTTTCCAAGATCCAATGACATCATTAAACCCAACGATGACAATTGGTAATCAGATTATGGAAGGTCTTATTAAACACCAAGGGATGAGTAGAGCAGATGCACGTAAAGTTGCTTTAGAATTAATCGACCTTGTAGGTATTCCAAATCCAGAAGCACGCTTAAAACAATATCCTCACCAATTCTCAGGTGGTATGAGACAACGTGTAGTTATTGCAATGGCGTTAGCTTGTAATCCGAAATTATTAATTGCCGATGAGCCGACAACAGCGCTAGACGTTACAATTCAGGCGCAAATTCTAGAGCTTATGAAGGACATTCAGCAAAAAACAGAAGCAGCAATCATTTTCATTACGCATGACTTAGGTGTAGTGGCAAACGTTGCAGACCGAGTTGCGGTTATGTACGCTGGTAAAGTTGTTGAAATTGGAACTGTTGATGAAATTTTCTACAATCCACAACATCCATACACATGGGGCTTAATCGCATCTATGCCAAGCTTAGATGGTTCAGAGGACGAGCTATATGCGATTCCAGGAACGCCTCCTGACTTATTAAAGCCGCCAAAGGGTGATGCTTTTGCACCACGTAACCCGCAGGCGCTGAAAATTGATTTTGAAATGGAACCACCTTTATTTAAAATAAGTGACACACATTATGCGGCAACTTGGTTACTTCATGAGCAGGCGCCAGAAGTAAAACCACCAGCAGTTGTTGAAAAACGTATTCTTCAAATGAAAGCAGGTGAACAACATGACTAAACAACGTGAGAAATTAATTGAAGTAAAAAATGTGAAACAACACTTCGATGTGAGTGGTGGTGTTGTTAAAGCAGTTAATGATATTTCATTTGATATTTACCGCGGTGAAACATTTGGACTTGTAGGAGAATCTGGTTGTGGTAAGTCAACAACTGGAAGAACGATCATTCGTTTATACGATGCAACTGCCGGTGAAGTGTTGTTCGATGGTGAAAATGTACATGGGAAAAAATCACGCGCAGAACTTAAGAAGTTCAACCGTAAAATGCAAATGATTTTCCAAGATCCATATGCATCATTAAATCCTCGTATGACAGTAGGGGATATTATCGCAGAAGGTATTGATATTCACGGACTAGCAAAAGGCAAAAAAGAGCGTATGGACCGTGTTCATGAATTATTAAATACAGTTGGTTTAAATAAAGAGCACGCGAACCGTTTCCCGCATGAATTCTCAGGCGGACAACGTCAACGTATCGGTATCGCTCGTGCGCTAGCTGTAGAACCTGAATTTATCATTGCTGATGAACCAATCTCAGCACTTGACGTATCGATTCAGGCGCAAGTTGTAAACTTACTGAAACAGTTACAAAGAGAAAAAGGTTTAACATACTTATTCATCGCCCATGATTTATCAATGGTAAAATACATTAGTGATCGCATTGGTGTAATGTACCGTGGTCAAATCGTTGAGTTGACAACAAGTGAAGAGTTATATGCGAATCCAATGCATCCATATACAAAATCACTACTATCTGCAATTCCGCTTCCGGATCCAGATTATGAGCGCAATCGTAAACGTATCGTATACGATCCATCTCAACATCAATATGGTGAGGAAGCACCAACAATGCGTGAAATTCGCCCAGGACATTTCGTATTATGTTCTGAAGCAGAGTATAAGAAATATAAAGAAATCTATCAATAATAAAGTAGAGCCATTCTTCTATTACAGAAGGATGGCTCTATTTTTTTATACTAATTAAACTTAATTTAGTATAAAGAGATTTTATCCAAGTTCTTTTTCTGTTTAAAGACAGCAAATTAAGAGTTTCCAAGAATGAAGAAAAGGCGACTGAAATCCAGCCGCCTTTTTCTTCATTTAGAAACACTTTTATTTTACTGCGCTTGAACAGAAACACTCTCATCTTGCTCATTTGGTTTAACAAGTGCATAATTTTCCCACGATCTACTTCTCCAGCGGAAGAACATAATAATTGCTCGCGTCCATTCGTCGATAGCAATCGCTAGCCAAATACCAACGAGCCCCATGTCTAAATGGAAGGCGAAAAAGTAACCGAGTGGTAAGCTCATTAACACCATGGAGAATGCGCCGATTAAAACAGGATATTTTGCATCGCCAGCTGCACGAAGTGAATTAATGATGACGATGTTCATCGTCCGTCCTGTTTCAAGTAGTACACTTAGTAAAAGAACGCTTGCCCCTAGAGCGATAATATGAGGATTATCCGTAAATAGTCCCATTAATTGTGTGCGGAATGTAACAACGAGCATGACCATAAATAAAGTTACACCAATCGCCCATTGTACACTTTTCCATACGCGTGTGTAAGCTTCATCCTTTTCATTTCCGCCAACTAGGCGTCCAACGATAATAGCTGTTCCCATACCGATAGCAATGGCGAATAAATAAGTGAACATGGAAATGTTAGTAGCGTATTGTCTTGCAGCTAACGATTCCGTACCTAAGTATGTTGCGTAATATAAGAAGACAATTTGACAAGCTTGATACATGACTTGTTCGAATGCAGATGGAATGCCGATCTTTAAAATTTTGCCAACGTATTCTTTTGATAAAGTGAAGTAATATTGTAATTTCACACGGTATTCCATAACGCGGTACAGTAACCAGAAGAAAACGATAAGTGCGATTAACCGGCTGACAGCGGAAGAAATCGCGGCCCCTTGCACACCAAGTTCAGGGAAACCGAATTTCCCGAAAATAAGTACGTAGTTTCCGGCGATATGAATAATATTCATTCCAAGCGAAACAAACATCGCTTGCTTTGTAAAGCCGTGAACGCGGATAATTGCGGCTAATGAGTTAATAATAGCTTGAAGGAAAATAGCTCCTCCGACGATGGATAGATAGCTTTGTGCATAAGTTAGTACATCGCCTTGTAAATTCATTGCCATCATCATATGTTTTGAAAATAAAAGAAAACCAGCGCTTATAATGAGTCCGACCACTAAATTTAATGTGACGGCTAATGCTGATATTTTTGATGCTTCCATAAAGCGTTTAGAACCGAGGTATTGGGATACAACGATAGCTGCACCATTCCCTATGACTTCTAGTACTAAAATCGCGATATGAAGGTATTGATTCGCTGCACCAACCCCAGATACAGCATCGTCTGATAATGCACTTAACATGAAAGTATCAGCGATCCCCATCAGCATAAAAAGAAAAACTTCTAGAAAAATAGGCCATGTTAATAAGAATAAACTTAATTTCTCTGTTGGCCCGTTTTTTGAGCGAATTGCTGTCATGTCCGTCCCCTCTTTACCGATATCTATTTTTAGCAAAGTGTATCGTAACACACTTTCATATCCTTTGCACTTATTTTAGCCTACATATTTTCAATATGAATAAACCTTCATTTTATGACAAAAAAGGAGGAATAATTATGCGTAAGATATTATGGAATATAAAATTTGTTTTTCTCTGATAATTTAGAAAAGTATAAAAACCTTCATTTTTAACACTTTAGTTCAATAAAAACGCAGTGTGAAGCGTTTACAAATGCACGTGGTGTTAACAGAAAATTTTAATAAAATAGAAATATAAATATACAAAGAATATATTTATGTGTATAATATGAATTATTAGAACATATATATATTTCTTTCTGTTTGAAAATGAAAGGGCTAACATTTTTTTTGGAGGGTGGAAGTATGAAAAAAAAGATACCAGTTTTTGTAGCATCAACAGTAGCAATGAGCATGATTTTAGGGGCATGTGGCTACCAAAAAGATGAACCGCAAGCGAACGCAAAAGGGGATAGCGGGAAAAGCGGTGCGAAGCAAGTTATTAACTTAATTGAAACACAAGAAATTCCAACGATGGACCCAGCGTTATCAGCTGATGCAGTTTCTTCAAAAGTAATGAACAATACGATGGAAGGCCTATACCGCCTTGGGAAAGACGATAAATTAGTTCCAGGTGTAGCGAAGGAATTCCAAAAGTCAGAAGACGGTAAAAAGTATATATTTAAATTACGTGAAGATGCAAAATGGTCAAATGGTGAACCTGTAACGGCGAAAGATTTCGTGTATGCATGGCAAAGAGCAATTAATCCAGATACAGCTGCGAAATCGGCTTACATTATGTACGATATAAAAAATGCTGAGAAAATTAATAAAAAAGAGATGAGTCCAGACCAATTAGGTGTAAAAGCGATTGATGATCATACACTAGAAGTAGAATTAGATAATTCTATTCCATATCTTGTTGATTTAATGGTCTATCCGATCTTCTATCCTGTTAATGAAAAGTATGTGAAAGAGCAAGGGACGAAGTTTGGTTTAGAAGCAAATACAACACTTTATAACGGACCATTTACATTAAGTGATTGGCAACATGAACGTAGCTTCAAAATGACAAAGAGCTCATCATATTGGGACAATAAAGAAGTGAAGCTTGAGGAAGTAAACTTTAATATTGTAAAAGATACGTCTACGCCAATTAATTTATATGAAACAAACGCAGTCGATCGAGCGACGTTATTAGCAGAGTTCATCGATAAATATAAAGGAAAACCAGATTTCAAAACGGTAGAAGATACATCTGTATTCTTCCTTCGCTTAAATCAAAAAGACCCAGCTTTAGCAAATAAAAATATTCGTAAAGCAATTTCTCTTGGTTTTGACCGTAAACCATTCGTTGATACATTATTAAATAACGGTTCTAAGCCAGCGACGGGATTAATTCCTGACAATTTCATTAAAGGACCGGATAAAAAAGATTTCCGTGTTGAAAATGGAGATATTGTAAAACCAAATGTAAAAGAAGCGAAAAAGTATTGGGAAGCTGGTAAAAAAGAGCTTGGTAAAAACGAAATTGAATTAGAGCTATTAAATGAAGACGTTGAATTATCGAAGAAAACTGGTGAATATTTAAAAGGTGAGTTAGAAAAGAATTTACCAGGTTTAACAGTGAAAATTAAACAACAACCATTCGCGCAAAAACTAAAATTAGAAGATGCGGGCGACTTTGTAATGTCATTCTCTGGATGGAGTGCAGACTTCCCAGATCCAGTTACATATCTTGATATGTTCGTAACTGATGGGGCACAAAATAAAATGAAGTATTCTAATCCGAAGTACGATGAGATTATTATGAAAGCGAAGAAAGATGGAAGCGACGTAAATGCTCGTTGGAAAAACTTACTTGAAGCAGAAAAAATGTTACTTGATGACGCTGCGATTGTTCCAGTATATCAACGTGGTAGAGCATATTTACAAAGAGAAACAATTAAAGATATGTACAACCATAAGTATGGTGGCGAAGTAAGCTTCAAATGGGCATCAGTAGGAAAATAACAAAAAAAAGCAGGTAATTACCTGCTTTTTTTAGTACGTACGTTTTTTATAAATGCCTTTTCCGCCAACTTGGTTCCAGCCAGATTGTACATCTAAACTTTTGTTAACAAACTTCATTTTTTCTTTCCCACCAAAGAGTTTTTCACCGATGCTATTTGTAATGACACCAATCAATGCTGTTATTCCGATGATGAGGGTAGCAACAATGATAAAATCAGTAAAAAAAGCGATCATATGCAAATTCCCCCTTTGTCTGTCTGTATTTTTATTGTATGAGATAAATGGTAAAAAAGAAAGAAATGTCAGAAAAATATTCGATTTGCTTTAGAAAGCATATAGACACGAGCGGGGAGATTTGTTAAAATAAGAACAAATGTTCCTTTTTGTTTCTAACCTTTAGAGTCTTACATTTCTCAATTGTTTTGTTGGGAAAAGGTAAGAAAACGCTCTCTTTTTAATGGGGAAGATTATGAAACTGTAATTGTATATCAAGTGAAGATTATTGTAGAAAGTAAGTATCAAAAGGGTTGAAGACCGTTGTTAAAGGACAGTTTTACTGAGTATAATCATGTTGCATAGCAGTGGAGTACACGGAGAAATTTTCTCAACTAGCAGTAAATTCACTGTATATTTCTTGCAAAAACTATTGTATAATGATTATAGAAGTTACTTATTAAAAGTAATTATTGTTGCTTACATGAATTGCGATTTTTTACTTTGCTATAAGACAAGTTATCGCGAAAAATTGCGGAAGTTAGAAATTTAAACTGTAATTAGTACAGAATTTGTACTCTTTAAGGAGAGTGAGCTTTGTATGGTAACATTATATAGTTCTCCAAGCTGTACGTCTTGTAGAAAGGCGAAATTATGGCTAGAGGAAAATCATATTCCTTATACAGAACGTAATATTTTCTCAGATCCATTAACGATTGATGAGATTAAAGAGATTTTACGTATGACAGAAAGCGGAACGGATGAGATTATTTCTACTCGTTCAAAAGTTTTCCAAGAATTGAATGTGAACTTAGAGTCTTTACCACTTCAAGATTTATATAAGATGATTCGTGACTATCCAGGTATTTTACGTCGTCCAATTATGATTGACGAAAAACGCCTTCAAGTAGGCTACAACGAAGATGAAATCCGTCGTTTCTTACCACGTACAGTAAGAACGTTCCAATTACGTGAAGCACAGCGTCTTGTAAATTAATTATAATAATATGAAAACCTTCTACCTATTATAGAGTAGAAGGTTTTTTTTTACTGTTTAACATTACGTAATCGCACTTGTTGAACGATAAAGCCTATGCATAAAATGGTGAAAATGAACAAATAAGGGATACTTGTGGCAAAACTAGGATTATGATGAAAAAACGTTGCAAGTCTGTCTTCATGTGTAATCATTTTTCCTGCTGTATAGGCGAGAACTGCTGCTCCGCAATAAATGAGAAATGGAAAGCGTTCCATGAGTATTAAAATAAGTTTGCTTCCCCAAATGATAATCGGGATAGAAATGAATAAACCGATAATTACGAGTGAAAGTCTTCCGTGAGCTGCTCCGGCAATGGCAATAACATTGTCAAACCCCATAACGAGATCCGCGAATACAATTGTACGCACAGCTTGGAATAAAGTCGTTTTTCCTTTGATAGAAGAAAGATCGTTGTTATTATCAGTGAGTAAATTGACCGCAATTAATGTGAGTAAAATTCCGCCGGTGAGTTGTAAAAATGGGATATCAAGTAAATAGACAGCTAGTATCGTGAGGAGAATTCGTAGCACAATTGCTAACATAGTACCAATCAAAATGGCTTTATTTCGTTTTGCTTCAGGTAAATTTCGGCTAGCTAGTGCGATGACAATTGCGTTATCGCCACCTAGTACAACATCGATACCGACAATCAGTAGTACAGATGTTAAAAACTCTAAGTCCATTCGTCTGCCTCCATTTATGATGTTTTAATAAGCGAAATATATGTATGTGGTGAAGAAAGTTTGTCTAGTTTTGATCCCGCGCTCCCAGGGACAAAATAATCACCTCTAATAGAAGTTTCACTTTATTACAGTGTACGAGGGAATATGGGAATGTATGTCCAAATTTTTTGCGAGCAGTGAATTGGTATAATGGTATATTTATTCCGATTGGTGCGAGCTAATAATCAGTGGAGGATGAAAAAAATACTGATTATTGTTTCACTTTATGTAAAAAGTCGAATACAGATAGGTATATAACTATTTTTGTAAAATAAATCGATTTTATTTCCCTTCTGGAGAATCTTATCATAAAATGAGAGTACAAGAATCTATTGTTTTGTCATATGAGTGGGGAATCCCTTCATAACAATTCTAAGCAGGAAGGGAGCGTTGTATTTTGGATATTGAAAGAATTAATGACCATACGATGAAATTTTTTATTACGTACATTGATATAGAGGACAGAGGGTTTAATCGTGAAGAAATTTGGTATGATCGCGAACGAAGTGAAGAGCTCTTTTGGGAGATGATGGACGAAGCTCGTGATCATGATGATTTCTTTATCGATGGGCCGTTATGGATCCAAGTGCAAGCAGTCGATAAAGGGATTGAAGTACTTGTAACGAAAGCGGAGCTTTCAAAGGATGGACAAAAGCTGGAACTACCAATAGGTGTAGACAAAATTATAGACATTCCTCTAGATGAAGGCATCGAATCATTATTCCAGCAAGAATTAGTGGAAGAGGTAGAAGAACAAGTAGGAACAAACTTTAATGAAGATGGTACGTTTGGCTTTTTAATTAAGTTTAATGATTTTGAAGATGTTATTTCATTAAGTCATCGTCTTATCTTTGAAGATATAAAAGATGAATTACATTCATTTGAGGACCGATATTATGTATATGTGGAATTCGATGAAGTGCTACATGATGAAGAAGAAATTGATCGTATTTTAAGTATTGTTTTAGAATATGGAGAAGAATCTACTTTAACGATTCACCGTGTAAGTGAGTATGGGAAACAGGTTGTGAAAGAGCGTGCGCTTGAGACAATTCGCAACAATTTCCCTCCTAAAATGTAGGCCGATTTCTATAGTATGAAATCGGCTTTTTTTATGAAGAATAGGAAGGCTTTCTTAGTAAGGAGGTAAGAGATGAAAAACACGTTAAAACTACTTTTCTTTTTTCTACTATTGTTCGCATTATTTGTTTCATTACGCATGTTTATTGATGTAGCATTTTATTCGGATGTCATTGGGATAAAGGATGTTTCTATTTTAGGTATTATTAGTATTTTATTTACGGTTTCCGCATTTTTAATTGGATGTGTTATTTTCTTAGAAAACCGCCATCCGTCTAAAACACTTACGTGGTTAATCGTACTAGGTATTTTTCCGGTGTTCGGTTTCTTTGCTTATCTTTTATTTGGACAAAATTTTCGTAGAAAAAGAATGTTCCAAAAGAAGGCATTACTCGATGAACAGGCGTTTTTACAATATAAGGGACACGAAGATTACGAAGAACGGATTTTACGAAATCATAAGCATCAAGAATTGTTATTTCGTTTAGCAGATCGACTAGGTGCTTTAAATATTTCATTTCAAACTGAAACGAGGACATTAACAAATGGAGACGAAACGTTTCAGGCAATTTTAGATGGGTTAAATCGAGCGAAACACCACATTCATATGGAGTATTACATTGTGCGTGATGACAAGCTCGGTACAGAAATTAAAGATATTTTAATAAAAAAATCAAAAGAAGGCGTTGTCGTTCGTTTTTTATACGACGCGGTTGGAAGCTTTAAATTATCAAATTCGTATATTGAAGAATTGAATGATGCAGGAGTAGAAATGATTCCATTTTTCCCTGTGCGCTTTCCAATTTTAAACGATAAAATTAATTATCGAAACCACCGGAAAATCGTTATTATAGATGGAAATGAAGGGTTTGTAGGTGGATTAAATATTGGTGATGAGTATTTAGGGAAGGATAAATATTTCGGTTTTTGGCGAGACACGCATTTATATTTACGCGGTGAAGCAGTGCAAAGTTTACAGCTAATTTTCCTTCAAGACTGGTTTTATATGACTGGTGAGGCGGTATTAGCACCTGAATATTTACAAGCGGAAGCAGTTGAGGGTGATCATTGGGGCGGAGTCCAACTTGTTGGAGGTGGACCGGATAATAAATGGGAAACAATTAAACATTTATATTTTGCAATGATTGCTTCAGCTAGGAAATCGATTTGGATTGCAACACCATACTTTATCCCAGATGATGATATTTTATCTGCATTAAAAGTAGCTGCACTTGCTGGTATTGATGTTCGTTTGTTAATGCCAAGTAAGCCAGATAAGCGGACTGTCTTTTATGCATCAAGATCGTACTTTCCGGAGTTATTAGATGCAGGAGTAAAAATATATGAATATGAAAAAGGTTTTCTTCATAGTAAAGTTGTCATCGTGGATTCTGATCTCGCATCAATTGGGACAGCTAATATGGATATGAGAAGTTTTCATTTAAACTTTGAAGTAAATGCCTTTTTATATGATACAGGTAGCATTCGAAAGCTCGTTCAAGATTTTAAAGACGATTTAGAAGAATCCAGTGAAATTCATGTTGACCGATTTCACAAGAGACGTCTTCATAGGCGGATTGTTGAATCGACGTATCGGTTATTATCACCTTTATTATAGAAAGAGATGTCCTAATTTAGGACATCTCTTTTTTTGAGAGGAATTTGTAGTAAATTGTAGAATACAAGAAGTTGAAAGGGTGTGATGGTGGATGTTTATTGCAAGGAGAGAAAACGGAGAGAAAATTCATCTATTATATAACCGGGATGAAGAACGTTTACGCGAAATGCGTAAACGAGAAAAATTCTTTTGTACAGCTTGCGGAAAAGAAGTGCAAATGAAATTAGGAACACAAAAGAGCTGGCATTTTGCTCATAAGAAAGTGGATTCATGTCTTACCTTTTATGAAGCAGAATCTATGTATCATATGCACGGTAAAGAATTGTTATATAGATGGTTGAAACGTCAAAATTTTCATGTGGATATAGAGCATTACCTTCCAAAAATCCAGCAAAGACCAGATGTTTTCGTAGAGAGAGCAGGTAGGGAAATTGCGATTGAATATCAATGCGCCAATCTCTCCATAGAACAGCTTTCTAAACGAACATACTCGTATTGGCAAGCTGGTATACAGGTCATCTGGATCATTGGTGGAAATCAATTAAAAAAGCAATCTGCATATTGGATGAAATTTTCCTCACTTCTGGCTTTCTCCTTACAATCTTATCCTCAGCCATTTCTTATTTTCTTCTGTCCGAAACAAAAATCGTTTATGAAATGCGCATTTATCACTCCGTTTTCTACAAATGTCTCTTTCTCACATACTATTTATTTACCAACTGATACGACTACTGTTGACATGCTCTTTTCCTCTGTTCCTTTCCAAAAAGAGGTATTAGGACAAGAATGGAAGAGAAAAAAGAACCATTTTCGGCAAAACGCTCTATCTATCTGGAATTATAATCATAAGTCACTACTCCGCCTCTTATATCAATATAAATGTACCCCAGCGAGCTTTCCTTCTGAAATCGGTGTTCCGCTCCCATCCGCGTTTGCTTTTCAAACAAATCCATTTACATGGCAAGCTTTTCTATACATGAAGTGTATAGGTGAGCTTGCGGTAGGGAAGTGTATTTCCCTTCAATATGTGTGTAGTTATGTAAAAAAAAATACGGAAATGCGCTTACTTCCGTACTTTTCACAACATATATGGAAAGTAGCGGTTACTGAATATATGACTTTTTTATGTTTTGTAGGCGTGTTGCATAAAGTAGGGACTTATACGTACCGAAAAATGAGGAATATAGTTATGTTACAGGCGGAGGAGGAAGTTAGGAAATATGATGAGATTTGCCTAACTTATGCGCTATCTCTATTTGAGACAAAGTTCAACATGAGAGAAGAAAAAGGGGATATAATAAAGAATGAACGTGAAGGAATTACATAAGAAAAACAGAATTGTACTTAAGTAGAGATATTTAAAGGAGGGCTTACAGAATGTCTGAACAAAATAAAGCAAAAACATTACCAGATCGCAATGAGATTGAAGAAGCAAGCACATGGCGATTAGAAGATATTTTCCAAACAGATGCAGAATGGGAAAAAGAATTCCAAGCTATTAAAGAGCTATTGCCAAAGTTAACTGAATTTAAAGGGAAGCTTGGCGACTCTGCAGACAATTTGCTTGAGGCATTGCAATATGAAGATGAAATTTCAATGCGATTAGGTAAGCTATATACATATGCACATATGCGTTACGATCAAGATACAACAAACTCTGTGTATCAAGCACTGAATGATCGCGCAACAAATTTATACTCACAAGTATCTAGTAGCACAGCGTATATCGTACCTGAAATTTTATCTATTTCAGAAGATACATTGCAAACATTCTTACAAGAAAATCGAGAACTAAGTGTATATGAGCATGCATTAGAAGAAATTACACGTCAACGCCCGCACGTATTATCTGAGGCAGAGGAAGCGTTATTAGCAGAAGCATCTGAAGTGATGAGTGCATCAAGTAATACATTCGGTATGTTGAATAATGCGGATTTGAAATTCCCATCTATTAAAGGTGAGGATGGAGAAGAGGTAGAAATAACACATGGCCGTTACATTCAGTTTTTAGAAAGTGATGATCGTCGTGTTCGCGAAGATGCATTCAAAGCTGTATTTGAAACGTATGGGAAATTTAAGAACACATTTGCAAGTACGTTAAGCGGGGCAGTGAAACGTAATAATTTCAATGCACGTATTCGTAAATATGACTCTGCTCGCCAAGCAGCATTAAGCAATAATAATATTCCTGAAGCAGTATACGATCAACTCGTTGAAACGGTAAATGACAACTTACATTTATTACACCGTTACATTGATATTCGTAAGCGTGCACTAGGACTTGATGAGCTTCATATGTACGATTTATATACACCACTTGTACAAGAAGTGAAAATGAATGTGAAGTATGAAGAAGCGCAAGACCTGTTATTAAAATCTTTAAACGTACTTGGTGATGAATATGTTGAAATTTTAAAAGAAGCATATGAAAATCGCTGGGTAGATGTGTACGAGAATAAAGGCAAACGAAGCGGAGCATATTCATCTGGTGCATACGGAACAAATCCGTATATTTTAATGAACTGGCATGATAATGTAAATAATTTATATACACTTGCTCATGAGTTTGGTCATTCGGTGCATAGTTATTACACAAGAAAGACACAGCCACACGTATACGGTGATTATTCAATCTTCGTTGCAGAGGTAGCATCAACTTGTAATGAAGCGCTTCTAAATGATTATTTATTAAAAACGACAGAAGATAAAAAAGAGCGTCTATATTTATTAAATCATTATTTAGAAGGATTCCGTGGTACTGTATTCCGTCAAACAATGTTTGCAGAGTTCGAGCATATCATTCATAAAAAAGTACAAGAAGGACATGCGGTTACGCCAGATATGTTAACGGAGATCTACTACGATTTAAATAAGAAATATTTCGGGGATGCTTTAGTAATCGATAAAGAAATCGGTTTAGAATGGTCTCGTATTCCGCACTTCTATTACAACTATTACGTATATCAATACGCAACAGGATTTAGTGCAGCGACTGCGTTATCTAAACAAATTTTAGAAGAAGGGCAACCAGCAGTAGAACGTTACATTAACGAATTCTTAAAAGCGGGAAGCTCCGATTATCCAATTGAAGTGTTGAAAAAAGCAGGAGTTGATATGGCATCTCCTGAACCAGTGAAAGAGGCACTTCAAGTATTTGAAGAGAAATTAAATGAATTAGAAGCGTTATTATTTGAAGAAAAGTAATGAGAAAAGACGAGGAATTTTATCCTCGTCTTTTTTGTTTGAAAATGTTTTTTGTCGATATTTGTCGATAAAATAAGGAGGATTTCCTTACTTTTTCTAAATTAGAAGGCAGTTTTACAGTTGATTTTTGTAATTAAAATCCTTTAAATCGTTTTCTATAGTTGAAATAAGAGACAGCGATGACGATAACTCCGAATAAAAGAGGAAAGGCAATAATTTTAGGGAAAGCTTGTAATAGAGAGAGGATATACAAGAAAAAAGAAACAATAACACATAGAAAGATAAGAAAAATATGAGATTTTTTCATAAGGAAACCTCCTAAATTGCTTTTTTTATAGCTTATTCAAGAATGAAAACGTTTAGAATGTGACAAAAATGTGAAATTCGACAAAAGGGGTTGTCATCTGACGTCGAATCTTGTAATATAATAAGCGTGAACGAATTCACATACAAACATATACCCCTTTGTTTGAACGTGAAAATTTCTCCCATCCCCTTTAATATTTTTATAAGCCGTAAAGAAAAAGACCTGGTGTTTACACCAGGTCTTTTTCTTTTGCTATCCATTTCCAATAACGCTCGCACTTCACTTCAATCATTTGTACTTTTCGTTTTAGTTGTAATTTTTTTAGTTCACGCTCTATTTCTTGCTGAGGGCAGTCATATATAAATGAGATTTCCTTTGAAGAAATAAATTGTGTTGCTTCTAGTAATACTTCTAAAGGAGGTAATGGTTCTGGCTCAATTTCGCATTTTACCAGTTCTTTTAATAGCTGTACGTATACATCATAGGAATAAATCCCTGTGATTTTAATACCTTCCTCATCTGAATTTGCATGAAAAAATAGGAGGGAAGGTATTTCTGTAATATGCATCTCATTTGTGAATTTTAGGTCGCATTGGAAAGCTTTTTTTGCGCTAACTGAGTGTAGGTCTTTTTTAAATTCCTCTACATCAATGCCACTATCTTTAGCACATGTAAGCAATAACTCACAGTCAGGGTTTGATACATTTTCAAGAAAAATGTATTCTTGGAGTTTTCGCAAAAACTTCGAACCTGCTTTTCGGCCTTGCAACTCCGCCGCCTTAATTGCCATCGAAACTAAATACGGTGTTGACGACGCCTCTTGCATATGTACTTTTCCATCACATGAAAAACCTTGTAAACTTGTTGTCTTTTCCCACACAAATCGAATATTAGCAGGTTTATTCCATTTGTGTGAGGAAGCGTTTGCCCCGTCCACTTTTCCTGTTACTATATGACGAATAGAGAAGTATTTCCCATACTCAAGCCATAGTTTAATAATAAATGGCTCGATATCCCAGCAATCTTTACAAAGTGGATCAATAAATAAATATGCTTCTACAGATTTATGCTCGCATGTGGAAGGAGAAGGCATATTTATATGCTTTGCTTCCTGCTTATCCATTACACTTCACCTGTTTCATTTGGAGTATTGACCATATGTTGAGCAGTTAATGCTAAACGTTCAAAAACAAACTCTCTTATATGACCGTGCACTCCTGTATCATCCATTGCTTGCTCCATACATGACAGCCAAGCTTCTGCGCGTTTTGGAGTAATCTCAAACGGAAGATGGCGTGCTCTTAGCATAGGATGCCCATGTTCTTCAGTGTATAAATTAGGACCACCTAAATATTGTGTTAAAAATTGTTTCTGCTTCCTAGCAGTTTCTGTTAAATCATCCGGGAAGATCGGAGATAAGTCAGGGTGTTCACTGACATAGGAATAAAATGTATCCACTAATGTTGCAATGCATTGTTCACCGCCAATTGCTTCAAATGGTGTCATCGGTTGCTTGCTCATCCTTTATAAACTCCTTTTTCCATGAAATGTATATCTATTGTAGCAATGGAATGTTATGAAGAGCAACTAAACAGCCTTCATAACATTCTTTGCTTATTCTATATGTTGCTAATAAATCTTTTGCTTTTCAAAAAGGTGAAATGTAGCCGTAAGTACAGCTCTTCTTCACTGATGGAAATTTTACTTTAGCGCTCTTCGTTTTGTTTGGCAAGGAAAAAGCGTTTTACTTTGTTGTTTGTATGACGAACTGGTACGTTATGTTGCTTTAATAACCTTATAAATGCTGCTTTACCGGTCTTTTCATCTTGCACTTCGTATTCAATTTCATAATCATCGTGATTGTAATAGAAACTATGATCAAAGACAAGCGTTCCGCCTTCAAATAATATTTCAGCTCTTTCTGTTGTTAAACTACCCATATAAGTTAAAGAGGAAACGGGAATTTGTAATTTGTGTAGCTGATCCATTACAGTTCCTTGAATGATTGTGTTTGTTTCCATCATAAGTTGTGCTTCTTTTTCTGTTATAGATTGATGGGTTTCTAATAAACCAATTTCAGCAGGTTGTTTTAATGTTAATGTATAAGTTCCATCTTTATGACGAATACGAAGTGCAGAGCCTGCATCTTTTAAAGAGAAGTGAGGCGTTTCAAAGTAGTGATTTACTTGTTTTGTAAATGCTTCAATAGAAAAAGATTTGCATAATGTTTGGAATTCTTCCTCTGTAACCATATTTTTAAATTCAATTTCAATTTCTTGTGTCATTGTATGCGCTCCTTTTGAAAAATAATTCTTTCCACATTATCGCTTTTTCGCAAATTTGGTTCAATGTTTTATTTGTTTGCGTCCATGTTATGATACAATAATACTGTTAAGTAAGACAGGAAGTTGAGATGGAGGAGTTCGAGTATGCAAAATAAAATTCAAGTTAAGAGCGTAGAAACGAGAGAGAATGCGCTTATTTTTTGTGCGGAAAATACTGAAATAGAGGTAAAGGAGTTAAGTGCGCGTAATCACGTACTTGTAGACTCAGACAATTTATCATTTTTATATATCTTAGAAAATGAATCATCTTTCATTTATGTAAGTATTCCGCATACATGCTGGGAAGCAATGCATGAAGCGATGAATAAAGATACAGCGATGTTTATTCGCGTGAATGATGTTGAAATAGAATTAGAAGGATTAAAAGAAGAAGTAGAATATTTAGTTGAAAATATTGAAGGTAATGCAAATTACGGAGAAGAACTAGTAACTGCTGTAGAAAAAGTGTTTCTATAAGCAAATGGATTGATTTTGGTGGTGGTTGAAATGAATCGTAATTGGGAAGAATTTTTAGCACCGTATCACCAAGCGGTGGCGGAGCTGAAAGTGAAACTAAAAGGAATGCGTACTCAATTTGCAATGTTAACGGAGCATTCTCCAATTGAGTTTGTAACAGGAAGGGTAAAGTCGGTTGCAAGTATTATTGATAAAGCGGAGAAGAGAAATGTACCGCTAGACCGAATTAGAGAAGATATGCAGGACATCGCGGGCCTTCGAATGATGTGTCAATTCGTAGATGAGATTAAGCCTGTTGTAGAATATCTTCGAAAACGAAATGATTTTGACATTGTAGAAGAACGTGATTATGTAACGCAAAAGAAAGATAGCGGCTATCGCTCTTACCACGTTGTCATTAGTTATCCTGTTCAAACGATACAGGGGGAGAAAAAAGTGTTAGTTGAAATTCAAATTCGCACGTTAGCAATGAATTTTTGGGCAACGATTGAGCATTCTTTAAATTACAAATATAGTGGACGTTTTCCTGAAGATATTAAAATACGCTTACAACGTGCAGCGGAAGCGGCGTTTTTATTAGATGAAGAAATGTCTTCCATTCGTCTTGAAATTCAAGAAGCGCAAAAGGTCTTTTCACGAAAGCAGGAAACGAAAGATTCTGAATCATAAACTAAAGGGTGTTGGGCGATGAAATTTACAATTATGTCAAAGGGAGATCAATCATCAGATACACTAGCAAGTACAATGAAAGAATACTTGTTAGATTTTGGGTTTACAATGGATGAAAAGGAACCTGATATTGTAATTTCTGTTGGGGGAGATGGAACGCTTTTATATGCATTCCATCGTTACTATAATCGATTAGATGAAACCGCATTTGTTGGTGTACATACAGGGCATTTAGGTTTCTATGCAGATTGGTTACCGACGGAAGTAGAGAAGTTGGTGATTGCAATCGCTAAAACACCGTTCCAAGTGGTTGAATATCCACTTTTAGAAGTGATTATTCGCTATGTGAATGGTAGTAAAGAGTCACAGTATTTGGCGATGAATGAAGCGACTGTAAAAAGTGCAGAAGGTACATTAGTAACAGAAGTGGAAATACGCGGAGAGTATTTCGAAACGTTTCGCGGAGATGGTCTTTGTATTTCTACTCCTTCAGGAAGTACCGCGTATAATAAGGCGCTTGGCGGAGCAATTATTCACCCTTCTATTGAAGCGATTCAAATTGCAGAAATGGCATCTATCAACAATCGTGTATTTCGTACGGTAGGTTCGCCGCTCGTACTGCCGAAGCATCATACATGCGTTTTAAAGCCGGCTGCAGGAATGAACATGCAAATTACCGTGGATCATTTGACGATGGTTCATCAAGATGTGAAATCAATTCAGTATCGCGTTGCAAACGAGAAAGTACGATTTGTTCGTTTCCGTCCGTTCCCATTCTGGAAACGTGTTCGTGACTCGTTTGTTGCAGATAAATAGAGAGGGTTTATATATTTGAACAGATTTACATTGAAATGGGATATAGGGCTGGCTGAAGAGGGAACTTTAGTTAGAGAATTTTTGAAAACAAAAGGGATTTCGAAAGCTGCTTTAACGGATATAAAGTTCCGCGGGGGAGCAATTGAAGTAAACGGTCAACACACAAGTGTTCGTCACAAGTTACAAGCTGGTGAAGAGTTACAAATCTTTTTTCCAGTGGAGGAAAGAAGTGAAGGGATGGAAGTGGAAGAGATCCCTTTATGTATCGTATATGAAGATGATGCGGTTCTTGTTATAAATAAAGAAGCAAATATGTCGACGATTCCGTCTAGGGAGCACCCGTCAGGAAGTATTGCAAACGCTCTTTTATATCATTATGATAAACAAAATCTTGCAAGTACGGTGCACATTGTGACGAGGTTAGACCGTGATACTTCAGGGCTTATGTTAATTGCGAAAAATAGATTCGTTCACCACCTTTTATCGAAGCAGCATCAACAAAAAGGGGTGAAACGAACGTATGAGGCAATCGTTCATGGGACTATTTTAGAAGAAGTAGGAACGATTGACGCGCCAATCGGACGAAAAGCGGATAGTATTATCGAGCGAACTGTCTGTGAAGATGGTCAAAGAGCTGTTACTCATTTTAGAGTGATGGAGAGTTCTTCCGATAAGACGCATGTAGCGCTTGAGCTCGAGACGGGAAGAACACATCAAATTCGTGTACATATGGCATATATAGGACATCCGCTACTTGGGGATGATCTATACGGTGGCCGAAGAGATGTGATAAAACGTCAAGCGCTGCATAGTACATCTTTGACGTTTTATCATCCTATTTTAGAAAAGGGAATGACTTTTACCGTAAGTATCCCAGAGGATATGCAATACGCTTTACATAACAATTAAAAGGGAACAAAATTCTTATCATAAAAAGAATTTTGTTCCCTTTTTTTAGCGAAATAATATTAAAATTTGATTTTCACCAGTACGTTTTATAACGAAAAAGCCACTTTCAGCTTTCGTGGCAATGCCGTCATCATTTGGACGACAATATCCGTGTGTTTCGCAAGTGCCGTCATCACGTACTAACATTTGTCCAATTAATCCGACAGGAAGCCACTCGGTGCGATTTCGTCTCGATATATATTTGCAAGCTGGATCCCATTCTGTATTTAAAAGTGGCTGTATTTCTTGCGTATCAGTACGTGTATATTGGCGTTTTCCGAAGCTATCTGTTTTATAACGCTTTGCCCAACTTAAAGCACCGCTATTTCCTATGAGAGCGGGGGTAGCGCTAGATATTCCTAATATGAATGAATCATTTGAAGTAGCTTTTCGAATTTTTTCTTCGCTACTAAATGTAATGAAATAGCCGATATCAATAGGGCTATGATCTGCTGCCTCAAACATTTGTGCAAAATCAGTACCACCTGCATTGTAAGAAGCACCATCGATATACATTTCTCCGTTATGGGCAAGCCATTTGGCACCTATATTATAATCAGTGTCATTTGTCCCATTTGCGATAAACCAGGAATAAGCTTCTTCTGCTGTACCAAATTTACCCATAATATGGCTGCCTGCAAAATTAGCTGTTGATGTATGATTTCCTTCCGCATGAGATGAGAATCCGTTAGCGATAGTTGCGGTTCCTTCTGCATGTGCTGCTTCGCCCAAAGCAATTGCATGTTTTCCTTCTGCATGAGAATAAGAGCCGCCTGCTGTCGTTTCACTTCCTTCGCTATGCGAACTATGTCCAGTTGCCTTTGTTTTTGTCCCTTCTGCATGAGAAAAGGGACCCGTTGCATGTGTAAGAAGCCCTTCTGCATGTGAAGCGATTCCATCAGCTTTAGAGTGAAGTCCTTCTTTATATGCGTGACGAGCTCCTTTGTTATTTTCTTTTTTTATAGGTGTAGGTACAGGAGCCTGAATAGGGGCGGATCTTTCTATTTGTACATCGTTGCCCGAGATTAATGCTTCTTTTATTTTTTTTACTTGATTTATAATAGTAGCTGGAATTTCTGGTTGTACTTTTTCCTTTATTGCTGCAGGAATGTTTTCTTCTATATTTTCTTGTATCTTTTCCGAATTAAGCACAGGTTCATCATTATTAGAAGCGAGCTTCTTTTTTTGTTTTGCTTTTATTTTCCTGCTATCTATAATTCGCCTCATAACAGCATTTTCTAAAGAGACATATGTTTCTCTCGGTTTGCTTTTTTTTGATGACTCTTGTTCTTCTATTTCTTCTATAGCTGCAGCTCGAATACTGCACCAGTTGTTAATTCCATACATGGGATGGTATAAAGGGTGGAATTTTCTTTTTTGTTTAGAAGATTTTTTCTTCATTCCGTCACCTCCTGCGACAGTATATGCCGTGCAATTAAAAAAAGATGCACTTTATTGCATCTTTTTTTAATTGCTTTATCTAGTTTTAGTGTGGAATATGTCTAGAAAACACCATGATCCTCTGCAAATCGTGAATTGTATTAAGTAGAGGTATTTATCCCGATTGGTGCGGGCTAATAATCAGTGGGGGATGAACAAAACCCCCACTGATTAAAGTTTCACTTTATGAAATTGGGCGGAACTTTTCAGGGACAAAAGGTAGGGAAGAAGGGACAGAAACGGTCTCCAACTCAGGGTAACGTAGTCCAGTTAGTTTACCACCAAATACAGCACCAGTATCAATATTGACTGTATGATTCACAAAGCGAGGTTCATTGACAGGTGTATGTCCATAAACAATCCATGTTTCACCCTTATACTCTTTCGCCCAATCTTGGCGGACAGGTGAGCCGTCAGGGTGTTTTTCACCTGTAATATCACCATATAATACAAAGGTTTCTACTTTTTTATCTTGTCTTCCTATGTAATCTTGCCGAATACCAGCGTGACAGACGGTTAATTTTTTTTCATCCAGTATGTGATATAGCGGTGATTGTTCGTAAAGAGTAATGAATTTTTCTTTTATTATTTGTTGCTTATTAGAAGGCAATGCTTCATATTCTGCAACAGTTGTTTCGAGCCCATGAGCGATTGTAACATTACGTCCAAGGAAGAAACGATACAGTTTATTACAGTGATTCCCTGGAGCATAATAAGCATTTTTTCTATTTATTACGAGCTCCCATACAATTTCAATCATCCGTAATGAATGAGGACCTCGGTCTGTAATATCACCAACGAATGCAAGCCTTCGTTTTGCGTTATGAATTGGGATACCACTATCCCAGCTATACCCTAGTTTCGTTGTTAAATCTTGAAACTCTTGGAAGCATCCGTGAATATCACCTATAATGTCATATTTCATATTTAAACCTCCAGCTCATTTTTTCATTAGTATATCTAAAATGGACATAGAAAAAAACCATACCGTTTTTCGATATGGTTCATTTAAACATAAAGATTTTAGTTCTTGAGCGTACGTTTAAAATAAATCCAATAGCAACCATATATGTGAGCAGTGAACTCCCGCCGTAGCTCATAAGCGGTAACGTTATTCCTGTAATAGGGAGTAAACCAATTGTCATCCCAATATTTTGGAATACTTGGAACGTAAACATTCCAATTGTACCAGCGCAAATATAACTACCGAAAGGTTCATTGCTTTCTAAAGCGATATGGATCATTCGATAAATGAGTAAGAAAAAAAATGAAATAATAACACTTGCTCCTAAAAAACCGAATTGTTCAGCGATATTTGTAAAAATAAAATCTGTATGTGGCTCTGGAAAATATACTTGTCTATTTTCCCATCCTTTTCCTTGCATCTCTCCTGATCCAGTAGCTAAAAATGCTTGTCTTAATTGATATCCTTGTGCGTCATATTCATAAGGTGCAAGCCAACCATAGAAGCGATTTAATTGATATTCTTTTAGAATGTGCTCTTTAAAGAACTCTGTATGCGTGAAATAAATATATGTTAAGGTAGAGCCTATGGCGAAAATACCGGAGGTTAATCCGAGGATAAAGCGCCAACGTATACCAGAAACTAAAACCATTGTTGCAAGCATCGCTGAAATGACCATTGTGTTTCCTAAATCAGGTTCTTTTGCGATTAGAAGTAGTGGAGGTAAACTAGCTGCAAATATTTTTAAAAGTAAAATGAAATCTTCGCGAGTTGTCCGAAAAAGGTATTTTTCATTATGATTCGCTATAATTCGTCCAACGACGATAATCAAAAATAATTTCATAATTTCAGAAGGCTGAAAGTTTCCGATGCCTGGGAGTCTGTACCACGCGGTAGCCCCTTTAATTGTAACGGCGCCAGGAACTTGAAGTTCTAGGCCAATTAGAAGTATGAGTGCAAAGCTATATAAATACCAAGCAATTTGTTTATAGCGATCGAAATCAATAACCATAATAACACCAATGGCGATAAATCCAATGGCATACCATTGGATTTGTTTTAATACAAAATTTACGTTTTGTAAAAATGGTGGTAAAGAAGCTTGTGCACTTGCGATAGCAAAGCAGCTAACAATCCCAATGGCAAATAAAATGAATATTAATATGTAGTCTATTTGATATTGAGTGTTCGGATCTTTCACTGTATGAATTCCTTTCTACTGCTCTCTATATTAGTGGGTTTTAGTTGGTGCATCACATAGTTTAAAAAGAATGTATGAACTATACGCATTATTCACGTAAAGCTCACACATTTTATTTTCGCAGAATAGACTAATGATGTAGCTCTTTTATAATTATGTCCAAACAATGGGAAAGACGTACATGTGCATCTGGAATGAGGTTTGGTAACTGGCTATAATATTCTAAGGAACCTTTACACCATTTATAAGCGCTAATTAGACCTAGTCTATAATCTGTATTATCTTGTAAAAATCCGTATTCTTTTGAAGTTATAACGAGGTGCGTAAAATCCTCAGATCCTTCAAGGAGCTTGCTGTGTATTTGTTGCCCAGTATGGTAGCGAAATTGGCTTAAAGGTTCGGATATGTATACTGCGTCTCCTTTAGAAAGTAAGGAAATCCATGATGCCATATCGACACTACAAGAATAGTGCCTTCCTTTTAGCGTGCCGAAAGGTTCAGTGAGTAACTGTTTTCTAAACAGAATAGTTGTAGGCTCACCGATAATGTTATGTCCACCTTTTAACATCCAGTCGCCTAAAAATATTCCGTTTAATTGAATGTCTTCGCTATATAATCTTTGTGTTGGATGAGCATCTCCAATTAAATTCCCGTGATCATCAATACGTACTCGATAAGAAGTTATAAGAGCGAGATTTTTATTTGTGTCTTGCTCAAAATAAGCCATCATTTTTTGTATTTTATGATTATAAAACACATCATCGTCCATTAAAAAATTTATATACTCCCCATTAGATTTCTCTAAGAGCATAAGATCGTTATGAAATTGTCCTAAAGTAGTGGTATTTCGAATGTATGTTATGTTTTTATAATTAGGTAAATACTGTTCATTTATTAAGATTTCTGTTTCATCATTTGTACTATCGTCTCCTATAATAATTTCAATGTTTGGATAAGTTTGTGCTAATGCACTTTCTAGAGCAATTTTGAAATAATGTGGTCGATTATAAGTGGGAATAAGGATGGAAACGAGAGGTGACTTTTTTTTATTATTCATACGAAACTACCTTTCAGAAGCTTTTTTTGTAAGAACGATATCTTGATAACTTGTATACTCATTTCTGCCGCACCATAAACCATAATACGGTTTATTAATTACCTCTAAGCCATGTTTATTTAATAAGGTGCGGATATCTTCTTCAGGATAGGCAACTGCGAAATTAGGAATATCTTTATTCACAACATAACAATTTTCAATTTGATGATAAAAACCTAATGTACTTAGCCCAGAATTTAAGTAATAGGATGATTCAGGGTTAATGAGAAAGAAGGTAATAAAACATCTCCCATCTTTTTTTAGAACACGTACAATCTCAGATACGTAATGTTCTAATTCTTTCGGAAGAAGATGGGTAAATACAGAAGTTAAAAAAATAAAATCGAATGAATCGTCTTCATATGGAAATTTGTATTGAGAAGCATCTTCTTTTCCTTCTGGGTTGTAGAATTGATTATATATATCAACGTGTTCAAAATGGAAATTGCTACGGGCAGTTGAAATATTATTTTTGCACCATGTAATGCCATCTTTAAATAAATCAAATCCATAATAAGCTCCATCATCACCTAAGTAATTCATTAATGGAACCGCCATTCGACCGACACCACAACCTACATCTAACACTGTTTCATTGGATTTTAAACTACCAATTTGAATAAAATGCTTTATGAATTCTTTTCCAACCTTTTGAAAGTCGCCACCTACATATTGGACGAGTTCGGGAGGTGGGATTAATGCGATTTTTTTTTCAAGCTCGCTCATAATTTCACTCCTTCCTTGTAGTAAATAGGGAACCAACATTTTTAATATGCAGCTAACATTTTATAGTGGGAGGGGAAACGATATTAGAACTGTTGCGATATGTAAAAAGCTCCCTAGAACAACTGGAAATAGTAATGGGAGCTTTTGTTTTTATTTATCATGCTATTGGCGAAGGCTAATAATTAGTGTGAGATGGAGAAACCCTAACTGAATAAAGTTTCGCCCTATTCTTTTCGCCAATAAACCCCGAATACATCAATTTTAGTAATAGGAGCTTTTAAGTTTCTTTGATTTCTAAAGTCTGTCACGGCCTCTGCACAAGCTGGTAGTCCATAGTCATCAATAATAATATAGCCGCCCTTAGAAACTTTATCGTATAAGTTCACGAGACCATCCATTGTGGATTCGTACATATCACCGTCAAGGCGTGCAATTGCAATTTTTTCTATTGGTGCTGTTGGTAAAGTATCTTTAAACCAGCCTTTTAAAAATTTTACTTGATCATTTAATAAATCATATTTTCTAAAATTCTCTTGTACTTGTTCTAAAGAAACGCGTAAGTAATCGAAAGAGTGTAAATAATCTCCGTAATCTTTCGGATAGTGTTCTAAATTCGGTGTTGGCAAACCTTCAAATGAATCTGCAACCCACACATTACGATCAGTAATGTTATTTGCCTGTAAAAAACCATTCATAAAAATGCACGATCCCCCGCGCCACACACCTGTTTCAATAAAATCACCTTCTATATTTTCACGGACAACTGTTTCTAGTGCTTCATGTAATTGATTCATTCGTTCCCGGCCGATCATACTGTGTGCTGCTCTTGGCCAATCCATCCCATCTTGACGTTCACTTTTTAAAACATCTGGTTTCACAATTTTCAAGTTATGGTTTTCAGCATATTGCTTAATGAATAAAGGAAGTGGTACGGTAACTGGTTCATATGGAAGTTCCTTAGAAATATGTAATGAAGCAGGTAAATATGGCTCATACTCTAGCCATATTTCAAATAAAATTGTTTTCTTTAACAACTCGAGATAAAGCTGAACAGCAAATTTATTTTCCATATTTGTGCCTCCTGCAAAATGTCATACAACAATATGATTATGTATATAGTGAAAGTTTCATGCTTGAATTCATAATTGAAAAAGCAGTAAAACTGATATCAGTTTTACTGCTAAGTAAAAAAATTAAGCGATTTTTTCAATGATAATGGATGCACTTGTACCAAGAGCTAATGATAATCCAATTCCAGTAACAATTGCTTCAACCATTGATGGAGTTATTGTAATTTGTGTAATTGCTTGGATAACGATAGGTGCTCCAAGTGAGATTAAGCTTGTGCCTGCACCTGGTACATTAACTCCATTAACTTGAATTGCAAGGCTACCTAATAAACTTACTGCTGCAGTATATGCGATAACAGTAATTTTATAGAATCCAGTTTCACTTATGATGAAAGTATCAGCGTCTAATTGAGAAATTGCTGTACCAAACTGAGATCCAACCGTGTTAAACGGTACAGGATCATTAATTCCAAGAGCTAAAGAAACTGTAGCAGAGTTAAATGCATACAATCCTGCTGGAAGTCCTAATCCAGATGGCCCGGTCGGCCCAGTAGGTCCAGTAGGTCCAGTAGGTCCAGTAGGTCCAGTAGGTCCAGTCGCACCAGTCGCACCAGTGTCTCCAGTCGGCCCAGTCGGTCCAGTTGCGCCAGTGTCTCCAGTCGGCCCGGTAGGTCCAGTTGCGCCAGTGTCTCCAGTCGGCCCAGTCGGTCCAGTTGCACCAGTGTCTCCAGTCGGCCCAGTCGGTCCAGTTGCGCCAGTGTCTCCAGTCGCGCCAGTTGTACCAGTGTCTCCAGTAGGCCCAGTAGGCCCAGTAGGCCCAGTCGGTCCAGTAGGCCCGGTTGGAAGTGTAAACGGTGGTATTGGTGGTAAAGTTGGACCTACAAGATTAGGATCAAATGCACTAGCTGATAAGAATTCATCAGGATTTAAGCCATCTGAATAATTATTATTTGACATAAATTCACCTCCATAAAGCTTTCATTATATAGTAGATGCAAAATCACAAGAAAATGACACGGACATTTGAATTATTAAAAAGAAATCTTAAATAGCTTGAACAAGTTAAAAAAATGGAAAGTTTATTGTATGTATAACATATGATTGAGTTGGAAGAGGGTGATTATGTTGAACAAGCAAGGAATTACAATTAGTCTATGTATGATTGTTCGCGATGAGGAAAATACAATAGATCGATGTTTGGACGCGGTAGAAAAAATTGTTGATGAAATTATTGTAGTTGATACAGGATCCACTGATCGAACGAAGGAAATTGTAGCAAAATACACTTCTAACATACACGATTTTCCGTGGGTTGATGATTTTGCGGCAGCTAGAAATTTCGCGTTTTCAAAAGCAACGCAAGAATATATATTATGGTTAGATGCTGATGATGTGTTATTAGAGGAAGCTCAAGAATCACTGAAAACATTAAAACGAGAGTTAGATGGTAAAGTTGACGCTGTTTCTATGCCTTATTATCTTGTAATGGATTCTAATGGGAAACCTTTATATTGCACAAGAAGATATCGACTTGTAAAGCGTGAAAAACAATTTCAATGGTTTGGAAAGGTGCATGAGTATTTAGCTGTTTCTGGTGAGATTTACAATAGTAATGTCGCCATTACACATAAGAAAGAAAAAGAAATAACGAATCGTAATTTGAAAATTTTTCAAAATGCTGTAGCAGCTGGAGAAGAATTAAGCCCGAGAGATTTATTTTATTACGGTAATGAATCTATGGATAATCAAAAATACGACGATGCGGTTCTTCTGTATGAAACATTTCTTAATCAAGAGGAAGGATGGCATGAAGAGAAAATTTATGCATGTGGTAAGTTAGGAGATTGCTATGCGAAGTTAGGAGACTGGGAGAAGGCAGTTGAAACTTGTACGAAGTCGTTTCGTTATGGTATTCCTAGAGGAGAGAATTGTACAAGAATAGGATATATATATATGGAACAACAAAAGTATAATGAAGCGATATTTTGGTTTAAGCTAGCAACTGAAGTGCCGCTAGCAGAGGATAGTCCTTTTCACAGTCCGGCTAGTTATACGTGGATTCCATATTTACAAATGTGTATTTGTTATAGCAGATTAGGAGATCAAGATAAAGCTTATTATTATAATGAATTGGCAGCTTCTTATGTTCCGAATAATGCTGCGATTGAATATAACCGTAAATATTTTAGAGGCATCTATGATAAACAATATAAAATGTAATTTGTTCTATTTTTAGGAAATGACTTGTCGCTATTCTAATGATAGTAGAATGGCTATATATTAGAGTATCGGTAATGCAACCAATAGAGATGGCATCCTTTGTAGAATATCTTTTGTTTATATTTCAAATTCAATTTGCATAAGGAGTGTGTGAAATGAATCGGGAGAAAAGTTCTTTATACGAAGAAAAATCTGAACATTATTATAATGCGATAAATCCTAATTTATTCAAGCATATAAAAAAGGAATGGCAAGAAGTTCTTGATATTGGTTGCTCGAGCGGTGCATTAGGAGCGGCTATAAAAGAAAATGGAGCACGTGTATCAGGAATTGAGGCGTTCCCAGAGGCTGCCGAAAAAGCGAAAGAAAAACTAGATCATGTTATTTTAGGTGATATAGAAACAATGGATCTTCCTTATGAGAAGGAACAATTTGATTGTGTCATATTCGGGGATGTATTAGAGCATTTATTTGATCCGTGGGCTGTCATAAAGAAAGTAAAGCCATATATAAAAGAAAATGGTGTGATTTTAGCTAGCATACCAAACGTTGCGCACATTTCAGTATTAGCTCCCTTACTCGCTGGAAATTGGACGTATACAGAATATGGCTTATTAGATAAAACGCATATTCGTTTCTTTACTTTTAATGAAATGCTAAGAATGTTTTTAAAAGCAGGATATTCTATTAGTAAAGTAGATCGTGTATATATTGATCATAAAATATATGAGCCACTTATTGAAGAGTTATATGGAATTTGTAAAAAGTATCGTCTTGGAAGTGGCTTCATGGCTGAGACAGTTGTATTTCAATATATTATTGAAGCAGAAAAATCACAATTATGAGTGCTGCAGAAAAAACAATACTATTTGTTACATGTATAAATGATCGGAAATTGTATGCACAATGTGCGCGACATATATTGAAATTGGCAGTACCTCCTGGGTATACTATACAATTTATGCCGATTCGAAATGCAAAAAGTATGACGAGCGGATACAATCAAGCCATTTCACATCCAGCGAAGTATAAAGTGTATTTACACCAAGATGTCTTTATTATAAATGGAGCCTTTCTATACGGATTAATTCAATTATTTGAGGAGCATGAACATCTTGGGATGATTGGGATGGTTGGATCTCAATATGTTCCTCCAAATGGTGTATGGAACGAAGGGCGTGGGATTGTCGGGAAAGTCATTGGTTATATGAACGATTTGTTTTATATGGCAAGTTTAGAGCAACCATTTCATGAATCAAAAACGTTTATTCCTGTGGAATGTATTGACGGTTTATTGATGGCGACACAATATGATATTCCGTGGCGAGAGGACTTATTTGATGGGTTTGATTTTTATGATGTATCCCAATCTTTTGAATTTAAAAAAGCTGGGTATACAGTCGGTGTCCCTGTGCAGCGTGATGCTTGGTGTATTCATTATCATTTCGATGTAAATATGACGAACTATGAAAAGTATAGAAAAGTATTTGTAGAGAACTATATGTCAGATGTGAATAAGGAAGAATAGAGGGCTACAAAATGAAAGATCATACAATATTAGTCGTTGTTTGTGTAAATAATGAAGAGCTTTTCGAGCAATGCGAAAGGCAAATAAGAAACATTGTTGTTCCCCCTGGTTATGTAGTGCAAATTTTTCCGATACGAGATGCGAAAAGTATGGCAAGTGCGTACAATCGAGCACTTTCATATCCGGCGAAATATAAAGTATATATACATCAAGATACTTACCTTATTAATCGTGATATGTTTTGTACCCTCATTTCTCTTTTTAAAGAAAATGAAAAGCTTGGTTTAATTGGAGTAGCTGGTGCTCAGTTTTTACCGAGTAACGGGATATGGTGGGAAGGGAAAAATTTAGTAGGGAAAGTGATTGAGTACAGAAGACAGAATTATCAATTATTAAATTTGGATCAGGGGTTTTATGGAAATCAATCTTTTATGTCAGTGCAAGCAATCGATGGTTTACTCATGGCAACGCAGTATGATATTCCGTGGCGAGAGGATTTGTTTCAAGGATTCCATTTCTATGATGTGTCACAGTCTTTAGAATTTCAAAAGGCTGGATATTTAATTGGTATCCCTAATCAAGCAAATCTATGGTGTATTCATTACAACGGAGATGAGTTTGATGTGGATACATATGAGAAATACCGGGAAATTTTTGTGGAACATTATAAAGAGGTGCTATCTCCATCATAAGGGAGAGATGAAGGATGAAAGGGATTATTTTAGCAGGCGGGACAGGATCGAGATTATATCCAATAACGAAAGTAACGAATAAACATTTACTTCCCGTTGGGCGGTATCCGATGATTTATCATGCGGTATATAAGCTGAAGCGATGTGGAATTACAGATATTATGATTATTACCGGTAAAGAGCATATGGGAGATGTTGTGAGCTTTCTAGGAAGTGGTCAAGAGTTTGGTGTATCCTTTACGTATCGTGTGCAAGATAAGGCGGGTGGGATTGCGCAGGCGCTAGGACTTTGTGAAGATTTCGTAGGAAATGATCGGATGGTAGTTATATTAGGAGATAATATCTTTTCAGATGATATTTGCCCGTATGTTAAAGAGTTTGCAAGTCAAAAAGAAGGGGCTAAAGTGCTGCTTCAATCTGTAGAAGATCCCGAGCGATTTGGTGTAGCGCATATTAAAGGCCGAAAAATAATTGAAATTGAAGAAAAGCCGAATGAGCCGAAAAGTTCTTATGCTGTTACGGGAATTTATTTGTATGATTCGAAAGTCTTTTCTTATATAAAAGAATTAAAACCTTCCGCAAGAGGAGAACTTGAAATTACAGATATAAATAATTGGTATTTAAAACGAGGAGTACTTACTTATAATGAAATGAGTGGCTGGTGGACTGATGCGGGAACGCATGCTTCTCTTCAAAGAGCGAATACGTTAGCGCGGGATATAAACTTTGGGAAACAGTTTAATGGAGAATAGGTGAAAATATGAAAGTTGTAGAAACAAATTTTACCGATGCGAAATTGTTAGAACCGAGATTGTTTGAAGACGAGCGAGGTTTTTTTACTGAAAGTTATAATAAGAAGATGCTAGAATCGTTAGGGATTACGCATTCATTTCTGCAAGATAACGTATCTTATTCAGCGCATTCGGGGACGATTCGAGGGCTACACTTTCAAAAAAATCCGAAAGCACAAACGAAACTCATTCAAGTTATGCAAGGTGCAATATATGATGTTATCGTTGATTTGCGAAAAGATTCACCTACATTTAAAAAGTGGAGAGGTTATATTTTAAGTGCGGATAATCATAGGCAATTATTAGTGCCGAAAGGATTTGCTCATGGTTTTTGTACACTTGTACCTCATACAATTGTTATGTATAAAGTAGATGAGTATTATAGTGCTGATCACGATTCCGGTTTGCTTTGGGAAGATAAAGAATTATCAATTCCATGGCCGGTAACAAATCCTATCTTGTCCGATAAGGATCGAATATTACCATTACTTCAGGAATATGAAGATAGTTTTTAAGTAGGAGAGTTGTTTATGAATATATTAGTTACAGGTGGAGCTGGATTTATTGGAAGTAATTTCATTCACTATATGTTAAAAAACTATGAAACATATAAAATCATTAATTACGATGCATTAACATATAGCGGGAATTTAAATAATGTAAAGTCTATTCAAGAAAATCCTAACTACTCATTTGTAAAAGGGAAAATCCAAAATGGAGAGCTGCTGGAACATGTTGTTAAGGAACGTGACGTGCAAGTAATTGTAAATTTCGCAGCTGAATCACATGTGGATCGTAGTATTGAAAACCCAATTCCTTTTTATGATACGAATGTAATAGGTACAGTCACGCTGTTGGAGTTAGTGAAAAAATATTCACATATTAAACTCGTGCAAGTATCAACAGATGAAGTATACGGTTCTTTAGGGAAAACCGGGAAATTTATAGAGGAAACCCCGCTAGCTCCTAATAGTCCATATTCTTCAAGTAAAGCGAGTAGCGACATGATAGCCTTATCTTATTATGAAACGTATCAATTACCAGTTATTATAACGCGTTGTTCTAATAACTACGGACCGTACCAATATCCTGAGAAATTAATTCCGTTAATGGTTACGAATGCGCTTGAAGGAAAGAAACTACCATTATATGGTGATGGATTGAATGTAAGGGATTGGCTGCATGTAACGGATCATTGTAGTGCAATTGACACCGTTTTGCATAAGGGATGTGTAGGAGAGGTGTATAATATCGGCGGAAATAACGAAAAAACAAATGTAGATGTTGTGGAACAAATTATAAAACTTTTAGGAAAAACGAAAAAAGATATTGAATTTGTAACAGACCGTTTAGGTCACGACCGTCGTTATGCGATTGATGCACAAAAAATGAAGAATGAGTTTGAATGGGAACCGAAGTATACGTTCGAACAAGGATTAAAAGAAACGGTGGAATGGTATAAAAACAATGTGGACTGGTGGAAACCACTAAAAGAAAAGTAAGGGGCATGTAGATGAAAGAACGGATTATCATAACGGGAGCGAACGGTCAGCTAGGGAAGCAACTACAAGAAGAGTTGAATTCTGAGGAATATGACATATATCCATTTGATAAAAAGTTATTAGATGTAACAAATATATCCCGAATTAAGCAAGTGGTACAAGAAATAAAGCCACATACAATTGTTCATTGTGCAGCGTATACGAAGGTAGATGGTGCTGAGAAAGAACAGGATCTTGCTTACTTAATAAATGCGATTGGAGCTCGAAATGTAGCGGTTGCTTCACAATTAGTAGGGGCTAAGTTAGTGTATGTCAGTACCGATTATGTATTTCCAGGTGACAAACCGGATGGCTATCATGAATTTCATAATCCAGCACCGATAAATATATATGGAGCTTCTAAATTTGCAGGAGAGCAGTTCGTAAAAGAGTTACATAATAAATATTTTATAGTTCGTACATCGTGGTTGTATGGTAAGTATGGAAATAATTTTGTGAAAACGATGCTACGATTAGGAAAAGAGCGAGAAAACATATCTGTTGTAGCGGATCAAATTGGCTCTCCTACGTACGTGGCAGATTTAAATATGATGATTAATAAGCTCATTCACACTTCTTTATACGGTACGTATCACGTATCCAATAGAGGATCATGTTCTTGGTTTGAATTTGCCCAAAAAATATTTTCGTATGCAAATATGAAAGTGAATGTATTACCTGTTTCAACTGAAGAATTCGGATCGGCGGCTGCGAGACCAAAATATTCTATCTTTCAACATAACATGCTACGATTAAATGGTTTTTTACAAATGCCTACTTGGGAAGAAGGATTAGAAAGGTTTTTTATAGAAACAAAAAGTCATTAACAAATTTATGTTAGTGACTTTTTTGTTTGCCTTTAAGAGGTTTTATGGTACTATAATTATAGTATCAGGTACTAATAACAAGTATAAGTATTTCTGGGAGGATATATCATGGAACTATTACAAGGGAAAACATTTGTTGTTATGGGCGTTGCGAACCAAAGAAGTATTGCATGGGGAATTGCTCGCTCTTTGCATAATGCAGGTGCAAAATTAATATTCACATATGCAGGAGAGCGTTTAGAAAGAAACGTTCGTGAACTAGCGGAAACATTAGAAGGACAAGAATCACTTGTATTACCTTGTGATGTAACGAATGATGAAGAACTTACAGCTTGCTTTGAAACTATTAAGCAAGAAGTTGGTACAATTCACGGTGTTGCACACTGTATTGCTTTTGCAAATCGTGATGATTTAAAAGGTGAATTTGTAGATACTTCTCGCGATGGATTTTTACTTGCACAAAATATTAGTGCATTCTCTTTAACAGCTGTAGCAAGAGAAGCGAAGAAAGTGATGACAGAAGGCGGAAATATTTTAACTTTAACATACCTTGGCGGCGAGCGCGTTGTGAAAAACTATAACGTTATGGGTGTTGCGAAAGCTTCGTTAGAAGCTAGCGTGAAATATTTAGCGAACGATTTAGGACAACATGGCATTCGCGTTAACGCTATTTCTGCAGGACCAATTCGTACGTTATCTGCGAAAGGTGTAGGCGACTTTAACTCAATCTTAAAAGAAATTGAGGAACGCGCACCACTTCGTCGTGCGACGACTCCAGAAGAAGTTGGAGATACAGCAGTATTCTTATTCAGTGATTTAGCACGCGGAGTAACAGGTGAAAACATTCATGTTGATTCAGGATATCATATTTTAGGATAAATATAATAGGAATTAAAGTTTAAAAAGGACAGTCTCTAAACGTTGAGACTGTCCTTTTTAATTGTTCTCAGAAAGAACGATTTTTAACGAAAGTTCTAGCCACGTTATGAATATAACTATAATAGTACACGATTTATCCAGCTACGTATGGAAGTGGGAGGGACGAGTGTGAAGAATAAAAATAAAAGTTCAACAGTTGGAAAACCGTTGTTATATATTGCACAAGTAAATTTAGAACTCGCTGCACCGAAAATAAAAAGAATTATTTTAACGAATTTCGAAGATGAGGATCAAAAAGAGCAAAGTAATAGAAATGAAAGTATTGTAAGTAGTGCTGTGGAAGAAGTGGTAGAACAAGAGAAACAAGAACCACGAGAGGAGCCTCAAGTGGAGGTGGAAGAAAAAGTAGAGGAAGAGCAAGTGAGAACGGTCCCTTACAATAAATCCTTTAAGGATATGAATAATGAAGAAAAAATTCATTTTTTATTAAATCGTCCTCATTACATTCCAAAAGTAAGATGTAGAATAAGAACGACGACCGTCTCATATATAGGATCGATTATATCTTACCGTAATGGCATTGTATCCATTATGCCACCAAATAGTATGAGAGATATTCGATTATCTATAGAAGACATCAAATCGATTGATATGGCCGGCTTTTAAATATGTAAAGGTGGTAGAAAGCTTCTACCACCCCAATAGTTTTTTAGTTTACTTAACTATAGAAACGTCGCGTAAGCACTGAATAGCACAGAAGCAGCTTAAATCAACAGTAATGCAAGTAGATGTCGAGATTAATCTTGCATTTGGTATAGCTAAAAACGTACAAATTGGATCGTCGCCAGGTGGTACAGGAGACCCATCACCTAATACTACAGTTAACACACGTAGGACAGCACAGCTATCGTCATCTACGCTTTCTACACGGAAAATTGGAGATTGGCAGTTAGTAAGGCTTGAAGATGGTGCAAATGCTTCAAATGGCGTTCCAGCTTTTGTGTATAAAATAAAAGGGCGTGTATTTGCTACTGCTGCTGTATTGTGTGCTCCTAAAAATGGAATTTCACAACCAGAACCACATGTTGAACTAGAGCAATCTTGTAGTTCATTGATGAATTTTACGACGTCAACTACGCAGTGAGAAGAGCTATGGTGTTTATTTTCGTTACAACTCATTAATGTCACTCCTTATCTTCTTGTTTGTATTTACATTAATAAGATATTGGAGTGGGGGAGATTTGGTCACAATCTTAAGACCTTTTTTTTTAAATAGGCTAAAGAGGATAGGGAAGGTGGAATTATGTTATTTACAAGCTGGCTTTTATTTTTTATTTTTGCGCTAGCTGCATTTAGGTTAACTCGTCTTATTGTTTATGATAAAATTACAGCTTTTTTGCGAAGACCGTTTATTGATGAGTTAGAGATTACAGAGCCTGATGGAAGTGTATCGACTTTTACAAAGGTGAAAGGGAAAGGATTAAGAAAGTGGATGGGAGAATTATTAAGCTGCTATTGGTGTACAGGTGTGTGGGTTAGTGCTTTTTTATTAGTTTTATATAAATGGATTCCTATTGTTGCAGAGCCTGTACTAGCATTATTAGCCATTGCAGGTGCAGCAGCGATCATTGAAACAATTACAGGATATTTTATGGGAGAATAATAAAGTGAAAATTTAATCAGTGTGGGGCATCCCCCGCTAATTATCAGCCCTCACCAATCGGGATAAATTTTCATGATGTTAGAAAAAGCGGAGTTTAAAAGAATGAGGGAACGGAAATAAGGAGTTGTTCATATAGTGAATAGACAGAATTGACAGTAGAGGAGATGTTTGCTGTGAGCAATAATCCAAGGCGAAATTCATATGACCTGCAGCAGTGGTATAACATACAGCAACAGCAACAAGCACAACATCAGGCATATCAAGAGCAATTACAGCAACAAGGGTTTGTGAAAAAAAAGGGATGCAACTGTGGGAAAAAGAAGAATACAATAAAACAATATGAAGAATGAAACACTCATGTTACGGTGAGTGTTTTTTATTGTAAAAATAAAAAGCGGTATTTCAATTAAGAAATACCGCTTTTTACTAGCTAATTTGTGCAACTGTTAATGCTGCAGCACGGATGTCTACAGTTCCAAGCAGTTCAACTGGTACAATTTGAATTAAGTCACCAGGGTTTAAGTTAATAAGAATAACACCGCTGGATACGTCTACTTCACCAGTACCAATAACGTTAGAGCGAACCGCTGTACCTGATCCAGGAATAATGTTAGCTGGTGTACCTAATGATAAGAAGAAACGACCAGCTTCTGGTGCAGTAGGAACGTTATCAAGACTGATCGTTAATGTATAACTGATTTGATAAATACCAGCTACTTGAATTCGAATACCGTCTCCGACACTTACTGTATTATTTATTACAGGAACAGTAATATTTGGGTTTGGACTTACGCTAGGTAATAGTAGTGGTGTGAATAGTGAAGCGAACTGAGGTGCAGAAGCGTTGAAAGCAAAACCGAAGGCAGGTAGTGTACTAGCTGGTTTCGCCTCACAATCAATGTTATTAAATTCGCAATCAGAAGAGAACATGTTTTTCACTCCTTTATCTGTTTCTACTTTTAGTTAATGAAAAGGACAGGTTCTATGTTCTAGACAAGTTCCCAATTTTATAAAAAATACATAATAATACCTTTTAAGCATGGATTGGGTGGCAGAATCATCTGCCACCCAATCCATGCTTAAATTAGTATTCAGTTTTATATAGAAACATCGCGTAAGCATTGAATAGCGCAGAAGCAACTTAAATCAACAGTAATACAAGAGGAGGTTGATACTAATCTTGCATTTGGTACAGCTAAAAATGTACAGATTGGATCGTCACCAGGTGGTACAGAGGTACCATCACCTAAAACTACAGTTAATACACGCAATACAGCACAGTCATCATCATCTATACTCTCTACACGAAAAATTGGAGATTGGCAGCTAGTAAGGCTTGCAGATGGTGCAAATGCTTCAAAAGGTGTTCCAGCTTTTGTGTATAAAATAAAAGGACGTGTATTCGCTACTGATGCAGTGTTATGTGCTCCTAAAAATGGAACTTCGCAACCAGATCCACATGTTGTGGTTGCACATTCTTGTAGTTCATGTATAAAACGAACGACATTAGATACACAGTTGAAATCACAATCATGGTGTTGATGATCTTCATTACAATTGCAGCTCATTATGTTCACTCCTTATCGTGAGTTCTGACATACACTATTACAATATGAACGGGATATGGTTGATATTACGTTAATTCTCAGGATAGAAACAGGGAATTTATATAGAGGGGATGTACATATCGTGATATGGAAAAAGACACCCATTATTTAATGGATGTCTTTTCAGGTAAATCTTTTTGCGTAGTATATAGAAAACGAGATATATCTAGTTTCTTTCCTCTGAAAAATTGCGGGGAGGAAATGTAAAGTTCTTCTTTTGCGCGTGTAATGGCGACATAGAGTAATCGTCGTTCTTCTTCTAATGCTTCAGAAGTCTCCGTCACACGGTCATTTGCATCTTTTAAAGAAGAAGTATGCGGCAATATACCATCGCTTGCTCCGAGTAAAAAGACGCATGGAAACTCAAGGCCTTTCGCGTTATGAATTGACATAAGCGATACGGTATCTTTTTGCGGCATTGTTTTTAATGCTTCCATTTCTTTTTGACCTTGAATGGCTTCATTAATAAATTGTAAGTAAGCTGGAATATCCGTAAAGCGAGTTGCTGATTCCATTAATTCTTCTAACATTTCTTCTTGTATGTCCTTATGCATCGTAAAGGAAGAACGATCATTACTTTGTAAGTACTCTAAATACTTTCCTTTACCATGAATAATTTCTTTCAATGCTTTTTTCGGTTCAAGTTCTTTTATAAACTTAATAAAATCGATTCGCTCATTTACTTTTTTAACTTGAAAAGGTTTCAAGCTTGGGTTTAGTAATAGAAAATGAAGAAGAGAAGGGAAACGGCCCTCACCATATTTCCATTGTTCACGTTCAATAAATGAAATGCACTCATCACGGCCAATATACATTGTTGGTAATATATTTGAAAGTGATTCGAGGCGGAACGGTTCAAGCACGAGTCGTAAGTGATCTAATACGGGCCTAATTAAAGAATGTTCGTAGAACGATTGGCTCGCTCCATGTTTAATAAATGGAATCTTATGAATTGTAAGCTGATCAAGTAAAGAACGGCTCACAGAATGTGTACGATATAATAAACAAAAATCTTTATAATTTCGTTCACCACTATCTACTTTTTCCTGAATGAGTTGCAAAATTTGATTTGCTTCATCAAGAGTTGTCGCAGGTCGTGCATAAAACGGCTGCATGCCATCGTTACGAACAGAATATAGCTCTTTATCAAAACGTTCTTGATTGAGCTTAATAACTTCATTTCCAAGTCCGACGATAAATGGATTAGATCGATAATTCGTATTAAGTGCGATAATCGTTGTATTATCAAATTCCTTTGGAAAAGATAAAATAATTTGGTGACTTGCCCCTCGCCAGCCGTAAATCGCTTGATCGTCATCACCTGCGATAAATAAATTATTTCTTGGCGTGGCTAACAATTTTACAATTTCATATTGTGCATACGACGTATCTTGAAACTCATCTACTTCAATGTAATGAAAACGCTCTTGTAATTGAGTAAGCAGGGGAGCGTTATTTTCTAACATATAATACATTTCTAATAAGATGTCGTCAAAATCGATATAATTGTGTCGTTGTTTTACCTCTTCGAAACGTTCGTATACTTCTTTGAACTCTTGTTCAACCGGTGTTTTCGCTTTTACATCTTTCGGACGATTCAAGTTGTTTTTCTCAAGTGAAATCATAGCGAGTATCGTTTCGGCATCATAATCGTCTTTTAAGCGCAATTCTTTCAAAATTTTCTTTATCATAATTTGTTTATGTTTTTCATTTGCTAAAATTTGCTGATTATATCCTTGACTACGAAGCAATTTTAAAAAGACAGAGTGGAATGTACCAGCAACGACATAGCTACTTGCGGCATGATTCATACCAGGTAAATTCGCTACACGGCTTCGAATTTCTTCAGCTGCTTTTTGTGTAAACGTCAGCAGTAAAATATTTCGCGGATGGACATGTTTTACATTAACTAAATAACCAACGCGAGTTGTTAAAACAGATGTTTTACCACTTCCAGCACCAGCTAGTGTAAGGACAGGTCCTTCTGTCGTTTGCACTGCTTCTAACTGTTTTTCATTTAAATAAACACCTTGCTGTTCTAAAGCGCGGAAATACGCCGCATCTGCATCTTCTTCCATAATTAAATGGGTAGATGTTTTCGGAATATGATACGCCGCTTGCGGAATGCCAGCGTGTGTTAACGGTTTTTGTGAAAATTTTTCTTGTGTCATATATTCACCTTCAAAACTATAGCATCAACATTTAACTTTAGCGGAAGAAAAAGAAAATAGCAATGTAAAAAACAGGAGGGGCTACCTCCTGCTACAAAATTACCCCGCTATTTGCGGGCAGTAAAACTCTCACTTCAAAATTCAGGTGCCCGTAAACGCCCGATTGGTGAAGGCTAATAATCAGTGGGGGATGAACAAAACCCCCACTGATTAAAGTTTCACTTTATAATTCTTTTATCATTACGACGTGCGGGATATTTGCTTCCATAAACACATCAGAAGCCGTCACGTATCCTAGCTTTTTATAGAAAAATTCAGCATGTGTTTGAGCATGGAGTTTCAATTTCGGTAGAGACTCTTCCTTCGCATACGCTTCAAGTGCATCCATAATGATTTTGCCAATGCCTTTTTTGCGATGGGAAGCTAGTACGCAAATGCGTTCCATCTTTCCAACTCCATCAACGATGCGGAAGCGACCAGCACCAACTGGAACATCATTATCATATATAACAACGTGTGTTGAAATTTCTTCAAACTCATCATACTCTTCTTCTGCAGAAACACGTTGCTCATTCACAAATACTTGCTTACGTACAGAGAATGCATCTCTTAGTTGTTCGTCCGTTTGTACGATTTGTGCGTGCAAATTAGTTGTTCTCCTTTCCGAGGTGGAATGTTTCATGTACAGTCCATGTTCCATTTTCTAATTGGTATAGAAGGTGGAAACGATCGATTGGTTGTTCATAATAGAAATCTTTCATACGTAATCGACCTAATACATCAGCATGCTCTGCATCTGATAAATCTTGACCGATTGTTAAATGAGGTACGAAAGAGTATTCACGCTCTTGTGTAAAGAAACCATTATGCATTTCTTCATTTAAGAAAGTTAGTTCAGGTGTTTTTTCTACTTTAAAATAAAGAACATTATTAACAGGTGCGAATGAACCGACTTTTCCAACATGAAGGGTGAAAGGGTTCGTTTTACTTGCGATTGTATGTAACTCGTTTACAATCGATTCTAGTTGATCATCTTGCGTCTCAAAGGGTGTTTTCAATGTAACATGTGGCGGAACTAATGCGTAGTGCGGATCATAACGTTTACGCAATCCGTTCGCTTTATCTTGAATCATTTTTGATGGGAAAATTACAATTCCTAATTTCATGTTCCAATTCCTCCCTTTGCAAGTCTAGTTAGATTTTGAGAATAAATCTCTTTATCTATTATATCAAATTATTCTGAATACCGCTCTCTATTATTTCATTGATAGAATATGAGAAAATGCTTTTGGTAAATCTGCTTGCCAATATTTCCATGTGTGATTCCCTTCAAACTCTTCATAATGCGTGATGAAATTTCTATCTGTAAGTAGTTTATTTAACTCGCGATTTGGTTCTACGAAATCAGATACTTGTCCGTCTGTACGCTTGACAGCTGTTTCTTCGGTCCCAATTACGTGATAAAGATCTAGCGCCCCCGGATTTTTGAAATCTTTTGCTAAGTTCATGACTGTTTCATCAACAAATGGTGATTGCATAACGACCTTACCAAATGTATGCGGATACATAAGTGCGGTCATGAAGGAAACTGTACCGCCGAGAGAATCTCCAATTAAAACGCGTCCTTTACCCATTTGATATGTTGGATAATTTGCATCAATATATGGAGCAAGCTCATGAGCAAGGAAACGAATGTAAGCAGCATTCTTTACATCATTTGGGAAATATTTTTCCTTACGATCGTGTACATTTTTATATGGAATACCGACAATAATTGTGCGGTCGATTTCTTCAGTTTCACGAAGACGCTCAATTACACGGTGCGCTTTACCAAGCTGAAAATAATCTCTACCATCTTGTGCAATAACAACCGTATGCTTATGGAGAGGTGTGTAATTTACTGGTAAATAAACAAGAAGTGTAAGCTCCTCTTGAAGTGATGTACTAAAAAATGAAATTTCTTCAATTCTCCCTATTGTTTGATTCATGTATATCCCCCTAAATAAAAATTTACTGTAATGATTGTAAGAGCAACGCTTGTAGTGAAAAGGAAAGAAATAATCACTAATAGGTGCCTTAATTTCTATTTTACCATAATGGTACGAAGAATCTAAAAAATTAGTATTTAAGTTGTGAAAGAAAACGGATATAATGAAGTGGGATTTTTTACAGGTGAGAGGGGAGACAGGATTTGAAACAAGAAAGATCAATCGCACTACCACTAGCAATTTCCATTATAGCAATTTCATTCGCAGCTGTTTTTGCAAAGATGTCCTCAGCACCATCTTCCGTTTTAAGTATGTATCGATTATGGATTATCGTACTTATTATGCTGCCGATCGTTTGGAAAAAACGGGAAGAGTTTAGTAGGATTCAAATAAAAGATTGGGGATTTTTAATTGGATCTGGTTTCTTTTTAGCTCTTCATTTTCTTCTATGGTTTGAATCCTTAAAGCATACGACAGTTGCTAGTTCGACGATTATTTTAGCACTTCAACCGATCGTATCTTTAGTGGGAGGTTTTTTCTTATTTAAAGAAAGAACAACCTATTCAGCAATTGCGACGATGGGAATTGCGATACTAGGCGTAATGTGTATTGGCTGGGGAGATTTAGGGCTAAGTGAGCAAGCAATTTATGGGGATATATTATCCTTTTTAAGTGTAATAGCAGTTGTCGGTTATTTATTTATCGGACAAACGACAGTAAAGAAAGTATCTCATTGGATTTATAGTTTCACTGTATTTGCCTTCGCTGGTATATTTATAGCGATTTATAACGTTATACTTCAAGTGCCATTTACAGGCTATACGAAGTGGGATTGGAGTATTTTTCTTTTACTTGCGATTGTACCGACAGTGTCACACGTCATTAATAATTGGTTATTAAATTACGTAAATGCAACAACGATTTCAATGAGCATTTTAGGAGAACCAGTTGGGGCATCTATACTAGCGTTCTTCTTACTTGGAGAAAAATTAAATGCAATGCAAATTATCGGTAGCATACTCGTATTGTTTGGTGTATCTGTTTTCTTACTACAGCAACAAAAGCGAACATCAAAAAATGTGGTGAACGAGCCGGCTTATACACAGGAAGTATAACGAGTTTATTGTAAAATATGAGAAGAGAAGTTATTGGTAACTTCTCTTTTTTTGTTCCATGCAGAAAGTAAAACAGATAAATAGGGGGGATTTCCACTATAAATATATAGTGGAGTTCAATCATACGTTTCTCATACAAAGATAGAGAGGGAAGGAGAGACCAAATGAAAGATATTTTAATGAAATACATGAAAAACCTTACGACATTAAGTGAAGAGCAGCAGCGCATGATTGTAGAAGAACTACAGATTGAAGAATATAAAAAAGGAACAGTGCTCTTAAGGCAAGGAGATGTTCCGTCTAAATGTTATTTTGTATTAAAAGGATGCGTGAGGCAACATTGTATAGATGAATCTGGAAAAGAAGTTACATCAAATTTTTATATAGAAGAACAGGCAATCACAAATTTTAATCATCATAAACAAGATAAATCATCACCACATACGTTAACTTGCCTAGAAGATTGTCTAGTTGTAGTTGGCGATCTGTATAGTGAAAAGGACATGTATAAGAAATATTCACAGTTAGAAAAAATGACGCGCCAAATGATTGAATACAATTTTGGTGAAGTACAAGAAGAACTTACATTATTTATTGCATCGACACCAGAAGAGCGCTACAAATCATTATTACAAAAACGACCTCATTTAATTCATCGTGTTCCTCAATATCAATTGGCAAGTTATCTAGGTATTACGCCAGAATCATTAAGCAGAATTAAGAAACGACTCAAACAGTAGAGTTTTTTCCACCTCTAAGCAATAGCCATATACTAAATCCTAGTTCACCTGCGATCATCGGTAGTTGAAAGACAACGTTAAGAATGGAAATAATCGCATTATATTGTGAAAACATTGTATTCAGTACGTTAATGATAATATAGCCGATTGCAGCAATAAGCAGTAATATACTAATAGTTTTCGGTATGTTTTTAGATTGAAGGGTTACGTATCCTAAGGTGAGAAGATGTAAGCCGAAAATGATTAATCCTACAGACCAAATGTATTCAAAAGCTTCTAGAAATAACATTGTATATGCTTCGGAATTAGCAACTGTACTTTTTGAAAGAGGTAATACAAATATTAAATTGAATATAGCAATCCCAAGTATAGCTGTATACATAAGACGAAGACAGGCAGCTAGTAATGAGAGGCTAGCATGGATAGGTTTTAGAAAGAAATAAAGAGCCCACGAGGCGATAATATCCGTAATAAAAATGATAATCCATCCGAAAATTTCTGCTCTGAAAAGTGAACTTGAAGTTTGAATATTATGGAGTGTCGCGTCCGCATCTCCTTGTACAACAAGATTTCCGTGAACAAAACCGTAAGAAAAAAGTGCGGTGAATGCCATGACAAGAAGAGAAATACCAGTAAATAAGGCAAACTTTCGTTGGTTCATAATACATCCTCCTATTCTAATTTTATTTTCATTTTAATAGGAGAGAGGATGATGATTCATTGACTTAAATCAAGAGAGGGGAAGTTTAGTGGAATTTCTATCAAAAAAAGATGTATGGTTATATCCAATTTTTTTAGTTGTGATTGGTGCGTGTTTTGCTCCTTTAGTAGCTGGAAGAGATTACTTTCTGCTACTTTTTACGATTCCTTTAGTAATTCTTTTCGTTTGGAGTTGGTTTACAATGAAATATATCGTGGAAGAAGAAGTAATCTTTATTAAATCAGGACCCATTAAGAAGCGGATTTTTATACAAGATATAAAGAAAATTTCCAATACAAAAAATCCGTTAGCTGCCTATGCACTATCATTCGATCGATTAGAAATTTTATACGGATCATATGAAACAGAGATTATTTCTCCTAAAGATAAAGAACAATTCATCAATCTCGTGAAAAGTAAAAATCCACACATTAAAATAAAGTAAAAGAGTGGCTACGAAGCCACTCTTTTATTTTGGATTTGTCATATAAGGTTGCACGTGAACGATACATAAGTCACGAAATTTTCCTTCAGCAGTTGTGACAATTACGACTGCTCTTCCTGCACTTTTTCCAGTAATCGTTACCGTATCACCTTTTGGGTATATTGTGATGACATCAGAATTCATATTTGTCCATATAAGCTCTTGATTCGTTGCCTGCATTGGCAAAACATAAGCTGATAAATCGGCACTTTGTCCGGTTTTTATTTTAAACTTATTTTTCTGTATATGAATACCAATTACAGATATAACAGAAGGAGCAATTGAAATTTTAGGTGGATTTGGTTGTATGTTTAAACGAGAAGCAGAAGTGTTTGTGATAGGTGAAAATTTTCTTATATGTTGTTGCTGTAAAGATGCTAGCATTGTGGAGTCCCCTTCCTGTATAAGTGTCGATACTAATAATATAAAGGAAGAATGTTATAGTAAATTTAACGAAACATAAAGAAATTGTTAAATTCGAGAAGAATATTGTCGAACTGCGGTAAAAAGAAAGCTCTGCTGTTATCGTAACAGCAGAGCTTTCTTTTTATAGATTATGAATATGTTGTTTTTCAAAATTCTCAAATTGCTCTTCAACTTCTTTTGAAGGTTTAGTTAGTAAACTAACAATTATGATCACTATTAAACTAATAGCGAAACCAGGAATCATTTCATATAAGAAATCTTTTAAGAATTTAAACTGTGTCCAAATAATTACTGTAGCGGCACCTGAAACCATACCAGCAAGTGCGCCCCATTTCGTCATACGTTTCCAATATAAGCTTAATAAAATAGCAGGTCCAAATGAAGAACCAAATCCAGCCCAAGCATATCCCACAAGAGCTAAAATCGTATCATTTTGTTTAAACGCTAATGCGCACCCGACTAAGGCGATAACAAGTACAGCCATACGACCGACAAATACAAGCTCTTTATCAGAAGCAGAACGTTTAAAGAATGTACGATATAAATCTTCTGTTATAGCACTAGAAGTAACGAGCAACTGAGATGAGATTGTACTCATAATCGCTGCTAAAATCGCTGCTAATAAAAATCCAGTAATAAGTGGATGGAATAAAATTTTTCCAAGTTCAAGGAAAATTGTCTCTGGATTAGATAATGTCAACCCTTGTTGTGAATAGTAAGCAATACCGATAAGACCAGTAAACATAGCTCCGACAACAGAGAAAATCATCCAGCTCATACCAATTCTTCGTGCGCTTTTAATTTCTTTTACAGACGAAATTGCCATAAAGCGTACGATAATATGAGGTTGTCCAACATAACCAAGGCCCCATGCGAATAAAGAAATCATTCCTAAAGTAGAGGCACCTTTAAAAATATCTAAACGTGTTGGATCTACAGATCGAATTGTGTCAAACGCAGGTCCAAGTCCGTTCGAATTCATAATTGTTACGATAGGAACAAGAATAAGAGCAATTACCATAATGATTCCTTGCACGAAGTCTGTCCAACTTACCGCTAAGAAACCACCAAATAATGTGTAAGCCACGACAACTGCTGCGACAATGAATAATCCAACATGATAGTTCATACCAAATGAATTTTCAAATAATACAGCACCTGAAACTAATCCTGAAGCTACATAGAAAGTAAAGAAAATCATAATAACAAGTCCGGATACTAAGCGTAGCATATGAGATTTGTCGCGGAAACGGTGTTCCAAAAATTCTGGGATAGTAATAGAGTTGTTTGCAATTTCTGAGTAGGTACGTAAGCGAGGAGCGACATAAAGCCAGTTTGCGTATGCGCCTAGTGTTAGGCCGAATGCAATCCAACTACTACTTAATCCAACGCTAAACATTGCACCGGGTAATCCCATTAAAAGCCAACCACTCATATCGGATGCTCCAGCACTTAATGCTGTTACTGCGGGGCCTAGTGTACGCCCGCCAAGCATATAATCTGTTAAGTTGGACGTTCGTTTGTAGGCGAAATAGCCGATTACTAACATCCCGAGCATGTAAATAGAGATAGAAGTTAAAGTTAACATCTGCGTACTCATGTAGTTCCCCTTCCTTTTGTCATGTCTTTTGATGCATTATGCATATTTATAATCTATCATGATTATTCTGAAAAATCCATATACAAATATGAATTTTCAGAAATGTAAGCGTTTTTTGACATCGTTTTACTTTTTTAATATATAAATTTCAGACAAAAAAACCTTAATTTTAATAGAGTATTTATTATATTTACATAAAAACACGTTGTTTTGTCAATATAATATTGAAAGAAGGGAGAAATATTTTTTTGAAAAAAGTATTGACTTGTGAAAAAAGTTAGGTCTATAATGAGTGCAACTTAAAAAAATGCAAGCGTTGATGAAGAAGAGTACACATGATGAACATGTCAGAGAGCTGATGGTTGGTGCGAATCAGTATGGGATTGATGTGGAATGGGCTTCGGAGCTTCCAAACCGAAACGAAAGAAGTAGGCTTTGGCGACATGATCTCATCGATACAAGAGACACGTATTATTTTTTGATACGGCAAAGTGCGTTACATTCGTAACGAATTAAGGTGGCACCACGGGAGTACCCGTCCTTTCTATAGGATGAGTACTCCCTTTTTGTGTACAAAAAATTAAATATGTTAAATCGTTTAAGTAAGAAGAGTACGTATATTGGAGACGTTTCAGAGAGCCGGGGACAGGTGGGAGCCCGGTGCGGTGCCATATACGGAATGGGCTTACGAGAGGTATGCTGAACAATTATTTTCAGTAGGCAATCCGGGTTCCGCCGTTACAAGGATAAGGTATATATTTTGTACCTGAATAAAGCGGGATGCTTTTGCGTCCAACCTGAGGTGGTACCACGGTAAATTTATCGTCCTCTACATATTTCGATATGTAGGGGACTTTTTTATTTTTCAGAGTGAGGTGAAAGGCATGATGACAAAAGAGGAATTTATGAAGCAAAAAGAACAAAGAAACACATTTTTAGTAATTGCTGAAGAAGAAGGAGATAGCATTACGCCAATTTCTTTATATAGACGTATGAAGGGAAAGAAAAAGTTTTTATTAGAAAGTTCGCAGCTTCATCAAGATAAAGGGCGCTATTCTTACTTAGGGTGTAATCTTTATGGAGAAGTGAAAAGCGTTGGTATAGAAGTAGAGCGAATGATGTATGGGAAAAAAGAAAAGCTGCAAGGTAACGTACTGCAAATGCTAGAAGAGGTAATCGCACCAGCGCAAGTAGACAGTCCATTTCCGTTTTGCGGGGGAGCAGTTGGATATATTGGCTATGACGTCATTCGGCAGTATGAAAACATTGGAGCAGATTTACACGATCCATTAAATATTCCAGAAGTACACCTTTTACTATATCGTGAGTTTACCGTTTACGATCATTTACGCCAAAAGTTGTCATTTGTATATGTATGCAGGGAAGACGATTCAGCTTCTTATGAAGAAGTATACGAAAGATTGCAAGTATACAAAGAGGAAGTGCTAAAGGGAGAAGAAGCGGAAGTAAATGAAATACAATCAATATTATCATTCACTTCTTCAATAACTGAAAAAGAATTTTGTGAAATGGTAGAAACAGCGAAAGAATACATTCGGGCCGGAGATATTTTCCAAGTTGTATTATCCCAGCGTTTGCAAAGTGAATGTAAAGGAGATCCATTTGCATTATACCGGAAACTTCGAATTGCAAATCCATCACCATATATGTTCTATATCGATTTTCAAGATTATGTTGTACTTGGCTCTTCGCCGGAAAGTTTGTTATCAGTAAGAGAGGATAAAGTGATGACAAACCCAATTGCTGGTACGAGGCCGAGAGGGAAAACGAAGCAGGAAGATGAGGAAATCGAAAAAGAACTGTTAGGAAATGAGAAAGAGCGAGCAGAGCATATGATGCTTGTGGATCTAGGACGAAATGATATTGGCAGAGTAAGTGAAATTGGCTCTGTGACGATAGATAAATATATGAAAGTAGAAAAATACTCTCACGTTATGCACATTGCATCTGAAGTTTACGGAACATTGCGAAAACAAATGAGTGGATTTGATGCATTAGCGTATTGTTTACCAGCTGGTACAGTATCAGGTGCTCCGAAAATAAGGGCGATGGAAATTATTAATACGTTAGAGCATGAAAAAAGAAATGTATATGCCGGAGCGGTTGGATATATTTCATTCTCAGGAAACCTTGATATGGCGCTAGCAATTCGAACGATGGTTGTGAAAGATGAGAAAGCGTACGTTCAGGCAGGAGCGGGTATCGTCTACGATTCAGACCCGGTTGCTGAATATGAAGAAACATTAAATAAAGCGAGAGCGCTTTTGGAGGTTATGAAATGATTGTACTGATTGATAACTATGATTCCTTCACATATAACTTGTATCAACTATTAGGCGAGTACGAAGAAAACATCGTCGTCGTAAGAAATGATCAAATAACAATTGAACAATTAGAGGAGATGAAGCCGAAAGGAATTGTGCTCTCACCAGGACCTGGGAAACCAGAAGATGCTGGAATTTGTATCGATGTTATTCGTCACTTTTATAAGAACGTTCCCATCTTAGGAATTTGCCTTGGCCATCAAGCAATCATATCCGCATTTGGAGGAGAAATTGTTAGAGCAGAGCGCATTAAACACGGAAAAACATCGCGTGTGAAACATAACGGAACGTCAATCTTTTCGTACGTAACGCAGCCGCTAACAGCGATGCGTTACCATTCACTCGTCGCAGTGCAAAATAGTTTGCCGCAGTGTTTTGACATACTAGCGACAGCGATGGATGACGGAGAAATCATGGCAGTTCGTCACAACTATTATCCGCTCTTCGGATTACAGTTTCACCCAGAATCAATTGCAACAGAAGAAGGCGGAAAGTTAATACGTGCCTTTTTAGCAGAAGTGAAAGAGGAGGAGAGAGTATGAACAGTTATCTTCGAAAATTAGTAGAGGGACAACATTTAACAGAAGAAGAAATGTATGAAGCGGGACTTCTTTTATTAAGTGACAACATATTGGAAAGTGAAGTTGCAGCTTTCTTAGTATTGCTGAAAGCGAAAGGCGAAACAGCAGAAGAAATATACGGTCTCGTTCGTGCTCTTCGCGAAAAGGCATTACCGTTTTCAAATCATATAAAAGGCGCGATGGACAATTGCGGAACGGGTGGTGACGGTGCGCAAACATTCAATATTAGTACAACATCGGCATTTGTACTTGCCGGAGCTGGTGTAAAGGTTGCGAAACATGGAAACCGCGCTGTTTCTAGTAAAACAGGAAGTGCTGATTTATTAGAAGAACTCGGTGTAAACATAAGCTGTACGCCGGGTGAGATTGACTATTTATTAGAGAATGTAGGTATTGCCTTCTTATTCGCACCAGCGATGCATCCAGCATTAAGACGCATTATGAAAATAAGAAAAGAATTAAACGTTCCGACGATCTTTAACTTAATTGGACCGTTGACGAATCCGGTTAATTTAGAAACACAATTTGTCGGTATTTATAAACGAGATATGTTATTGCCAGTAGCGGAAGTGTTGCAGAAACTTGGCAGAAAACAAGCGCTCGTCGTAAACGGAAGTGGCTTTTTAGATGAAGCATCATTACAGGGAGAAAATCATGTCGTCGTTTTAAAAGATAATGAAATAGTAGAAATGAGTATTGATCCAGAAAAGTATGGTTTTTCAAGAGTGAAAAATGAAGAAATTAGAGGTGGGAATTCAAAAGAAAATGCAAAGATTACGCTCGGAGTATTAAGCGGAGAAAAGAGTGTCTATCGCGATACTGTTTTATTAAATGCAGGTCTAGCCCTTTTCGCAAATGGAAGAGCAGAAACGATTGAAGAAGGAATTACACTAGCGGCACATAGCATTGACTCTGGAAAAGCATTAGCCAAACTAAACTTATTAATTGCAGCAAGCCATGAAAAATTAGAAAGGGTGAATTAAAATGGGGACGATTTTAGACAAAATTGTAGAGCAAAAGAAAGTAGAAGTTGCGGAGTTATATGAAACATATTCACCAGTGAAAGAAAAAAGGAAAACACACTCACTTGTAAAAGCGTTAGAGCAGTTTACTGTAATAGCAGAGGTAAAGCGAGCGTCTCCATCAAAAGGCGATATTAATTTACACGTTGATGTGCCAAAACAAGTGAAAACATATGAAGAATGCGGTGCTGGAGCAGTTTCGGTTTTAACAGACGGTCAATTTTTTAAAGGGTCGTTTCACGACTTACAAACGGCAAGAGCAGAAAGTAACATTCCGCTTTTATGTAAAGATTTTATAATCGATAAAATCCAAATTGATAGAGCGTATGAAGCAGGAGCAGATCTTATTTTATTAATTGTTGCAGCATTGTCAAAAGAGAAATTAAACGAGCTTTATAACTACGTGCTAGAAAAAGGATTAGAAGCGATTGTTGAAGTTCATGATGAACAGGAATTAGAAATTGCAATCCGATTAAATCCGCACGTTATCGGTATTAACAACCGTAATTTAAAAACATTTGAAGTAGATTTAAGCCAAACTGAAAAGCTCGGAAAACGACTGAATGAGGAAAACCTACTTTGGATTAGTGAAAGTGGCATTCATTCAAAAGAAGATATTATTCGCGTCAAACGAGCTGGTGCAAAAGGTGTATTAGTTGGAGAAGCACTTATGACATCATCTTCTATAAGTAACTTTTTCGAAGACTGTAAGGTGAACATATGAAAGTGAAAATTTGCGGCATCACTGATGTTGAAACAGCAAAACATGCTTGCGAATACGGAGCAGATGCAATTGGATTTGTTTTTGCAGAAAGTAAGCGAAAAATCACCCCAGGGCTAGCGAAAGAAATTATTGGGGAAATTCCAGTCCACGTTTTCAAGGTAGGTGTTTTCGTAAATGAATCAGTAGAAGTGATCCAGAAAATTGCAGAGGAGTGCGGGTTAACCCATGTGCAACTACATGGGGATGAAGACAATCATCAAATCAGAAGATTGAATATTCCGTCTATAAAAGCGGTAGGAGTAGCTTTAGAGAAAGATATTGAATGTGCGAAAAAATACGATACAGATTATCTGTTATTTGATAGCCCGAAAGAAAAGTTCCACGGAGGAAACGGAAAGACATTCTCATGGGAGTTACTCGCACATATGCCAAACGAGTTGCGAGAGAAAACGATATTAGCTGGCGGATTAAACATCCTTAATATAGAAGAAGCAATTCGAACCGTTCAGCCATATATGATCGATGTGAGCAGCGGAGTAGAGACAGAAGGAAAGAAAGATATAGAGAAAATAAAACAATTTATTATAAAAGCGAAGGAGTGTTCCAAATGAATTATGCATATCCAGATGAAAAAGGTCATTACGGTATATACGGAGGACGATACGTTCCAGAAACGTTAATGCAATCTGTATTAGAACTAGAAGAAGCATATAAAGAAGCGATGCAAGATGAAGCGTTTCAAAAGGAATTAGATCATTATTTACAAACGTATGTTGGAAGAGAAACACCGCTTTATTTCGCTGAAAATATGACAAAGTATTGCGGCGGAGCAAAAATCTATTTGAAACGTGAAGATTTGAACCATACGGGAGCTCATAAAATTAACAATACAATCGGTCAGGCACTTCTTGCGGTAAGAATGGGTAAGAAGAAAGTTGTCGCTGAAACAGGAGCAGGACAACACGGAGTTGCAACAGCTACTGTATGTGCACTTTTCGGTTTAGAATGCGTCATCTTCATGGGAGAAGAAGATGTGAGACGACAAAAATTAAACGTGTTTCGAATGGAATTACTCGGAGCAAAAGTAGAAAGCGTTGCGGCAGGTAGCGGCACGTTGAAAGATGCGGTAAACGAGGCGCTTCGTTACTGGGTTTCACATGTACACGATACGCACTACATTATGGGATCAGTTCTCGGGCCACATCCATTCCCGCAAATTGTTCGTGATTTCCAAAGTGTAATTGGGAAAGAAACGAAAAAGCAATACGAAGCGTTAGAAGGGAAATTACCAGAAGCAGTCGTTGCTTGTATTGGCGGTGGTAGTAATGCAATGGGAATGTTTTATCCGTTCGTACACGATGAAGAAGTTGCTCTTTACGGTGTTGAAGCAGCTGGAAAAGGTGTTCACACAGAAAAGCACGCAGCCACTTTAACGAAAGGAAGTGTCGGTGTTTTACACGGATCGATGATGTACCTTCTGCAAAATGAAGAAGGGCAAATTCAAGAAGCGCACTCTATTTCGGCAGGGCTGGATTACCCAGGTGTTGGGCCAGAACATAGCTTGCTAAAAGATATTGGCCGCGTTTCTTATCATTCCATTACAGATGAAGAAGCGTTAGAAGCATTTCAATTATTAACGAAAAAAGAAGGGATTATCCCGGCATTAGAAAGTTCACATGCTGTTGCATACGCTTTAAAACTAGCGCCGCAAATGAAGAAAGACGAAGGACTTGTCATTTGTTTATCCGGCCGCGGTGATAAAGATGTAGAGAGTATAAAACGTTATATGGAAGAGGTGTAAAAAATGGGAGTAGAAAAAATTATAGCAGCGTTTGAAAATGGCAAGAAAGCATTTATTCCGTATGTAATGGGCGGAGATGGTGGACTTGAAAAGTTAAAAGAAAGAATTCGTTTTCTTGATGAAGCAGGAGCAAGCATCGTTGAAATCGGTATTCCGTTCTCAGATCCAGTCGCAGACGGTCCAACTATTCAAAGGGCAGGAAAAAGAGCATTAGATAGCGGTGTAACATTGAAAGGTATTTTTCAAGCATTAATAGAGGTGAGGCAAGAAGTTCAAATTCCATTTGTACTTATGACATATTTAAATCCAGTACTCGCATTCGGAAAGGAACGTTTCATTGAGAGCTGTCTTGAAGCAGGGGTGGACGGTATTATCGTTCCAGACTTACCGTATGAAGAACAAGACATTATTGCACCGCTCCTTCGCGTGGCGAATATCGCTTTAATTCCACTCGTTACCGTAACGAGCCCTATTGAACGAATTGAAAAAATTACGAGTGAATCACAAGGATTCGTCTACGCCGTTACAGTAGCGGGCGTAACGGGAGTACGTCAAAACTTTAAAGATGAGATTCATAGTTACTTAGAAAAAGTAAAAGCACACGTCCACTTACCAGTAGTCGCAGGATTCGGTATTTCAACACGAGAGCAAATTGAAGAAATGATTACAATATGTGATGGAGTAGTCGTTGGAAGTAAAGTCATTGAGCTGTTAGAAAATGAAAAGCGAGAAGAAATTTGTGAGTTAATACATGCAGTAAAAGAAACAGAAGAGGCTTAAGTCTCTTCTGTTTCTTTTGTGTAATAAATGTTAAAATATACAGAAAATACTTATAAATTAAAGGGTGAGAAGGCATGCTAAGACGTAAACTATTATATCTTCTTTTAACTGTACCATTATACGCTTGGATCATTAGCATGACGAAAATAGAGTTGATGGCTCTATTTCTAGGGTATTTATTCATCTTTTCCAACTTAAACAGGATTCAAGAGCAATCTATTTTCGAAGTATGTATATTTTCGGTTAGTATAGAACTATTTAGTATCGTCTCGATTGTATTATTAAGTGAATTATTCCAATGGATCCATTCATTTGAATTAATAAAACTTGGGAATATTGTATTGCAAGTAATATGTGCTTATATTGTGTTTGTTGTACTAGAAAAAATGATTGGACAGCAGACGGTTTTTCAGGATAAAAGAAAATGGGAGTGATTCAAAAAGGAGCCAAAAGGCTCCTTTTTTGAATCTGTTGTAAAAACAATTGAAAAATATTACATCTGTTATATAATAGTTAAAAATTGTATTTTTAATGAAAAGAGATGATAGCATGGCCATATTGTTGGCACTTATCCCGATTATGATGATTTTCATTTGTTTGTTTTTGTTTAAACAAACGTCATTAAGAGCCTCATTAATCTCTTATGCCGTTTCTGTCGGAATCGTTTTACTCTCGCCAACGTTTCAATTAGGGATAAGTGAAACTGTACACGCAACAATTAAAGGGTGGTTAATTTGTTTTATTGTCGGATACGTTTTATTTTTCGGTATTTTTTTATTTCACCTCATGAACAAAATGGGATACATCGATCAAGTAGCACGATTTCTAGAACAAGTCACGCGCGATCGATTATTGCAAATGCTTCTTATGTGTTTTGGTATTTGTCCACTTATTGAATCAGTGAGTGGATTCGGAATTGGTTTTATGGTCGCAGCACCTATTTTTCTTTCGCTCGGTTATAAACCGTTTCAAGCTGTGCTACTATCGTTTATCGGTTTACTTGCAAGTTCATGGGGCGCGATGGCAACGGGTACGATTATCGGTTCTCAGCTTATTAACATGCCGCTCACAACTCTTGGTACAAATACAGCATTATTAAGTATCCCGATTTTCGCATATTTTATCTTCCTTTCTTTATACGTTGTCGGTGGCTGGCAGGCAGTTATAGAAAAGTGGAAGGAAGGAGTAGGATTCTTTCTATTATTTTCTCTCGGAATCTATCTTTCTAACGCATACGTAAGTGTTGAACTAGCAGGTATATTAAGTTCTATCGTTACAATTACATTTGGCTTTCTTATCATTAAATTAAAAGGGAAAAGTGAGCAAAACTTTATAACAGAACATGCTGCGGCTGTAGAGAGAGAAGTATCTATTATAAAAATTATTAGCCCTTATATATTCTTAACAGTTTGTATTTTACTTTCTCGCCTCGTTCCAGTATTACATGATTTTCTTAGGTCATATGCAGTTCTCGATTTAAAATCATATTCTTACAAACTAGAGCTACTATATTCACCAGGATTTTGGCTCGCTATGACTTGTTTATTTACAATTATTTTCTTCCGCGTTCCATCTAATGTTATTAAACAATCACTCTCGCAAACGATAAAACAATGGATTCCTTTCGCTATTACAACGACGATGTTCATTGCAATTTCAGAACTAATGGGCGCATCTGGTATGCATTCATTACTCGCAAAAACAGCTGGTGAAACATTTGGGACATTTTTCGTTTTCGTTGCACCATTCATCGGCGGTATCGGCGGTTTTTTAACAGGTAGTAACGCAGGATCAAATGCGATGTTTATTAAACTCCAAATGCAAACAGCGCAAAACGTAGCACTCCCGTGGCAATATGTCACAACACTCCAAAACACAGCATCATCAGTAGCGACAATCGCTTGTCCATCACGAATTACACTAGGCGCGTATTTATGTAATATCCCTTATCGTGAAAATGAACTATTAAAGAAAACGACTTTAATGATTTTTGGTGCGGTGTTGCTTGTAGTGGTGGAGGTTATTGTTTGGTATATGTTGAGAAAATAAGAAATCCTCCTGGGAAAGGAGGATTTTCTTTTTATATGGATAATGCCTAAAGTATGAAAAGCTTCTACTAAATGAATAGGAGATGAAAGAGATGCCCTTAAAAAACTACGGTGTATTAAAAGGTACAGTTGTACAATCTAAGATTGGAAAAGGGAAAACACCTCATTATCAAGTTCATTTACAAGGCGAAGCAGAAGTAGATTATCGCATTGCAATTAACGTGAAATCGCAAAGCTATCCGTCGGAAGTTTTATATTTTGCGAGTAACAATATTCGATCAGAGGCGATTCATATTTTACCGACATTACCGTTCGGTTTTACGGAAGTGAAAAACAATGAGCCGAAAGTTGCTTTAGATTATGTAAGAGGTAATTTATTTGATTCGAAGCAAATGATACCTTTACCTGCTGAAAAATCGGGATCTGATAATGATTTAAATGAGAAAATAGAACATTATATAAAAAGAGCAATAGATGAGAAAGCAATTATTTATGCGTTTGGTGAAAGGTGGGGACCAGAAGAAAAGGTTCCGGATTCGTATTTTCATTTTACACCTGGAAACGGTATACACGATATTCATATGAATCAAGGGAATGTAGAGAAATGGCAAGGTGATGATGGCAAATGGCAAGACGGTGGGATATTGATTCACTTTGAGAAGAAGGAAGAGTGGATTGGTATTTTTCTTGCCTTTCAGTCACAGTCATGGTGTACGGATGAAGAAGGGCATGCTCGTGTTCCGGTTGAGCATTGTGATTATAAGAGAAATGATTGATGAGAAGAGGGCGTTCACAACGAACGCCCTCTTCTTATTTTATAAAACGCAAAACTCACAAGTGTAGAAATACAAGAGAAAAGAAGCGCCACACTAGAAAATGCAATGAGATACATATTATATTTCATAACTTTGCCGATTAGTTGGTTACTATCGTACTGAAACAGTCCCGCTATTATATTGAATAAAAATAATACGATAAACATGACGATGACGCCGTCTATGGATCCTTTAATGTCTGGTTTACTTAAAGCGATATGTGCGGAAATACAAATAGCGATAAATAAAAATAACCAAAAAGAAGGGGTCAATAAATTGTTCATTGTAAACAAGCTTTTTAATAAAAAGAATGTTGATAAAAACATGTTTTGGATCATGTCTAAGTTAATAGAAGTCGATGCGATTGTTGTTTCGAGAGTTGTATTAAATAAAGAATATGACTCTGGTACGAAATAGCGCATTAAAAGTATTAAGGCAGTAATACCAGAAATAATAGGACCGATGCCGATAAAGAAATTACCGATTCGTTGGTATATACTTTTTTGATTGTATTGATGTTGTACGTAACCTAAAGCTCCCTGACTTGTATCTGTTGGGAAAAACTGCGTTGCTACAATTTTATGACGAAATAATAGACACATAATTGCATGCCCAAGTTCATGAACGGGAACACCAATCCATGCGGTTAAAAGAAAACCTTTCCTACCAAAAGCTCTCGACCAATACGTTCGTGTGAGAGATTCTAAATAACCTAATATAAATCCAATTACAATGATGACACCAATTAAAGAAAATAATTGGATCACACTTGTAAGGAGTGTTTGAAAAATCGAGTTTACAAATTCCAATGTCTTCATCCAATCTGTTTAAAGTTTCACTTTATTTGCTCTGTTTCATAATAACATTATTTTTCTATATTACTAGCACACATAGTTTCGTTTAAAAGAAGGATTTCATATTCTTTTTCTTGTAGTCATGTTTTATGTACAAAGTCATATATTGAATTTGTAACACCCTATAAGGTATATGCTTAAGGAGGGATGAGAGAATGAAATGTCCGGCATGTAATACTGAAAATGCAGCGGAAGCAAGGTTTTGCGGAAATTGTGGACATTCGTTAACGGAAGAAGTGGTAGCGAGTGGTGGGCAGGAAGAAGGGCAGCTATCGCGCCCGGCACGAGTAAAGGAAACTCGTCCGAATGAAACGGTAGAGCAAGTGAAACAATTTGCAAGTGGCTATTTTCAGTTCTTTAAAAATGCTTTTAAATCACCATCGGCCATTATGGAAAGTGGAAATATTGAAGTGCGAAATGGAATTGTAAGTCTTGTGCTTATTTGCTTTTTAGGAGCATGTATTTTTTATAGAATGATGAGCGCAGCGGCGACTGTTACGAGGACATTAGTGCCAGATATAGCTACTCCTACTTTCTTTGGAGAATCTGTAATGGTCTTTTTCTTTTTATTAATTTTAACTTTATTTGTCGGATTTATTATTTTTGTAAGTGGTAAGATGATGAAATCATCTTTTTCTTTTCTTGAAGCATTCGGTATATGGGGGACGATAGCGACGCCAGCTATTGCTATACTAGTTCTTTCTTTTCTATTTAGTTTCCTATTGATCTTTTTTTTACCAATCTTATTAGGGCTGGCTACAACGTATATGGGAATTAGTATAATTGTAGCTATATTAAAACTAGACAACGGCGGAGTAGATCCTGTTTACACACTTATTATCGCAAATGTTTTAATCGGAATTGCAACGTTTATCGTGTTTTGGTCTTACATTAAAACGATAATCCAAACCTTTATCGGGGGATTAACAGGCTTCTAACGAAAAGGTGGTTGAATGGATGAATGTATGTACAAAATGCGGAGCTCAGTATGAAGATGGAGTGCAATTTTGCCAAAAATGCGGGATGAAGAGGGAAAGTCTTGTAGTAAAGAAGAAAATGAGCGGCGGTACAAAAGTTGGCATTACACTCTTAACATTACTTGTTATAGTAATTGTTGGATTGTATTTGTATGGATCATCGTATTATAAGCAGACGGCACAAGTAGACCGAATGATTACTATTTTACAAGAGAGGGACGGGGAGAAATTAGCTGAGATCGTCACGACAGATGATCCAGCCGTTATTGTAACGAGAGAGAGTTTAACGCCTCTATTTTCATATATAAAAGAAAATCCATCTTACAGCCCTTTCCGAACGAGAAAGCCCATTGCCTTTAGGCATGGGATGAAAGTGAGGTTGGATACGGAGTACCACTAAAAATCGCAAGGTTCGTGGTACTTTAAGTATCCAAAGTATAGGTAGTTTCTTCGAGTCTTTTTGTTGTAATTTTTCGAAAGTAAATGATACATTGTAACTAGAATCAATGATGATAGCAGTACGTTTCAAAGTGTTTGAGAGGAAAATCTCCTCACCTCATGTAGTTGTAAAGTTTATGGACACGTTCTCATTTTGTTTCTATTGCTAGAAATGTATCAAATGCACGATGTTGAAAATCAAAAAACAAGGGGATGAAACGCATGTCACAGACCCTAACAGTGAAAGTGAAATTGATTCCAACAAAAGAGCAAATCCGTTTATTAGAACAAAGTAGTCATGAATATATCAAAGTTATAAATACACTTGTATCGGAAATGGTTAAAGCAAAGAAAAGTACGAAAAAAAGCACAAAAGATATTGAAGCAAATATCCCAAGTGCGGTGAAGAATCAAGCAATCAAAGACGCGAAAAGTTTGTTTGCTACAAAAGTAAAGAAAAGCAATTATAAAATCATTCCGATTTTAAAGAGGCCTGTTTGTATATGGAACAATCAAAATTATTCGTTTGACGCCACTCATATTTCAATCCCGTTTAAGGTAAATGGAAAGGCCACTCGTTTAAAGTTCCGAGCTTTATTAATCGATAAAAACAATCGCAATTTGGATTTGCTAAAACATAAGTTAGGTACACTTCGCATCACAAAGAAATCGAATAAGTGGATGGCCCAAATATCTGTCATGGTTCCTACAAATGAAAGAGCAGGGACGAAAATTTTAGGAGTAGACCTAGGCCTCAAAGTCCCTGCGGTAGCGATTACAGATGATGACAAGGTTCGTTTCTTTGGAAATGGTAGGCAAAACAAATATAGGAAGCGTAAGTTTCGTAGTGTGCGTAAGAAGTTAGGAAAAGACAAAAAAGTGAATGCGATTCGGCGATTGGATGATAAAGAACAAAGATGGATGCAAGATAAAGATCATAAAATAAGTCGTGAAATCATTAATTTTGCGATTGCAAATCATATTTCTGTCATTCGATTAGAACAATTAACGAATATAAGACAGACGGCAAGAACAAGCCGTAAAAACGAAAAAAACCTACACACTTGGTCATTCTATCGTTTGTCAAAATTTATTGAATATAAAGCGATATTAGCTGATATTCAGGTTGAATATGTGAATCCGGCTTATACAAGTCAAAGCTGTCCAAAATGTGCTGAAAAGAATAAGGCGCAAGACAGAAAATACAAGTGTCCATGTGGATTTGAGACACATCGTGATATCGTTGGGGCGATGAATATTCGCTATGCAACTGTGATTGATGGTAACAGTCAATCAGCCTAAGCACCTATATGGTCTGGTTTAGGAGGGGCAATGAGATGCCCTCATCTTGAAGGCTGTTCAAAACAGAAATGGACTGCGAACGCTTAGTCATTCAAGAATCCCACCCGTAATTCCATAAGGATTCGGGCTTGCGACTTTAGTCGTGGGAGTCTCAAGTGAATGAATTGAAAGAATATTTGAGGCAAGGTGAAAAACGAGGGGACGGAATCGAAAGAACAGATTTTTCGTTAACGAAAGACGGGAAGTATTTCTTTTTATTTGATCGGTATAAATTGAAAGCGAAGACGTATTATACGACGTTGCTTTCAAACGAAAGATATGCAAGCGTATTTTTCAAAACAGTCTTGGTATAGAGAAAATCCGTATTTTACAGGAAAGCTAACAGATATTGAAACTTATAATGTTGAACTGATCAAATCAAGAGAATAGAGTGCATGATAAAGGTACAGTGCATAACTGTACCCTTTTATGGTTATTTAGCTGGACCAGGATCCCTTGAGAAAAAGATATGAAAGAGGAATGTGACTTTGCTTGCTCCTCCTGATGTACTTGCTTGCACATCAGATAATGCACTAGATGTTAAAACACCTTCAGAACGAGGGGGTACGACTATTTTGAGAGTATCATCTTTTTCTGATGATGCAGTAACTGTTATTGTATCATCAGATAAGTTCAAAATTTTAACAGTACCGATTGGTAAGATGGACTTGCCAGCGTGTGATGCTGAAGCAAAGCGAGAGCCTTTCCAAATCGTTTGTGCGAAAGTCTCATCATTAGATAACCAAGCACGAGCGCTGTATAATGTTGCGTTAATAGAAAATTCTTGATCAAGTGGCATGGCGGCTTTCGGTTCTTGCGGTTCCTCTGGAGTTTGAGCGAGAAGGCCGGCGCACATGTATATTTCACCTACTTTCGATAGTTGCTGTTATAGCATATTAAACATCTTGTTTATAAGACACGACGGATACCTATTAAGGCATAGTTTTGTGCACCAAACTTGTAGATTAAATTCTTTTTCTTTACAATTTAAGTAGGTGTTATTTCTATAAAATATGGAAATCGTAAAGAGTATGTAAAAAAGAAGGAGTGGTAAAGTGAACTATGTCATTATTGGCGGAGATGCCGCTGGTATGAGTGCAGCAATGCAAATTGTTAGAAACGATGAAACGGCAAATGTTGTAACGTTAGAAAAAGGTGAAATCTATTCATACGCTCAGTGCGGATTACCGTATGTGATTAGTGGTGTTATTGCTTCTACTGAAAAGTTAATTGCACGCGATGTAAAGACGTTTCGTGATAAATATGGAATTGATGCGAAAGTACGTCATGAAGTAACGAAAGTAGATAAGGAAAAGAAAATGGTGTACGCAGAGCATACGGAGACGAAAGATGTTTTTGAATTTCCGTATGACCGTTTATTAATTGCGACTGGAGTGCGTCCTGTTATGCCAGAATGGGAAGGGCGAGATTTGCAAGGCGTTCATCTTTTAAAAACAATTCCGGATGCTGAGCGCATATTAAAAACGCTAGAAACGAATAAAGTTGAGGCTGTAACTATTATTGGCGGCGGTGCAATTGGTCTAGAGATGGCAGAAACATTTGTAGAACTAGGAAAGAAAGTAAGAATGATTGAGCGAAACAATCATATTGGCACAATTTATGATGCCGATATGGCGGAATATATACATAAAGAAGCAGATAAACATAATATTGAAATTTTAACAAATGAAAATGTAAAAGCGTTTAAAGGAAAAGAGAGAGTGGAACAAATTGAAACAGATAAAGGTACGTATAAAACAGATCTCGTTTTAGTATCTGTCGGTGTACAGTCAAATACTGATTTTCTTGAGGGGACAAATATACGTAAAAACCATAAAGGTGCAATTGAAGTAAATGCTTATATGCAAACGAATGTGAAAGACGTATACGCTGCTGGTGATTGTGCAACGCATTACCATGTTATAAAGGAAATGCATGATCATATCCCGCTTGGAACGACTGCGAATAAACAAGGGCGACTTGCCGGACTCAATATGGTTGATAAACGAAGGGCATTTAAAGGTACGTTAGGTACGGGCATTATTAAATTTATGAATCTGACGCTCGCAAGAACAGGCTTAAATGAAAAAGAAGCGAAAGGGCTAAACATCCCGTATAAGACGGTCAAAGTAGATTCAACAAATATGGCAGGCTATTACCCGAGTGCTTCGCCACTTCACTTGAAATTACTATATCACGCCGATACGAAACAATTGTTAGGCGGACAAGTAATTGGAGAAGAGGGCGTAGATAAACGTATTGATGTTATCGCAATGGCACTTTTCAATAAAATGAGTATTCACGATTTAGAAGATGTCGACTTAAGTTACGCACCACCATATAACAGCGTTTGGGATCCAATTCAACAAGCAGCAAGGAGAGCGGAATAGCACTTTTTAAGTGCTATTTTTTTGTTAAAGGGGAATAAATAAAGTTTCACTTTATTTTGAATATACCGTTCACCCTTGAAAACATAGTACGTATCGCTTATATTGTCATATAGTATTTATTTTTTAACAAAGCAATGAACGAACCAGGGGGCACAGTATGGCAATTAACATGAATACAATCGAAGAATGGATTGCTGAATCAAATGCAAGAAACGAAGAAGACTTAGGAAACGTTGTTGAAGAGATGAAAGAAGTATGTGTCGGACTTGATAACGCGACATTAATTTATACGAAAAACGTATTTTGTTTCGGTAAGAAAGTAGAAGTATTCTTCTTCTTCCAAGATCACGTCGTTATCGGAGAAGAGAAGGAAGAGTATATTGAGATTGAAAAATTAAAGTATGATGACATTACAAATAGCAACTTAAAAACAAATGACAAAAATACAACGTTAGAACTAAAGTTTTCTAACGGGAAAGCTATTAATTTAGATAGTCTAAATGATAACTACGGTACGAAAAACTGGTTATTTGCAAGACAAATTAAGAGTATTTTTAAAGTAATCTAGTAAAAAAGGCAGGCCTTGAAAGGTCTGCTTTTTTACTTATTTCCTATTAAATAAAGGCACCCTCTTTCTTCATAACATTTCACGCTTGTAAATCCCGTCTCATAAAAAAGGTTTACTAATTCTTCGGTCGTCTTAAATTTATCCATATGATATTGGATTTTGAAAGTTTCAGCGACTAGTAAAAAGGATCCATTCGGTTTTAAGACGCGAAATACTTCTTTCATATCATTTTTTATATAAGAATATGTATTTATTTCGCTTTTAATAATTTAACTCCTTTAAAAAAAGCACGCCATTAATCGGCGTGCTTCTAATTATGCAAGGACCCTTTTAGCCAATTTCGCGCTCGATACGCCCCAACCGGAATTTGAATGAGTGAAGTTTCATTTCCGGCATCAATCCCGTACAATTGATCGCATGAATTTGTATCAAAACTTAGTAACGGGTGCCCGCCCATCCCCATAGCGGTCGCAGCTAAAACGAGTTTATGAACGAGCATGCCAGCTTCCATTTGATGAATGCGATATCCTCTATAACCTAATTTATTTTTATAGTAATCTTTATTTCCGACTACATGTAGACAAAGTGGTACTTGAAAAAGGTTTACGTTATCCATCGTCATACTGGATTGCAGAGAATAACGAAGATCTCCGTACCGAATTGGCTGTATGGAATGTGTCCTACTGTTATAAGCGTAAGCGCCGTTTTCTATGTCTTTTACGTTATAAAAACATCCATATAGTGAGACTCGTGCGTTTTCATTTACATACTTGCCATCAAGGTCGTTGTAATAAGGGAAGGAGAGGCTCGCTGCTTGTAGTAGAGTAGCAAGCTCGGCTGCATCCCATTTCGTTAAAATGAAGTCAGAATCAGGTGAATATCGTTTTTTACAAAGTTGTAAGAAATCATATGATAAACGTTCCACTTTAGGTAGCTGTACAGCATGTGGACTATATTGTTGTCGTTCTTCACAGGTAAATGTTTGGAAGTGTTCTGTCGATTCAATCATAGATGCCGCGGTTATTTTTTTTATCATCGGATAGTCATCTACATGTTTTGAACGAACGAAATGCTCATGTGTTAACGGCGGGATTTGTTGCAACAAGTCATGAGAAGTAATAGTTTTATTTTCGTGATGATCATCATGAAACCAATCTGTATTCGGTTCTGTACTTAAAGGAATAACAGCATACACACTTTCTTCACCTTCTGACAGTCCAAGTAAATGATCCATTGCCCGATCTAGAAACTGAAAATATACACCATTTGTATAACCAAATTGTTTTGCGCATTCAAGTAATTGACCGATGAGAACACCGCTATCTAATCCTTGAAGACGATACGAAAAGTTATTGTATTTAAAGAAGTTTTTCCAAAACATAGTGGATACAAATGCAGCACCAAAACAAGAATGTATGTTACAACGATTGCCGAGTGCTTCTGTAAGATAAGAATCGAAATTTCCTTCGCGAAGTAAGATAAGACGGTGATGCGCGGCGTCGTAATGGTAAATGCCGTCTGGATAATGATCAATTTTTAAATACATATATAATTCATTCGGATATAAAGCACCCCCAGAAGGGATGAATCTTCGAAATAGAGTCGTTGTTTTATTATTTTCTAGGTTAGTAGTAGGCTGACATAATTGTGTTAAACCAAATGAGTACCAAAGATAATGACCGATTTCCTCTAAGTTAGGTTTAGTAGAAGAATTCCGCAAAGTTAATGGGATTTCTAAAGAGAGAGGGATTACTGGTAAATTTCGATATAATTTATAAGGAAGTGGTGCGTCTTCCCAGTCAATCTCTTTATCGGACGACATAATTTCATTAATAGAAAAATGGAGATGATGTAAAAAAGTATCAGGTTGCATCAAAATTCCCCCTCACTATGAATTATGGAAACGGATGCGGATGTGGATTTAAACTTTCATTCGTTAAAGGCTCAGCCCAATATCCAAGTGTCATCGGTACGGTATACACTCTATCCAGTCCTGTAACCCGAGTGAGATGGTGACCGAACGTCATCGGTAACATGCCTGGAATAATTACTTTTACACAATGTAAGCCGTTCTTTTCTATAAGGGGGACCGTTTGATCTACAACAATTACTTCAAGTCCAGATTGATGTAACCTGTTTAAAAGTTGATGAAGATCAGATGTTAAATCCATATCAAATGATTGTAATACATTCATTTCTTGGAACGTTTGCACTGGAGCATCATCACGTAAAAGGAAGTGAAGACGTTCTTCCGCTTCTTTCAATCCGTACAGCATACTATGATCTTCCATTTGCGAAACAAGATATGGATCTTGTAAACAGTGTTCATATTTCTCTCTTTTTTGTTCAAGCTCTTCATCTGTTATAAGTAACATGCCTGCTATTTCGTGAATTGCATTTTTTACAGCTCGAATTGGTTCCATATGTGCGCCGCCAGCACAGACGAGATTCATACCATCTTGCCTTGTATTTTTCGCAATGACCCATATGCTCGGAATACCATGTTCCATCGTCGCGTTGAAAACGTATAATTCATATCCAGTAATTGTGCGTAAGCGTTCAATCATTAATTGCAATTCAGTATCATTGGCTGAACTAAGATCGAGACGGGGAAGAGGTAATTCGGCATACCAAGTGAGCAAAAAGGCGTCACGCTCTACAATTTCTAAAATGCCGTGAAAAATTGCTTCTTCTAAACTACCACCAATTGCACATCCATTTGATGTTTCATACACGAAAGCATCTCGATGACCAAGGCTATAATAAGCGATTGATTCTGGAACTAAAAGGGGCCTGTTTTGTAATAAAGAATATCCCCATACCCAGTTTTGCTCATAATCAGGATCAAACGGCTTAAATGGAAAACTATCACGATTGTAATGTTCATTTGTATGTACACCAAGTGTGAGGGGATTCAGTGCAATATCTTCTAGCTCACGAAAACTGCCATGTATATTTGTTTTTTTTCCACGAGGCGACATACCGCAATAGCGTTCTAAACCTTCTAAAATAGCGGTTGCTTCACTAAGTGAAAATGAATGAGTCCGGCCCGCGACACCTTCATTTCCAAACAGTAACGGCATGTTTATAATGACATCAGCAAACGGTAATAGAGAATGTTGCATTTTACCGTTTAAAATACCAGTCCGGTAATCTAAATAGTCTCTCGTTAAAAATGTGTTTAGCTCATGAATGGAACGACAGCGATACGTTTCAGTACTCGTTTTCAAACTTGGTTGTAAAGAAATTTGCGCTGCATCTGCTGTATCGTCAGGCAAATTGCTGCATACCGGACAGAGAGGGTCTGGAAGAAACGAATTCCGGGTACATTGTAACGTTTGTAAGTCCAGTAAAATGAGTTCGTTTTCTAAAGAAGAATATCCATGAGCTAATATTTTCTCTGTTTCAGCATGAATGAGCTGGCACATTTGTAACATTCCATTTTGGGTGGCGCGTACATCACGCCTCGTCACGTTCTCTGCTTTTAATGCATATTTTCGTTGTAGTTCCCACATTTCTTTTTGATCAAAGCCAGCTATAAACCGGCGTCCATCAGCGCAGTGGGAACATCCAGTTGTAAGAGGCTTCACGTAAGGACCGATAATACCTTCACCAAACGAAGTAAACGCGCGAAGCCACGGAATATTATTTGAGCGAAAGATAAGCTCAGCATCACGATGTACGGAAGAAGGAGACCCGTCATGTAAAACGAGAGCAAGATGAATGTTTTCAGGGAGAGCTTCTGTAATTGTATGCTGGCGGATGAGTGAATATTGCTTGCACAATTGCTCATGTACATAGTCTGTGAGTAGGCCATCTCCTATAAGTAGTATGTTTTGAGTCATTGGTCATCCTCCTTTGCAATTAATACCCCATATACACCGTCTAAGTTGTCTCTTAAAAATGACTCAATAGCTAAATCAAAAACGAATGGATACAAGTTGTTTTCCGTTAAATTTTGCAAAGCAACTTGTAAAGACTGTACGCCTGGAATTTCTTCCTCTTCTTGTATTGCTACTCTAACAGGATCCGTACTATATAAAACAATGGATGATTCCGGTAACATATTAGCTTTATAAGGAATCTCTTCATTTTGAATATGAAGGAGTGCTTGTTGCAGAGCATTTCTTAATGCGAGTGTTATATTAATATTTGCCGCACCATACCATCTATCATTAATACCGATCCAAACGACAGGAAAACCAAGTAACTCCTCACTCATTCCTACTTTAGGTATTTCATGAATTGTAGAGAGAGCATCGTAGTAAAACCTACAATGTTTATCATGAATTTCGGTTAAATAAAGCTCTGTAATCTCTTCTAGCATATGTGATTGGCGTTCATATAACTTATTATTTAAATGTTTTTGGAGTGCTCGGTATACACCTTCTGTCATCGTTTCCCCAGCACCAATACCGATATCAGTATGTTCGGGGATAAGACGATGAATCATTTCAGCTACATATGTTTCAACTCCTGTTAAGCCAGCTTCGCGGCGTGCTTCATTATGAGTTAATCCACCGCAAGTTATAGTAGGAAGGGGAGAGGTAGGTCCGTCTGATAATGGATTTGCAACTTGAATATTGCACTGTGATAAAGGCAATTGATTTAAATCTTGTTCATCCCACATGTGGAATATGCCAGCTTCTTTAGAAGTTAACGCATCAAAAAAACGAAAAAGTTCAGTTGAAGTATATTGTCCGGAACGTTGGGCAAGGTTTTCTTGAAGATTTTGCACCGTATCAATTGTAAAGATTTCATCGGTTGCGAGAAGATGTTTTATGAAAGGGTGCCACTTTCCTTCAAGTGTTTCCAAGTTTAATAAAAAGAATTGAGGATTATGCTGCCTATGTGAATCTTCAGCGACATGTTTAAATAACTCAAAAACGATAACATTTGCTAACATTGCAGATGCAATTGGTGAGAAAGGTTCAGGTGGATTTTCACTTTGTAAAGTAGTTTCGTGTAGACGATGCCAAGCTGATTCCCAGCATTCTTCACGGTCTGCGGTTACGACGGGTCCAGCTAAACCAATTCTTGATAAGCAAATAGCTGGTATGAAATTTTTCTTAAACTCTCTACAAATAGTATGGATTGCTCTTAAACTTTCAATATCTCCATTTTGGGAAACGTATAAAATCCAGTCGAAAGGCTCGAATACTTCATGTAAAGGGCGATCAATTGTAATATCTATTTCTTGAATGAGTACATTGTCATCATTTGCATATGCACGTTCGCTTAATTCATGAATTCGATTGTAGTTTGTTTCAGCACGATCTGTAACAAGATAATGAAATGTAGGTAAACCAGATTCTAATAAAGAAGAAACTAGGGAAGTAAGCATATCGCCAGAACCAATTATAAGCACATTTGCTGCGCGGTACGTTTCGAATTTTAAAGCGCCTGAATGGGAATCAGCTTCTAAAAACTCAATTTGCGAAGCATATCTGTCGAGTAATGCACTGTTTAATTCGTGGGGAGCATCTTGGCTTACATCACGAACGAAACCATTTTCATATAAAATCTCTCCAATTTCAAATACACGATTTTGATAGGGGAGAGGGAGACCATCGGTTATTTCTGTCAAAGAATGATTACCGTTAAACATAGGCATTAATTTCTCAATCCAGTCATAAATTCCATCACCATCCATACGGAATGAACTGGAGTTATTTCGAAAGTAAACGCCCCCGTTTGAATCGGGGAGGAAGAAAGTATCCTTATTTGCTTTAAGTTTTGCATGAACTGGAAGGTTATTCATGTTTATCCCCCTTACGTTTTAGGCATACATTATTAGTCTATGTAGTGTGATTTGTCCCATATGAACATAATGAAAAAAGGCTGTAGAATGATTCATTCTACAGCCTTTAATAGATTAATAATCTATCAACCTTCTAATAATAATGATTTTGGATCTTCAAGCATATCTTTAACAGCAACAAGGAAGCTAACTGCTTCTTTACCATCAACAATACGGTGATCGTAAGATAGTGCAAGGTACATCATTGGACGGTTTTCCATACGCTCTGCATCAATTGCAACTGGACGTACTTGGATTTTATGCATCCCTAGAATACCTACTTGTGGACTATTTAGGATTGGTGTCGACATTAGAGAACCGAACACACCACCATTTGTAATTGTAAATGTACCACCTTGTAGCTCTTTTAATGAAAGTTTATTATCGCGTGCTTTCAGACCTAAATTACGAATCTCGCTTTCAATTTCAGCGAAGTTCAATTGGTTAGCATCGCGTACAACTGGAACAACTAATCCATCTGGAGCTGCTACTGCAATACCGATATCATAGAATTTTTTAATGATAAGCTCATCGCCTTGAATTTCAGCATTTAATAATGGGAACTGTTTTAATGCTGCAACAACTGCTTTTGTGAAGAATGACATAAAGCCAAGACGTACATCATGTTTTTTCTCGAAAGCATCTTTGCGTTCTTTACGTAATTCCATGATTGCACTCATATCAACTTCGTTAAATGTAGTTAACATTGCAGATGTTTGTTGAACTTCTACAAGACGTTTTGCAATTGTTTGACGGCGGCGGGACATTTTCACACGCTCAACTGGTTTTTCAAATTCAGTTTTTGCAACTGGAGCCGGACTTTGTTTTGGAGCAGCTGGTGCTTCTTTTGGCGCTGCAGCGTGAGCTTGTACATCATGTGGTCTCACACGTCCAAGTGGATCTGTGCTACGTACTTCGTTTAAATCGATTCCTAATTCACGAGCCATTTTGCGAGCAGCTGGTGATGCGATAGGACGATTTGTATTTGGTAAACCTTGCAACGCTTTATTTTGTTCAGCACTTGGAGCTGCTGCTTTCGGTGCTTCAGTAGTTTCTTGTTTTGGTTGCTCATTAGCCGGAGCAGGTGTGCTTACTTCAACCGCTGCGCCGTTTGCATCTAAAATTGCGATAGTAGCACCAACTTCAACTGTATCTCCAGGTTCGCCTAGTAACTTCGATACAATACCTGAATCCTCTGCAATGATTTCTACATTGACTTTGTCAGTCTCAAGCTCAACAACGCTGCCACCTTTCTCAACTTTGTCGCCTACGTTGATAAGCCATTGTGAAATAGTTCCTTCTGAAATAGATTCTGCAAGCTCAGGTACTTTAATTTCGATCATTTTAAATGTCCTCCCCTTATTTGCCTAACGGTGTGTTTTATCTTCTTTAATCTTCGGTAATCTCCATTTGTTAGGCTGGCTGTGGCAGACTATCTGCCACAGCCAAGCCTGAAAAACTCATTGTTACTTTCAGTTGCTGAAAACTTCAATTTCTTGTTTATCTTGACGGAAGTTGTACTTCACATCTAAAGCGTGTGCAACGATTAATTCTTGCTCAGCTTTGTGAGCGAATGGATCGCCACCAGATGGGCTAGAACGATCCGGGCGTCCAATGTAACCTGTTTTCACTTTATCCCCAGCTAGTTCGAACAGAATTGGAGCCATGTAATGCCATGCGCCCATATTACGAGGTTCTTCTTGAACCCAAATGATTTCTTCTAAGTTTTTAAAGCGTTTAATAATAGATTGAACTTTTTCAGCAGGGAATGGGTACAACTGCTCGATACGAACCATATGAACTTCATCTAGGCTGTACTCATGCTTACCACTTTCGATTTCTGCTGCTAAGTCAATTGCCATTTTACCTGTACTTAAAACAAGACGTTTTACTTTGTTTGGTTTCGCACCAAGGTTTTCTTGTTCTAAAGCAGGTTGGAAACGTCCTTCGCTTAACTGACTAGCAGTTGAAAGCGTAAGTGGATGACGTAATAAACTCTTTGGTGTCATAAGCACTAACGGTCGAACAGCTTCTGTTCCTAAGATAGATGCTTGACGGCGCAAGATATGGAAGTATTGTGCCGCGCTCGTTAAGTTTGCAACTGTCCAGTTGTTCTCAGCAGCTAATTGTAAGAAACGTTCTGGACGTGCACTAGAGTGTTCTGGCCCTTGACCTTCATAACCGTGTGGTAATAGAAGAACTAAACCAGATTTTTGACCCCATTTTGCTCTTCCTGCTGAAACATATTGATCAAATAATGCTTGCGCAGTATTTGAGAAGTCACCGTATTGAGCTTCCCACATCACAAGAGTTTCTGGAGCAAATACGTTGTAACCATATTCGTAACCAACAACAGCAGCTTCTGATAACGGACTGTTATGAACAGAGAATGATGCGTTAATGTTCGGTAAACGGTGTAATGGTGAATATGTTTCGTTTGTATCAGTATCGTGTAATACGATATGACGGTGCGCGAATGTACCACGCTGTGAATCTTGACCAGTTAAACGAATTGGCGTACCTTCTTGCAAAATAGAAGCGAATGCTAACGATTCAGCAAGTGCCCATTCAATTTTACCGTTCTCTTCAAGAGCATCTTTACGGCGCTCAAGAATTTTCTTCACTTTTGGATATACGTTAAAGCCTTCAGGCCAAGATAATAGTCCTTCATTAATTGCACGAAGTGATTCAATTGAAACACCAGTGTCAATCGGTTGAATTCCTTTTGCAACAACCTCTGGAACTTTAACGTGAATTGTTGCAGCACTCGTATCAGCTGGTGGCACTTGTGCGTATTCAGCCTTTAATTCCTCTTGTATAAACTGAGTAATTGTTTCAACCTCATCTGCATTCAGAACGCCAGCAGATTGTAATTGATCTGCATAAATTGCTCTTACAGTTGGGTGATTTTTAATTTTTTTGTACACTTGTGGTTGCGTAACTGCTGGATCATCCATTTCGTTATGACCATATCGGCGGTAACCGATTAAATCGATTAAGAAGTCCTTTTTGAACAGCGTACGATATTGGATCGCAAGGTTTGCAGCAGCAAGACAAGCCTCCGGATCATCAGCATTTACGTGAACAATCGGAATATCGAAACCTTTTGCAAGGTCGCTTGAATATTTAGTAGAACGAGAATCATAGCTATCAGTCGTAAAGCCGACTGCATTATTTGCGATAACATGGATCGTTCCGCCAGTTTGGTATGCATTCAATCTACTTAAGTTGAGTGTCTCAGACACAACACCTTGACCAGGGAATGCAGCATCACCATGAACTAAAATTACGAATGATTTTGTAGTATCTTGTTCTGGAAGACCAGATTTTTTACGATTCTCTTGAGCTGCACGTGCGAAACCTTCAACAACAGGGTTAACGAACTCAAGATGACTCGGGTTATTTGCTAATGTAACACGAGTGCTAACTTCTTCATTACCAACGACTTGTTCTCTACCTAAATGGTATTTCACGTCGCCAGTCCAGCCAGCATTTGCCACTGCACCTTCTATTTTTGCATGTTTGAATTCTGCAAACATGTGATTATATGGCTTTTCTAATACGTGAGCGAGTACGCTTAGACGACCGCGGTGAGCCATACCAATCATGACATCTTCTACGCCGCCTTTAGCACCTTCAGAAACAATTTCATCTAGTACAGGTACAAGCATATCAACGCCCTCTATTGAGAAACGTTTTTGACCAACGAATGTTTTATGCAAGAATTGCTCGAAACCTTCAACAGCAGCTAAACGTTTTAAAAGAGCAGTTCGTTTTTTATTTGATAATGGTTGACGCAATGAATTTGATTCCACCATTTGATGCAACCACGCGCGTTCTTCACTATCTTGTATATGTGAAAATTCATAAGCTAAAGATTTTGTATAAACGTCTTTTAATCTATGAATTACATCAAGTGCAGTGTGAATACCCTCTGGTGCATCTTGCCATACTGTTTTTGCTGGAATCGCTTTCAAGTCAGCATCGCTCAGTTCGTTCATTGTTTTCTCGATAAGAGATTGGCCGTTTGCAGCATCTTCCATCGGATTAATGTGAGCCAATGTATGCCCGAAAGAACGGATCTGTTCAACAAGTTGAACGACTTTAAGAATCTTTTCAATGTTCCCTGTGTTTTGAGGAGAAAAATGTGTTGCTGTGTTGTCCCCTGTTACGACATCATCTTGAAACGAAGGAGCTCCAAAAATTTCAAAAAGCTCTTGTAATTCCGGATCAACAGAACCTGCTCCAGTTACGTAAAGATCATACTGCTCAATAACATAACCAAGGTTCGGACCATGGAACTTGGCCCAAGGGTTTGTCGTTGTATTCTTCCTCGTCATTTGTTTAAACCTCCCAATGCATATAATCCTTTTTCCATACAAAAAGGTGCATTTTGCTCTTTTCAATAATTGATGAACCAATAATCAATGTAAATGTTTTTCTTTACTCTTATGTTATTACAATAATTTACATAATACCAAACACTATTACTTATCTGTTTTGTAAAAAAACATTCACAATAACTTATCACCCAAGTTAATCTTTCATGTTATAAAGTAATTTCACGGGAAAACGGGGTGGATATATTTGGTATACCTACATTAATAACTATAATTGTTGCATTTAAATATAAGTATAACTATCAGAATGTTTCGATAAAGTTTAGTTCGAATTATGTATATTGGAATAATAAGCGCTTTCATTGATATTATACAACAATATAACGGAATATAGTATAAAAAATAAAAAATTATGAATTTACCATAAACTTTATCTCGATAGTGTTAAATATCGAAAGGAAAATGAAGGATTTCTACAAAAAAAGTGGCTAAACATAAAAAATGCTTCATAAATCGTTAGTTTCTATAAATATGGCGAAAAACAATAGCGCATTTCACCCGATAAAGAGCAGAATGAAACATTTTAAAAGGATAAAACAAATATGGAGATATTAAATTTTCATAAAAACGGAGAGGAGATATAGTAACGGCTATATACATTGTTCCATGTTTCATTTCAAAATAGACGTGCTGAATTTGAAAAAGTTTCTTCTATATAAATAGAATGAAAAATAGACGAAATGAATGTAAAGGAAACTTGACGTAAAGTTTACTTTACATATATACTCGGTATAAGGAAGGAGGGAGAAATTTCCTTGGAAAATAAAATGGTTGAATACCGAAAAAAATTTGGATTATCTCAAGAAAAATTGGCTGAGAAACTTGGAGTTTCCAGACAAACCATCATTTCAATTGAAAAGGGAAAATATGATCCATCACTTCCGTTAGCATTTGAAATAGCAAAAACATTTCAGACAACGATAGAACATGTATTTATTTATGAAGGAAAGGAAGAGGGGGAATAAAGATGAACTATTCACAAAAGTACTTCGTTATGATGGGAATTATTTTTCTATTTATGAGTGGATTTATGATATTAACAGGTATAATGACGCATTCTGCACCACCGGCTCCAACGTATACATTGCTTGCGATGATGATTATGTGTTTTTGCTTAAGTTACTTGCACCCACAATTTAAAGAAAAAGATGAGCGAATGAAGCTTATTCGTTATAAAGGGATGTTCGTGACCTTTTTTGCACTAACCGCATATTATCTTCTTTTCTCTATCGGCTTAAACTTAAAAATACTTACACTATCTGCTACTGAACTATTGAACATACTTATGGCACTCACGATGAGTACAGTTTTTATCTCATTTGTTGTTTTATCGAAAAGATATTAAGATGTAAAAGAGAAAGGAAGATTAACATATGCAAATGATGTATGCTTTTGGCATGGGGCTTGTATTATTTTTAGCGGTATTCTTATTTATTCGTAAAGACGTTCAAGGCGGGACGTTAACGAAAAGAGGATTTTATAAAATGATCGGCTGTTTAGTTGTTATGTTTATAGCGATTATCGTAATGATCGTTTTAATAAATCAGTCATTATAGAACTTAAAAACGGAACCTTACTTTATAGTAAGGTTTTTCTATTTGAAATTAATACTAAAAAATACCATAAAAACTATTTAGTGACTATATTTCCTATTATATAATCCAATAAAATGATAGATAAGGAGAATAGTATATGAACAAAAAAGCTATCTTCTTTTTATTAACATGTCTACTACTTGTAGCTAGTATTACTTATATAATATGTAACAAACGAGAACAAGTGCCACCTATGTTAGTATGGGGGGACCGGGAATACTAAGTTACGAATGAACCTGTCAAAGCGGAAGAAGTCGGGCAAAAGCTTGGCGAAGTGACAAAGAAAATTGAAGCAATTAAAGCACCTACTAAAAATAGCTAATCTAATACATTACAAGAAAAAACAGAAGTATTCACAATGATTGAAGAAAAAAGATGATCAATCGCCTTTAATCATAAAGGAACCTTTTGGTGACGAATATAGAATCGTAAGACCGATGTTAAAACAAGTATTATAATATAAATGAAGAAACAAATTTTTAATAGAGAGTAGTGAACGGTATGAGATGGAAAGCAGGAACTTTTGAAAAGATAGAAACGAATGATTTATCTATTGAGCAGCTTAAATGTGCCTATAAGTTATTTTAAAGTACATAACGAAAATTTTTTTAAAGAAATACTTTATGGAAATATTAAAATATGTAAAATTGCATATTGGTTATTCTAAATCTTATGCTAACCTTATAATGAAAAATATAACATTTGTTGGTAATGAATGATTTTTGAAGGAAATAAGTTATTAAAAAAGATACCATATAGGAAAATTGTTGAAAATTCAGATTTTACAAATGTCATTTTATTTTTAATGTCTTATAAAAGAGATACCATAAGAGGTCAAAATATTGTGGTTGACTGGATATACAATTGTATAAATAAATCATCTTGAGAATTAAGGGTGTGGATAATGAGTTTACTAATTAAAGATTTAACAAAGAAATTTGACGAGCATGTTGCAGTTAATAATTTGAATATCAAGATACTAAAAGGTGAAATTTTTGGATTCTTGGGCGGGAATGGAGCAGGTAAAACGACTACATTTCGAATGATACTTGGCTTTTTATCGAAATCAAGCGGAACCATTTCATGGAATGGTAAGCCTATAAATTATGATGTAACGGATAAGATTGGGTATTTACCCGAAGAACGTGGGCTTTATGCGAAAATGACTGTCAAAGAACAAGTTAACTTTTTTGCAAAATTAAAGAACATGAAAAGTAAAGATGCAGAAAAAGAACTTCACTATTGGCTGGAGCGTTTTAATATTACTGAGTATCTGAACAAAAAGGTAGGAGAACTTTCAAAAGGGAATCAGCAAAAAATTCAGCTGATAACAGCGATTATACATAAGCCTGAACTCTTAATTTTAGATGAACCATTTAGTGGTTTAGACCCAGTAAATGTTGAAATGTTAAAAGAAGCCGTTCTTGATATGCAAAAACAAGGGTCGTACATTCTTTTTAGTTCACATCGTATGGAACATGTGGAAGAGTTATGTCAACACATTTGTATCATGCACAAAGGAGTACCTGTTGTTCAAGGAGACATTGCCAAAATTAAAAGTGACTTTGGTAAAAAGAATGTTGTAATCGTTGGCGATCATGACTTTGATCATTTGAAAGAAATAAAAGGTGTAGAAAGTATGAAGAAACGTAAAAATGCAGTTACTCTTAAAATTTCATATGAAGAAGTTTCGCATGTTTTATTTAAAGAGATAACGAAATTAGGTTTTGTTAAAAAATTCGCAGTAGAAGAACCTACATTAAATGACATCTTTATTGAGAAAGTAGGTGCACAGCATGAATAGTTTCTGGACAATTTTTTTACAAAACTATAAATCTAAGGTAAAAGCTACATCATATATTGTTATTACAATCATGATTTCTATGTTAATTATAGGAATGATGAATTTTGAAAAAATTTATAACTATTTTGTAGGTAACGAGGAAGAGCAAGTTGTCGTTGTTACAGAAAAAGAAGAATTATATACAACAATTCAACAAGTGTTTAAAAATGTCGATAGTAAGATACATGTTAAGCGTAGTACGGATAAACCAAAAGCAGAATCAGGTGTTAAAAATGGTGATTATACATATGCAATCGTTGTAGAGGAATTGGATAATAAGCAACTAAAGGCTACGTATATAACTGAGACAGATGTAAATCAGCAAGATGTTAGCAAGGTTCAAACTATTTTATCTCAAATACAATCTTCTAATTTCGCTCAGCAATTGAATCTATCGCAAGATGAATTAAAGGTGTTAACAACGCCAGTAGAAATACAAACCAAAACTGTTTCAGATAAGGTTAAAGATGGAGAACATACAGAGGGTGTAGGAATTTTAATTAATACCTTTATCATGCTAAATTATGTAATGATATTAATGTATGCTGCACAATTAGCTACAGATGTTGCAACAGAAAAATCTTCTCGTGTAATGGAGTTAGTTGTTTCAAGTATTTCGCCTACAAAACATTTATATGCGAAGCTCTTCTCAACATTGTTGGCAGGTATTACACAAATAATAATTTGGGGCTTGGTCGCAACTGTAGGGTATAAAACAGCAATTAATGAATCGAAAAATGATATTTTAAATAGTATTGATTTAAATTCTGTTGCTCCTACTCTAGTGTTTTATGGGATTCTATTCTTCACATTAGGATTCTTATTATATGGCTCATTATCTTGTCTACTCGGCTCTGTTATTAGTCGTATAGAGGAATCTTCTCAAGCTGTTATGCCGCTGACATTTATGTTAATTGCTGCTTTGTATATCGCACTTTATGGAATGTCAAATCCAAGCAGCACGGTTGTTACCATTACTAGCTATATACCTTTCTTTACTCCTATTGTTATGCTCGTACGAATTGGATTCCTCAATATCCCAGTATGGGAGATTGCGCTTGCATTAGCGATTCTATTAGCAACAATATGTATGATGATTGGTTTAACGAGTCGTGTTTACCGCGGTGGCGTATTATTATATGGTAAAGGTGCATTCAGTAATATAAAAAAGGCAATCAAGTTAGGGAAAAAATAAGATTGGCCTATTCATATTTAAAAAGACTACATAGTTAATCTATGTAGTTCTTTGGTGTTACAAAATATATATAAATAAATATAAAAATTATTGTATTAGGCTATTTTTCAAAGAAAACTTTAAAAAGCTCCCAAGAAGAGAGTGAAGAATTGAGTTCTGGCGAACAACGCAGAGTGATGATTGATATAATTTATGTCTTTCTCAAGAATTGAGGAAAATAAGTAGGGGAAAATGGTAGAAATATAATATTAGCGATTGATGAACCGGAAGTCTCACAGAATCTTACGCAATGTTTCAATCGAGATGAATATAAGTTGAAAGAAAAGGATATATTTACTGGTTTTTTAAGATATGTATAATATTACAAGTTTAGAATCGCACTTTGCTATATCACGGTGAACGATATTACAAATAGCAGTAAATCAAATAAAATAAAGCTAGCTTAGATTGAATTTTTTTGTCTAAAATATTGACTCAAATCTAATAAGAGATTTAAAATCATAAGTTTATTTTCATATGAAAAATTAATCGTTAACCAAAAGAGAGCTATTGATCAAATCTTGAACAGTATATAAAAAATTTATTCTTAAAAAAGTATATTGATTTGCTACATAAAGAAAGCCCCTTGACTATCAAGGGGTTTCTCATATGATCCCGACTGGCCTCGAACCAGCGACCTCCACCCTGTCAAGGGAACTTCCCAGTGAACTGTAGAGGTTTGGGATCAGTAAAACTTATATGTATCAAGGCTCTCGAGTTATTATTCTCATTGAGAACCACTTCAGTTAGAGTTTCTTATTGAAAATACTAAAGTAGTTTCAATATTTAGTCAACCCTCTTTTGCTACGACCTCCACAGTTTTAGCTTTTGAGTTAACGTTCTCAAGGGAGATATTGTAAATGATTATTAACTAATAGATTCACTGAGACAGCAAACTAACAAGGTGTACTATTCAGATAAAACTTGTGAGCTAGTATTCGACAAAAGTAGGAGACTAAAATAGGTGCCGTCTCAGGTGGTATTGATAGGGAAAAATTTGGGAATAAATAGAATAACTATTTATGAAAACTAAGAGGAGGAATATAAAATGTTTAAGTGGTTTAAGAAGTGGGTTAACTGGCACGATAATCTAGATCAGGCACAGGCAGCTATTGAGTTTTATATCGGTGACGATAGAGTCGTTCTCATAGGTGCTGATGCAATGAACTTTGTAGCTAACTTTAATAAGAAATACAAAACTCTATATGTTGAAAATAAATTAACTGGAATGAATATACGGTTCAAGGTGTACCACGTGGGTACCTACAAGAGAACAACTTATAAAGTAGCAACTGGGAGGTAGGAAACTAATGGATATTATGAAGGTAGCCTCCAAGTGTTAAAGACACGAGAGCGATACTAACGCATCCAGCTATAATACTTCACACTAAATAGTTTCACGCACCCCTCTCTGTGGTCGTTTCTCCCAAGTTACAATATCGAACAGTTATGAAAGTAACCCACCTAGTACCCCTCCAGAGTATGCCACCTCACCACTACCCACAGAGTACGCCTACAGAGGTGAAGTCACAGTGAACTGCATAACCCACAGAGACAGCAACCTTACAGCCATGCTACTTGGCGCTGCCTCTCAGTGAATACGACTGAGTAGATATACACACAGAGATACACCTACAGAGTTGCTACCTCATACAGTGATTTATTCAAGGACTTATGTGAGATGGGACTAACGTAGACGTACCAAGGGAGCAGATACCCTAGAGGTAGCCTACTGAGAATCATTATTTGTTTACATAATAAATGTTATTACCACTATAGTATCACTTAGTAGTGGCTGCGAGTATGGCTAATAGTTGACTGTACGGGAGACTCTATAAGCGTCTCTACTGAGGAAGTAACCCATTTGTACCTACTCGACAGGTAAAGACTCACACGGAGTAATCTCGTAAGCCTCAGCGGTGTTCTAGGAGGTGGCTATCTCGTTGGTGACTGATAAGATCGTCTTCCTCGTTAAATCACAAAGGGTAGGGGGTGCTCAACTGACGATACTTAACATACAGAGGAGAAATCATATAGGAAAATCGGCCCACTGGAGTTGGCACCTCGTGTACTACCCATGAGCATACCTATATAGATCGTCTTCCTCAGGTAATTCTCATTTAGACCTTTTAATAATTTTATAAAATCCTAAAGTGGCAACATCGAGGCTGTACTCATTTGAGGGTGAGCCCCTGTTAGCCACCACCTTTGAGAGATCGGCTATCTCGTATCATCTAACTTGGCATTTCATTTCACTCCTAGTTAACTTGTGAGATTGAGACAAACCCGTCTAGTGTAGAAAATAACTCCTAAGTTACAAGTTAGGCGGCCTCTAGTGTTGATGCTGAGGAGTGAAATACATGAGATTCACCTAAAATAGTCACGCTTTTGCTACTAACTACATAGTTGTTACTTTTGAGATACATCTGATAGTTAACCAATTAGATTCCCAGCTCGTAAAAAAGAAATAAAAATAACTTACGAGGAAGTTACTCTAGAGATATAACTACCTGGTAGTACTAGTCGAGAATCGACAGAGAAAGCTGGGTAGTAAAGCTCTAGAGATGCCAGCTCATATAGATATTAAGGTATTTAAAGATTTAAGAAATAAAGAACTATAGGAGATGGCAACTACAGAGATTATCTTCAAGGATCTACTTTCTCGTAAACGAGTAGGACAAGCCTTGAAATATTCTTCTGTAGATTCTCCGTCTCAGGTTTTTGTATTTATGTATTGAGAAAGTAGAATCTAATTAGGGATATCCCAGGAGGCAGCCAATCAGGTTACCTCCTTTTTGTTGTGCCTAACGAGGACGGACAAAGGAGTTTGACTCAGGAGAAGTCCTTGCTGAGATAGCCTAGTTGGTACACAGATACAGAGAAACGAACAACCAAAATAGGCTCAATCCCTTGTGGGAGTAAGGCTGATGGTAAATTAATAGAGCCAGTCTCATACACCAAAAAGGGCTAATAGAGCCAGTCTCATACACCAAAATGAGGACAACCGCTACAGTGCATAACACTATATGTGTAAAAAAAGAAAGAATTTATACATATATCTTGTGTCTTATTTTGAAACGTAATACAATATAAATAGAAAAAGGAAACTAATAATCATATCATATAGTTAACTGTCTCGTCAAATAAAAATAATGGAGGTAGACAAATGAGCAATCAACTAACGATCAATGAACTAAGAGGAATGACAGTTGAGGAGGCAATGAGTAATGGGGCTGATGTTACTAGTCCAGCTCAGAAAGAAGCAAGAAAAGGAAAACCTAAGGAGAGTTACAAAGAAGGTAATACCCAGTTTACTATGGTGAAAGATGAAATAAGAGAGGTAAATGATTACCTATCATTAGAGAACTCAGGAGTAATGATGTTCCTGCTAGGGTTTGCCAAGTTAGGTAAAAATGGAGTCTTGTATTACCGTGAGGAAGGAAAAGAATCAGAGTTACTTTCCACTAGCAAACTAGCAGATCTACTCGGAAAGAAGCCAACTCAAGTAAAGAATATCTTAGCCGAGCTGGAGAAGTTAAGCCTTATCGTTAGAACTAAACAGGGACGAAACACAGTTATCTCTCTAGGAGAGCAGTTCTTCAATGTAGGCAACTACGATGGTAAAGACTTGTTCACAAAGGTATACAAAGGGAAATTACTCGAGGTAGCCAAAAAGATTTCCTTCTCAGAGTTAGGACTATTCTTTAAACTACTTGGTCACTTCCATTATGGGTTGCATTTATTGGTGGACAACCCCCACGAGGTGAATGTATCAGAGTTAGAAATATGGAGTAGAAAACACATTGCTCCCTCGGTTGGTTGCTCGGCTGATTTCACAAAGAGAGCTATTCCTAAGTTAATACGAGCAGGATTACTAATGGAGATTAGCTCTGTTAAGAAGGTAATCATCTTGAATCCACAACTAGTTAGTAAAAAGCTCAGAACTCCAAATATAAGAGAGCTGGCTGATGCTATCGAGCTGGCTTCCTTCTCTAAAGATAACTTCAAAAAGTAATCCCCTACCAATGATCCACAAGGTACACCCCACCCCATTACCCCTAAGGAGGAAACCAAATGAGCATATATACGAATGAGTTAATCCTAGAGACACTTGCAGAGATGAAGTACTACGGTAAACAAATTAACGAGGGAGCATTCTCCAGAGAACGTCCTCAGTTGTTAGCAGCTATCAAAGATAACTTCGGTACACTGGAGAGCGCACTCTCACAGGTTACACCAATAAAAATACAACCAAGGAAAATGACTAAAAAGGATAATATTTATACTTGGCTGGCTCACTGAGAGCTGGCTTTTTTTTATCTTAACGAGATAACCAAGGGGGAATACTAATGAGTAACTTAACAGTAATTCACCAACAAGAAGTTTTAGGGCAAGGCTTTAAAGTTTATGGAACTGTGGAGGAGCCGTTGTTTCTAGCTAAAGATGTAGCTGAGTGGATTGAATACCCAAACGGAAACATTACTAATATGCTGAGAACGGTTGATAAAGATGAAAAGCTGAAATTAAAATTTTTAATCTCAGGTCAAAATAGGGATACAATGTTTCTTACTGAGGATGGTATTTATGAAGTTATTATGCAATCTCGCAAGCCAATCGCCAAACAGTGGAAAAAGGAAGCGTGATCTACTGAGTTACCTGAGGAGGATAGCTCTTTTGGTCGTCCTAGAGGGGTATATCGATACTTAATTAGTATAAGGAGTAAAACAATAGCACAGTCCAGCTACTACGTATATGAAGGCAACAAAAGAGTTGTCACACCCTTTTAGCTTTGTGTAGTACTACCGAGTCTCCTCTAGAGAGAAAAATCACTTCCTCGGTAGTACTACGGAGAATTAATCTCCATGTCCTAGATTAAATCAGCCATTTATAACAACCTCCTGTGGTTTGGTGATGGGGATCACCTCTATGGCTAACTCCACTAGTACGAGCTGGTGGAGTCTTCTTTTAAATTACAGATGAATAGACATATAGATGAATAGAAAACTAGATAGGAGAGATGAAATATGCCATTAAAGTTAACTGAAGAGGAATTAGATATCAAGATTGCAATGAATGAAGCCACACGAGAGCGCTACCTAAAGTATAAAGAAATCACAGGCTGCTCTAACTCGGTTTTTGCTGTGAAGGTGGGCTTTGGTAGATGTACGATTCAGAATTGGCTTGCTGGAAAGTTCGATTTTTCTCAGCAGAGTCTAGAACATATGCAGTTCATTATTGGTAGCACTCAAGAGCAACTGAGAAGCATTTAACTCCTAGATAGCTCCAAAGTAAAACGAAAGTAGCATACATGAGTTGGGATGAACGCTGAACCTATCAGACTAATAGGGGAGTTCTTCTGGCTCGTGGCTATTCTAGAGGACATAAGCAAAGTTTTACCTCCTGAGGGTTTTCTTTGCTTGTTTCTTCTAGAATAGTTTAGTTACTGAGTAGCACTTACTACACTATTACCATAACTAATAGATTCTGTCTCATAGAGACGGAACGAGGAGGAAACACATGAGTGATATTATTTTAGGACAACACCCCAATTTAAAGAAACAATTTGTAGATCGTCGTATTAAGGACTTAGCAGAAAGAAAAATGATCGCTGACTTACTTATGACTAAAACCTCAGTTGATGCTCTATCAGTTAAATTCTTCAAAGATGCAGATGCAGATGCTAACGGTCGTTATGCTTACGAAGAAGTACCTGAGGTAGGTGAAGGCTCAGGATTCAAACGTATTGGTATCAGCGAGAAGGCGCAACTTGCTTTAATCCGTAAGTATGGCTTAGAGGCTGCTATCTCATATGAGCAACAACGTTTTGGTGCTAGCAGTTACTTTGAGCGAGTGTTCAATAAGCTTGCTAACTCGGTTAGTAACATGGTTAACGCAATGACTTACGATCGAATCCTTAATGATGCAAATATTAACAAGCGTACGAAAACAGGTACTGGTACGGATTTATACTGGAGTGATTTAACTGCTAGTCAATCAGCTAAAGGACAGACGACAAAGGGTGCTATTGCTATTCGTAGTGATTTAACGACCGCACAAGTTGAAGCTGCAAAGTTTGGCTATGTGTTAGACACGATGGTTGTCTCTCCAGCTACTTTTGGAATCATCTCTAACAATAGTGATGCTTCTCCAGAGTACATCAATCAGGACTTAAAACAATTAGCTGGTTACCGCGGTAACTTCTTAGGCTTAGACCTATTCGTAGATGAAACGTTCGCTGATAAGGATGTATTACTTGTACAACGTGGAGCTATCGGTGACATCGCTGATGCAGTTCCATTATCTACGAGCCAGTATAACCAAGATGAGGACATGACTACAGTTGTTCGTGCTCTACGATTCACTGAGAGTTATGTAACTGATCCAAAAGGGATTTACCTGTTAAAGAATATCATTGCTTAGTACAACCTACAGAGGGAGTAGCCGAAAAGGGTTGCTCCCTATTTTTATTTAAATTAAAGAGGTGAAATATATGCAACTTATGAAGTTTAACAATACGGGTCATTTAACGGAGTCGTTTTCCGAGGAAGGACAAGACCTATTGAAGGACGCAGAGTTATTCTCCACAGGTAAACACAGAGGACGAAACTACACGAGTAAGGACTTGCATGCTTTGGTTAGCTCGTTTAACAAAGAGGAAAATGTACCTATCCAGTTAGACCACAGTGAGAGTGCAAAAGATACTGTAGGATTCCTTGAGAGCGTGAAGGTAGTAGGTGAAAAGCTGATGGGAACCGTTCGTATTATCGAGGACTCCATTAAACAGCGTGTTCAAAAGGGATTAGCCAAAAAGGTTTCCATCTCTTTTTATACAGACTCTAAAGGCAACCCTACACGGATTCGAGAAGTAAGCCTCGTAGCATTCCCACAACTAAAAGGTGCTCAACTGTTCTCCGAGCAGGAACAACCCCTAAAGTACAGCCCTCAAGAAGTATACAAGGCTTTCTCGTTAGCCATGGATGCAAAGTCTCAAGAGGAGAAATCCTTTGAGGAAGAATACAAACAGTATGTTGCTAGTCTAGGAATCAAATAGGAGGTAGATGACTAATGAACAACGTAAAGATTGTAACCCCAACAGGTGGCGCTCTAGAAGTAACTATAGATGATGGTAAGCTAGCTGAATTCATGAGCTGGATCGAACGAGAGGAGTCTGACTTGTTTCCTATCTCAGTTGATACTAACAAGGCAGTATACCTGACTGGTACATCTGTACTACTATTCTCAGTAACTAAGGAGGGGAATTAATATGGCTAGACCACATAATCCGACTGGAGGGCCACGCACCCCTGAGGGGAAAGCGAAAGCGTTAAAGAATCTAACTCCAGGTAACTACATTCATGGGTTGTATCTGAAGGACTTCAAAGCAGATCTAACAGAGGAGGAGAACCAATGGTATAAAGAAACGTTCGAACACTACCAAGAAAAATACGAGTTGGACAAGCTGGATTTAGAAACACTTGACCTAGCTCTGATTAACCTCATTAAGGCTAGACGTAAGAATGTAACTATGGAGTATGCAGTCAATGAGAAGGTAAGTATGGCAGACTTTGAGAGTCGCTATATTAGATTAATAGATGAGTTAGGGTTATCTCGAAAGTATCGTTTGTCTAAGGGTAACGTGGAGAACAAAACAGAGGCTAACTGGAATATTCTTTTCGATGGTGGTACTGAGCAGTAATAACACTAGAGGGGGAATGCTATATGTGTAAGTATAGATGTTATGTTAGATGGACTAGTGGAGGTAAAGAATACCTAAGTAACTTTACCACTGAGACAAACAATGGGGTTAGCTGGCTCTATAGTGATATCACTAAGAGTTATAACAACCAATTGAGATACACCATAGATGGAAAACTAATAAATGTGGAAGTAGAGGAGATAGATAGTTGAAACACCGGGTATTACCACAGTAAACCAACTTTACAAAAGGTATTTCCTTTGCAAGTTGACAACTCTATAATCATTTATGAGAGGTGGTGATAAGATGATACCTATGCTGGAATACAAAGATATTTTAAATCAAACTCTAGAAGTAGAGCTTATCTTAGGTTCAATGTATTTTACAATTAAGGATGAATACAGACGTTATGTCCATTGTGTATTCTCAAGAAACAGAGCTCGTGAGTTTATGAGAATCTTAAGTAATAGAGAGATGGCTGAGTTGTTAGATCAAGGAGGAGATTTATTGAGAATTCGCCCTCTGAACGATGGTTATTTCGGTATTGAAATTGAATCGAAGGGGATGGATAAGGGGTTTGCGATAGATAAACAGCAAGCTCAAGAGTTATCTAATTGGTTTCAACGAGTGCACAAACTATAATTTCAATTACCACATTGGTAACCCTGAGGAGGAAAGCAAAAGAACCGACTCATGTAGAGTCAGCTCGTGGGGTATTACTTCTTGAGTTAAATATTCTCCTCGGTTACTTCATTTAAATTAAAACTAAGAGTTTTAGAGATTTTGCCAGCTCGTAAGATAACCACATACGTAAGGCCTAGTTGGAATGTATCTACTTTGCAAACTTTATTAGTGATACGAGATAGTGAGTCCTGGAAGTTGGATACTAGAGTGTCGATCTCCTCCATAATGATATCTAAATTAGTTGGTTGAATAGTAATTGTTGTCATAAAAAATCTCTCCCTTTAGTTTTATTTGTTTACACGAGATAGGTAATACTACAGGTGTACAATCATGAGTGAAACAATGTAACCAGCTGCGTAAAGAAAGCTTATACTACCGCCAGCTACCAAGGTTGATTTAACCCAATTTTTAAGCTTCAACTTATTCGCCTCCTGTGAGGTCGAACCTTTACAGCTATTCCTGCTCGTGATACCATAGGGAGGAAAGAGCCTTATAGGTTCGACTGAATTGCTTAGCCTTATCCAGTGAACTCGCCAAAGTTTACTACTGGGTAGGGCTATTTGTGTTTCACTTATCTACTATAGATTTTCCTTCGTTGATACGCTCAAAAGCGATCTCCACTAGTTCTTTTCGCTTACTCTGTGGTAATAACTTGAGAGCGCTAAACAGCTTGTAAAACCTTTGCGCTTCCTCAATGGAATCTAGCGAGTAGGCATCCATAATACGTGTGAAGTACCTAAGTTGTTTCTCTTGCAAGTTTGTCACCTCCCTTGCCGATGAGTTAATCTTAACATAGCATAAACGGGTTGCGCAACCCTTTAGTTAAACTTTTTAGGTTTATTCTCTAAGGTTCATTTTGACCCTATAGAGACAGCCGAACGAATGTAAACTTGTCTCTCGGTAGCTGTGTGCTCCTCGATGTTTAACAACTGAGTGCGTACTTCCTTGGCTACTTCCGAGTCACGTAGTAGCATTCCTACTCGGAGGATCGCTCTCTTAGGAAATAAACCTACTTCGTTATATGGTATTTTTATTTCATTATTTATTAAAATGTGACCTCTTTTATTTTCTATTTTAGCACTCTTCATTTTGAGTATGGCTAAATCTTTTCCGTTAACTTGTTCGTATCCATCTAGTAGTAATTCATCTCTGTTTCTTAGTAATATGTTGTTTACGCTTTTAATCGGCACACCATAAAAATCAGCAACCTGTTTAGAAGTAGCGTATTCTAAATTAGGAAGTAACAGTAGGCTTTTCACTCTCTCCAGAACTTCTACTCGTTCTACCAAGTTGTCACGCTCTGCCTTGTTGTCGATTACCTCAATAATTACTTTTACGTTACTCATTAGTATTCCCCCTTAGTTATCTTGCCGTTGAGGAGGCATGCTATCGAGCAACTACGTTGTCATTATCATTCCATATGCCTGATTAGTTGCCAGCTCTAGGGGTATGTATAATGTACAGACCCTTGTACCTACAGAGAACGGACAACAACCCGATAGAATGCCAACAGGTGTAACCCATCGAGCATAGCTGGACAGATGCTACCTCTGGGGTTAACCGAGATAGGACAGCAACCAGATAGCAGGGATTATTACCTTACTGGTAATCAATCAAGGAAGTTAAACAGACGACACTTGAGAGACCGCTGAGCAGTCGATAACTTTTGAGACAGCACTCCATAGAAATATCCTGTGAAGTCATTCACTCGTTTAACCTTAGATGCAAGCACACTAGCACGTACAGCTGAGACGGCGATCTCTACAGTTTCAACTACATCTGGTGCATGCTTACGAGTAGCCAATTGTACACGACTCCATAGCTTGTACACTTGTTGTACATCTAGATAAGGCAATACTGAGACAGAGAACTCAGTAGGAACACCAATAGCATCTAAATGAGTTAATCCTAACTCGTGTGCTACGTATGTATTATCTTTAGAGCTTTTAGTTTTATAAGTAATTGTATCTGTATGAGAAGGAAGCTCCTCAATTCGCTCAGGAGTAGGCTCTACAGCTTTCTCACAAGGTGACTTAGCAAGGTGACTCTCATAGGGATTAATAACTGTTATTGAAGCGCTATAGCCACCTTTAACAGGCTTAAATTGGTTAATACGAGTAATGATTCCTAACTCAGATAACCCCTTGAGAGCACGCTGTATAGTGCGTTTAGAGTAACCTGTGAGATCAGCTAAAGAGTCTACTTTGAGATAGCTGACTCCTATGAATTTGCATGAGTAACAAGCAAGCTTCCATAGCACTGTGTATTCTGACTCTTTGAGTTTATACACTGACAGGTATTCACTAATAGAATTGTCCATCTCGGGTACAGAATTAAATGATTGATATTTTCGTAGTTCCTTCATATTCTTTTCCTCCTATATGAGAAGGAACACCCCTTGAGCTAGTACCAATAAGCATGATACAATAGCAAACAAGGAAGCTCCTTCGAGTTTCTGTAGCTGTAAGAGAGCCCTTTCCTGTCGCCAAACTAGAAGGGCTCTCTTTTTATTTGTTTTAAATCTCAAGTGAATTAAGTGGATTAAACTTATCGTTTTGTTCTTTCAAGGCTGTTCCCCAAAGAGCGAGATACCTCTCAGTCATTCTCAAATTGCTGTGCCTTAGCATTCTTTGGAGGGTAAAAACGTCCATACCAGCCATTAAGCAACGATGCGCAAAAGTATGACGGAAAGTATGAGCTGATAAGCGAACATCTTTAAAGTTCATTACTTGTTTGAGTCGCTTGAATATGAGTTTGATGCTATTAGGACTCATTTGTTTCCCTTCTCGTGTGGTAAATACGTACTCTGGGAGTTTTCCAATCTCACGTTCAATGAACACTTTGTACTCACAAAGCTCTTTTATAAGCTTGTCTGTGAGAGGGACAGTCTGTTGCTTACGAGCTTTACCGAATAGGGTTACTGTTTGGTTTACCAAGTCCAATTCACTCCAGCGTATATTGATAAGCTCTCCTAACCTTGAGCCAGTTCCTAAAAGGAAAACAATAATAGTGTGATCTCGATAAGCGTAGAGGCTTTTATCTCTTGTTTTAAGTCTCCTATAGTAACTCAGCATTTGCTTGATATGGTAATCTTGAAAGACCTCAATTTTTATATCCTCTTTAGCCAGTTTCATTTTACGAATAGGGTTTTCTTTCTCAGTGATAATGTCCTCGTGTTGTAAGTAGTTAAAGAAAATCTTTAGGTGATGGAGCTTTGTGTTTCTTGTTACTACATTGTTTTTTCTTGTTCGTTGGCAATACATGAGGTAGCTCTTAACAGTTGCTTCTCTAATATCTCGTGTATCTATCAGTTCTCTCTCAGAGCAGAACGTTTGGAACTCATGCATGGTAGCCATATAAGATTGAATTGTACGAGGAGACAGATTAGCGAACTCTTTTTCCTCTTTGAAATCCTTCATAGCAAACTTAAGTAGCATTTTCTTTTCAGTCCTTTCTCAGTTTTATGGAAACAAAAAAAGAGGACTACCTCTGAGCCAGCTGGTTTGCTGACTAGAAGTAGTCCTCTGTTAACTTGTGGTGTCTGATGGAGACCTCCACAGTTTTAGCTTTTGAGAATATCCTCTCAAGCCTTGATACTCTTTAGTTTTATGATCCCGACTGGCCTCGAACCAGCGACCTCCACCCTGTCAAGGTGGCGCTCTCCCTGCTGAGCTACGGGATCTTCAAAAATGCGTATGTAACAGCATCTTTAATCTTTATGCTAAAGTAATTATATATAATTAACTGAAATTTTACAATATTTTATATTAATGTTTTGATGGGAAAATAGTTGGAATCACGCTAGTAGTGTATTAAGGAATATATAAGTAGAGAATTTAATGAAAAGTGAGTTCGAATAAAGCGGTTCTATTATTTTTTCCGATACCAATCCAAAGGACCTTCATCGCTTAAGTCAACAAGAAAAGGGAATAAGAAGTGTAAAGGTAAGCTTATAAGTTCTGGCATAGCGTTCAATGTTTTCTTTGATAGATATTGTCTTCCGAAGCAATATGGACAATCTTTTTCAAATGTCACGAGTATCGACCATACATCTTTTATTTTCCACTTCGTTTTACAATATGTACAACGCGCCATGGAGTTCCTCCTCATTTTAAGGTGTTTTCTAATATATTCTATTTGATCGTACTAAAGTCAAGTGTAGTTGGTGTGATAGAATATAAGTTGGTTTGTTTTTTTATATGGATGTATTCCGTAATTTATGACTAAATGAATGTAGTGTGAGGGTTATATAATAAGAGATTTTCATTTTTAATATGCAAATTGGCCAATATATCCTTTTTACAATTTTCAAGAAATCATGTATAAAAGAAGTACAAGATATTTATAAATATTCAGAAGTAGAGGGAGAATTATTGTAATGGTAAGAAAAACGTTCAAGATGCGCGTATCTAGAAATAGAACGATTTCGATTAATGGCTCAATTCTTGATGTGGATGTTACACATGATGAGTTTTTACAAGAGTTCGTTGAGTGGGTCGATTCTAAAGGTTGGTCGTTTATGGGGATGACAGATGAGATTACGCCCGAAGAAGCTGGGCAAAAGTTAATAGATTCGTTGATTGATGAGAAGGATAAGAAAGAGTAATTCCTTCTTATTTTTTGTTGTATATTTATGTTCCTAATCGTAAAAGTGTGATATAGTAAAAAAAGTGAATATTCTTCCAAATTAATACAAATTACATATAGGTTGGTAGAGGTATTTTATAGAATGTGAAAGTAAAGGGAAAAGGGAGAGTCATATGGTAAATTTTAAGAAAATTTCGGTTTTTGTTATGGTTATTTGTTTATTTTTTTTGACACCTATGACGTTATATGCTGAGACGAATATTGGAGTAAATCCGGAGCAAGTGGCACCTCCACCTGCGGAAGGGCCGAATGTTTTTAGTCAGTTTGCGACTACGATTGATGCGAAAACAGGAGATATGTTGTACGACAAAAATGCACATCATCGTGCGTTCCCTGCTAGTATGACGAAAGTGTTAACGGCGATTTTACTGATGGAGCATACGAAGCCAGAGGATCAATTTACGTTTTCACAATTAGCATTAGATCAAGAGAAGAGTAATTATCAAATTGAGTTTCACCCTGGTGAGACTATTAATAGAAATACTGCACTTATGATTTTAATGGTGCTGAGTGCGAATGATGTGTCGTATGCGATTGCGGAGCGTATTGGAGGAAGTGTTGAAAACTTCGCCAATATGATGAATGAAAGGGCGAAGCAATTAGGGGCTAAAGATAGTCATTTTGTAACGCCAAATGGATTGCATGATCCAAATCATTATACGACGCCATATGATATGGCAATGATTACGAGAGGTGTGCAAAAGTATCCTGAAATTTTACAAGCGATGAATACGAAAAGAACGACGGTTACGACATCTACGCAAACAGTTTCTATTTTTAATAAGTCTACTTATTTTGAAAATCCATATAGCATGGGTGGTAAGACAGGATTTACGAATGAAGCACGCAATACGCTCGTTTTATTAAATGAGAAGGATGGTAATCGTATTATAAATGTAGTAATGGCTTCTCAAAGACCTGAAATTTATGAAGATTTGAAGCAGATGGCGGAATATTCTTTTGGGCAATTTACGAAGCAAACTGTACTAGATAAACATAGTTGGCACCAAAAGGCAAAGTATTTAAATAAAGATGTTGATTCTGAGCTGGAAAAAAGTGCAGAGCTTATGCTAAAGAAAGATGAAGGGAAAAATATAAAAACGGCTTTTCGGGTTACTTCAGTGGATAAAGAATCTTTGTATCAAAAAGGAATTCATCGCGGTGAAGTAGTTGGTGCGGTAGATATTATAAAGAATAATCAAACGATTGCGACTATAAATGTTCTTTCAAAAGAAGATGTTACTTTTGCGATGCCTAAAAAAGATACAGTTGCACCTGAAGTAAAGGAATCGAATGTGAAAGTGATAAGTGTTGGAATAGGTGCGATTTTATTATTTGGAGCGATTTTATATGTAGTGCTGCGCCGAAATAACCAAGGGATGAAATCAGAAGAAAAATAAATTGCTAGTAGACCGTGATGAGATTTTGTCACGGTCTTTTTTGTATGCATTTCAAAAATGATTTAACTAATAATTGTAAATTTTCTTATTGCATTTCCAAATCGTTCGTTATATTATTTACTTGTGTTCTTGTTAGAGAACTAAAGTGGATATTGTATACTTCAAATAACATAAAACAACGGAGAGGGAGAGAGACGATGAAATTAATTTGGAAGGTGATTAGCAACGTTATCTCATTTGTTTTATTTGCGGTAATGGTTTGTTTAGCTTTTGTAGTTATTTCTTCAAAAGCGAGTGGCGGGGATCCAACAGTGATGGGATATCAATTTAAGAGCGTTCTTTCAGGATCGATGGAACCAACATTTTTAACAGGATCAATCATTGCGATAGAGCCAACGAAAGATGGTTCTAAATATAAAAAAGGTGATGTTATTACGTTTAAAGAGAAAGATGACAAAATTATCACTCACCGTATTATCGGTGTGAAAGATACAAATGGAAAAGTAATGTATGAAACAAAAGGGGATAACAACAACGGACCAGATTTAGCACCAGTACTTGCAGAGAATGTAATTGGAAAGTATGCAGATATTACAGTTCCATACGTTGGTTATGGACTGAATTATGCGAGTTCAAAAGCGGGAGCAGCATTACTTCTCATTATTCCTGGAGTCTTTTTACTTGGCTATTCCGCAATTTCTATTTTTGGCGCTATTCGTAGCATTGACGGAGAAAAGAAAGATAAAAAAGTAGAACAATCCGTCTAGTTCGTTTGGTTATACTTTCCGTTTAGGAAGTTAACAAATATATATATATATATATATTAAGGGGATATGGACATGACTTTAAAGAAAAAATTAGGAATGGGTATCGCATCAGCAGTATTAGGAGCAGCATTAGTTGGTGGAGGAACATTTGCATTCTTTAGCGATAAAGAAGTGTCAAATAATACATTTGCGGCTGGTACGCTTGATTTATCATTAAGTCCATCAACAGTTGTTAATGTATCGAATTTAAAACCTGGTGATACAATTGAAAAAGAATTTAAACTAGAAAATAAAGGCTCTTTAGATATTAAAAAGGTTCTATTAAAAACAGACTATAATGTAGAAGATACGAAGAAAGATAATAAAGATGATTTTGGTAAACATATTAAAGTAACATTCTTAAAAAATGTAGATAAGCATGAGACGATTGTGAAAGAAACTACATTAGATAAATTGAAGGGTGATACACTTACAGCAGTAAATAATGATTTAGCTGCTTGGTTCTGGGATGAAAAAGGTATTTCTGCAGGTAAATCTGATAAATTCAAAGTGAAATTTGAATTCGTTGATAATAAAAAAGACCAAAATGAATTCCAAGGCGATAAGTTACAATTAACTTGGACGTTTGATGCACAGCAAGGCGATGGTGAAACGAAATAATAATGACAACAAAAAGAGACTATCAAAAGTGGTAGTCTCTTTTTGTGTTAAAAGAGAAATGTAAAAAGAAACATAATTTTTATATCATTTTGTAATTCACTTTATTATAATAAAGGTATAGTTCTTGATAAAGAACAAGTTGTTCGATAGGAGAGATTAAAATGCTGAAGGCACCTCGCAAATTCAAAAAGATGCTTATATTGCCATGTTTGTGCTCTATTACTTTTTATTTAGGTTCTCAAATGATGACTTATACAGAGGCAGCTTTCATTCATGAGACGAAAGTGCAGGCTACTATTTCTACAGCAAGTATTTTTCCAAAAACAGTTGATCAGTTGACAGAACAAGCTAAGCAACATAAGGAAGTAATTTTGCATGAGTATGAAGAGATGAAATCGAAAGTAACTTTCACTTCCACTCAAGAATTAGAACAGGCGCTTGTTACGTGGAAGCAAGGACGTGAGAAAATTGTTACTGAGAGGGAACTGTTACAAAAGGTATATGCATCAATAGAAAATCCTTATAACAAAGTGAAAGAAGAGTTAAAGGGAAATAAAAGTGAATCTAATAAGCAAGTATTCTCGTATGTGAATGCTGGTTTTCATATAGTTAAAGAGCACTGTGAGTATGTTGATAAAGAGGTTAATTTACAGGTGATTGATAAACAAATTCAAGCTTTTGAAAAATTATTAGTAGATGAAACAGCAAAGCAAGTGAGTGAGGCTGAGAAGCAAAAGAAATTAGAAGAGAGTAAGAAGCAAGAAGAAGCGAAAAAGCTAGAAGAGAGCAAGAAACAAGAAGAGGCGAAAAAACTAGAAGAGAGTAAGAAGCAAGAAGAAAAGAAGGAATAGTAAGTAAAATACAGCAGCATTTCGGAAGGAATAAATACAATGATAAGACAAATAGGTGAGAGAGCCCTACGACTCACCTATTTGCTTTGTTTTTCTTATTTCACTATTCGTGGGTATAAGGTCTTCACCTAAAAATTTAACGAATGCGAGGAAGTTAGTTGGCAGCCCACCGCTAGGTGAAGGTTAATGATCAGTGGGGATGGACAGAAAAACTCTGATTAAAGTTTCACTTTATTTCTCAATACTTTTCTGAAAAAAAGGAAAAAATGTTGAGAAATAAAAATAATCAAAATATATATTGTATTTATATAGTCTTGTTCGTTATAATGAACTTAAGGTTTTAAAAAAAGAACAAATATTAGCTAAGCTAATATAGTTTTAGTTACACCTCTTATTTTGAAATAAGAGATAAAAATACAAAAAACAGCTAGGGGGAATTGATTGTGAGTCTGAAAAAGAAATTAGGTATGGGAGTTGCATCAGCAGCATTGGGGTTATCTTTAATTGGTGGAGGAACATTCGCTTACTTTAGCGATAAAGAAGTATCAAACAATACATTTGCAGCTGGGACGTTAGATCTTACATTAAACCCTAAAACGCTTGTAGATATTAAAGATTTAAAACCAGGGGATTCTGTTAAGAAAGAGTTCTTATTAAAGAACGACGGTACTTTAGCAATTAAAGATGTTAAATTAGCGACAAAGTATACTGTGAAAGATGCAAAAGGTGATAATGCTGGTGAAGACTTCGGTAAGCATATTAAAGTGAAATTCCTTTGGAACTGGGATAAACAAAGCGAGCCTGTATATGAAACAACTTTAGCTGATTTACAAAATGCTGATCCAGATCTTTTAGCTAAAGACATCTTTGCTCCTGAGTGGGGAGAAAAAGGTGGCTTAGAAGCTGGTACAGAGGACTATCTATGGGTACAATTTGTATTCGAAGAGAATGGTCAAGATCAAAACAAATTCCAAGGCGATTCATTGAACTTAGAATGGACATTCAATGCTAACCAAACAGATGGAGAAGAAAAATAATAAATAAAAAAAGCGGGGGATTCCCCGCTTTTTTTTATAAAGAAAAAAAGAAGTGCCCGTTTTAAGCACTCTTTTATATGTATTATTGTTGATTTTTCTTCCATTGTGTAAATTCGAGAAATTCACGAAACTGTTCTTTTGAGACACCAGAGCTCATCGCATCTTTAACGAGCTGTGTCCATTCGGAGTCTAGGTGACCCTCCGTTGTTGTTTCATCGTGAAGTAAAGTATCAACTGGAATTTGTAGAACAGCTGCAATTTTTTCAAGAAACTGAATAGAAGGGTTTTTTTGTAAATTCCGTTCTATAGAACTAATGTAAGATTTAGCGACACCAGCTTTTTCGGCGAGTTCTGTTAATGAAATGCCTTTTTGTAAACGAAGGCGTTTTATACGTTCTCCTATCATATTTGCGCACCTTTCTATCAATATGTAGTCGTCTTATGATGTGATTATTATAACATAAACTTCGTTAAAAAGAACGAGGCTATTGAGCCTGGCTCGTATGCTTCATACGTTGAAAAAAGTGTTCAATATCTTGCAGGGCAATGCCAGCATCTAGAGCTTCAAGTATTAAATCAATCCATTCTTGATCTAGTGAGTCAGCCTTATCTTTGTACAAATGTAATTCCTCCCTAATTAGTGGTCATAATTGCTGCTACAGAATATATGATAACGCAATCGGATTTTGTATTTTATATAGTGAATTATCAAATATTTTGTAGATGAAACAAAGATAAAATCCCCATTAAATTCCCTCTATGGCGATTATAAAGTTTCTGACAAATATTTTCAATATTTTCTGAAAACATTGTTGAATTGTGATATATTCGTATACTAACTATGAAATTTTTACAAATATATTAAAAAAATTACATAATATAACTAAATATTGAAAATATATTGAATTTTTAATAATATAAAGTATGTAATACATATTTTATATTAGGGGAGGCAATAAGGGATGAAAAAGAAACCATTTAAAGTGTTATCATCAATTGCTTTGACAGCTGTTCTAGGCTTGTCGTTTGGTGCTGGAAGCCAGTCTGTATATGCTGAAACGCCGGAGAACAAGACAGCTACAAGCCCAGTTGATGATCACTTAATCCCAGAAGAGAGATTAGCAAATGCGCTAAAAAAACGTGGGGTAATTGATTCATCTGCTTCAGGGACAGAAACAAAGAAAGCTGTCGAAAAGTATGTAGAGAAAAAGAAGGGTGAAAATCCTGGGAAAGAAGCGGCAAGTGGGGACCAACTTACGAAAGATGCATCTGACTTTTTAAAGAAAGTGAAAGATGCAAAGGCAGATACGAAAGAAAAATCAGAGCAGCCAGCAAACGGGACTACAGCAGGAACAGGTCCAGTTAGAGGAGGCTTAAATGGGAAAGTACCAACTTCACCTGCTAAGCAAAAAGAGTATAACGGTGAAGTTCGTAAAGATAAAGTACTTGTTTTACTTGTAGAGTACGCTGATTTCAAGCATAACAATATTGATAAAGAGCCTGGCTACATGTATTCTAACGATTTTAACAAAGAACATTATGAAAAAATGTTATTCGGTAATGAGCCATTCGCGTTAGAGGATGGAAGCAAAATCGAAACGTTTAAACAATATTACGAAGAGCAATCAGGTGGTAGTTACACAGTGGACGGAACAGTCACAAAATGGTTAACAGTTCCAGGTAAAGCTGCTGATTACGGTGCAGATGCTGGTACAGGTCATGATAATAAAGGACCAAAAGGACCACGTGATCTAGTAAAAGATGCATTAAAAGCGGCTGTAGATAGCGGACTTGATTTATCACAGTTTGATCAGTTCGATCAATATGATGTAAATGGTGATGGGAATCAAAATCAACCGGACGGTTTAATCGATCACTTAATGATTATTCATGCGGGTGTTGGACAAGAAGCTGGCGGTGGTAAATTAGGTGATGATGCAATTTGGTCACATCGCTGGACAGTTGGACCAAAACCATTCGCAATTGAAGGTACACAAGCGAAAGTTCCATATTGGGGCGGAAATATGGCAGCTTTCGACTACACAATTGAACCAGAAGATGGCGCGGTTGGTGTATTCGCACATGAATATGGCCATGATTTAGGTCTTCCAGATGAGTATGATACACAGTATAGCGGTGATGGTGAACCGGTTGAAGCTTGGTCTATTATGAGTGGCGGAAGCTGGGCTGGTAAAATCGCAGGAACAACGCCAACGAGTTTATCACCACAAAATAAAGAGTTTTTCCAAAAAACAATCGGTGGTAACTGGGCGAATATCGTAGAAGTAGATTACGAGAAATTAAATAAAGGTATCGGTCTTGCAACATACTTAGACCAAAGTGTTACGAAGTCAGATCGTCCAGGTCTGATTCGTGTTAACTTACCAGATAAAGATGTAAAAGGAATTCAGCCTGCATTTGGTAAACAGTATTACTACAGCACAAAAGGTGATGACCTTCATACAACGATGGAAACGCCACTATTCGATTTAACGAAAGCAACGACTGCAAAATTCGATTATAAGTCATTGTATGAAATCGAAGCAGAGTACGATTTCCTTGAAGTACACGCTGTAACAGAAGATGGACAAAAAACGTTGATTGAAAGAATTGGTGAGAAAGCAAATAGTGGAAATGCAGCTACGACAAATGGAAAATGGATTGATAAATCATATGATTTAAGTCAGTTCAAAGGTAAGAAAGTGAAATTAACATTTGAGTACATTACGGATGGTGGTTTAGCGTTAAACGGATTTGCTCTTGATAATGCGTCATTAACAGTAGATGGTAAAGTTGCATTCTCTGATGATGCAGAAGGTACACCACAATTCAAATTGGACGGTTTCGTTGCATCTAACGGAATGGATAAGAAAAAGCATAACTACTATGTAGAGTGGAGAAACTATGCGGGTTCAGATAACGCATTGAAATTTGCTCGCGGTCCAGTATATAACACTGGTATGGTTGTATGGTATGCGGATTCAGCTTACACAGATAACTGGGTTGGCATACATCCAGGACATGGTTTCCTTGGTGTAGTTGACTCTCATCCAGAAGCAATTGCAGGAACTTTAAATGGCAAACCAACATTTACAAGCAGTACGCGATTCCAAATTGCTGATGCGGCGTTCTCATTCGACAAAACGCCAGCTTGGAAAGTTGTATCTCCAACGCGTGGAACATTCGTATACGATGGATTACCAGGGGTACCGAAGTTCGATGACTCTAAAAAGTATATTAATGAGCAGATTCCAGATGCAGGACGTATTTTACCGAAGCTTGGTCTGAAGTTTGAAGTAGTAGGACAAGCTGATGATAATTCTGCAGGTGCTGTTCGTTTATACCGTTAATACAGTAAAACTACCGGGAGATTTTCTTTCGGTAGTTTTTTGTGAGCAATGAATTTTATATAAAAGAAAAAATTATATATAATGTAATTTTACGAGTAAAAAAGTTCTATATAAATAATGAAAGAATTGGATAAAAATAGTGGGAGAAGGTGAATAGATGAGCATTTCTTCTATTGTAAATAAACAAAAGCAATATTTTTATAATGGATATACGAGAAGTATAGAAACAAGAAAAAATAATTTAAAAAAGCTTTATGATGGAATTCAGCGTTTTGAAGGTGAGATTTTTCAAGCGTTGAAATTAGATTTGAATAAATCAGTTCACGAATCATTTACAACAGAAATTGGATATGTACTAAAAGAGATTTCTTTTCAAATGAAGCATATTTCATCTTGGAGTAAACCAAAGCGTGTTCGCACAGCTCTTACTCATTTTGGATCGAAGGGGAAAGTGGTGCCAGAACCATATGGTGTGACGCTTATTATCGCACCGTGGAACTATCCGTTTCAATTAGCAATTGCACCACTCGTAGGAGCATTGGCAGCTGGCAATACAGTCGTTTTAAAGCCGTCAGAGTTAACGCCAAACGTTTCAAAAGTGCTTACGAGAATGTTAGGTGAATTATTCCCAGAAGAGCTTGTATCGGTAGTAGAAGGCGGTGCTCAGGAAAGCACTGCACTTTTAAAGGAATCGTTTGACTATATTTTCTTTACAGGTAGTGTTGGTGTCGGAAAAGTTGTTATGGAAGCAGCGGCGAAAAAATTAACGCCTCTTACGTTAGAGCTTGGCGGGAAAAGCCCATGTATTGTACATAAAGATGCAAAGCTAGATGTAACCGCAAGACGTATCGTTTGGGGCAAGTTTTTGAATGCTGGGCAGACGTGTGTAGCGCCTGATTATATGTACGTTCATTCTTCAGTGAAAGAGCAGTTAATCGAGGCATTAAGACATGAAATCGCAGAGCAATATGGAAAAGATGCTTTGCAAAATGACAATTATGTACGAATTGTGAGTGAGCGTCATTTTGAACGCTTATGTACATTTTTGCAAGATGGTAAACCTGTGATTGGCGGGAATTATACGAAAGAAACATTACACATCGAGCCGACAGTGTTAACGAATGTTACATGGCAAAGTGCTGTTATGGAAGATGAAATTTTTGGGCCGATTTTACCAATTATAGAATATGACAAAATAGAAGAGGTAATTGAAACAATTCAGCACCATCCAAAGCCGTTAGCACTATATGTATTTTCTGAAGATAGAAAAGTGCAAGAGAAAGTGACGAGTAATATTTCATATGGCGGAGGATGTATAAATGATGTCGTATATCATCTTGCAACGCCATATTTACCTTTTGGGGGCGTTGGAAGTAGTGGATTAGGCAGCTATCATGGTGAACAAAGTTTTCGGACTTTTTCCCATTATAAAAGCATTTTGTCCCAATCTACAGCATTCGACATGAAAATTCGTTACTCTTCTACAAAAAGTGCTTTAAAATTCATACGAAAGTTGTTAAAATGATGATGGTGTTTATCAGTAGGCGTAGCCGTATGATAAAAACCCCTTCGCAACTGAAGGGGTTTTTCTGTTCGACATATGTATCATGCGAAAATGAATCAAACATACTACATAAAGAATAGAAGAGAACGCTGCTAAACAACCATTTTTGTTTGGATCGAAACAAAAAAATAGTCTATAGAACATAAATATTTATTCATGAATATAAAAATTAAAATTTAAGGTAGATAGGACGGGAAAATGAAAAAGATTATTAAAGTTGAAGCAGTAGAAAAACATTTTGGAAATCAAGTGATTATCCCCCCTCTTTCTTTAGATATTAAAGAAGGAGAATTTTTAACAATTTTAGGACCGAGTGGTTGCGGGAAAACGACTTTACTTCGTATGATCGCAGGATTTGAAACCCCAACTAAAGGGAATCTTTTATTAGATGATGAAAAGATTAACGATTTGCCGCCATACAAGCGTCATATGAATTTAGTGTTCCAACATTACGCACTATTCCCACATATGAATGTTGAAAAAAATATTTGTTTCGGTATGAAAATGCAAAAAGTATCAGCAGCAGAACAGAAAGAACGTGCGGAAGAGGCAATGCGTTTAACGCAGTTACTTGAGTTCCGTAATCGTAAACCTTCGAAGCTTTCTGGTGGACAGCAGCAGCGTGTAGCAATTGCAAGAGCAATTGTAAACAACCCACGTGTATTACTATTAGATGAGCCACTTGGAGCGCTTGACTTTAAGTTAAGAAAAGATTTGCAACGTGAATTGAAAAACTTACAACGTAATTTAGGAATTACGTTCATATATGTAACGCACGATCAAGAAGAAGCGATGAGTATGAGTGATCGTATTGTCGTTATGAATAAAGGGCATATCGAACAAGTCGGCACGCCTAAGGAAATTTACAATAAGCCGAAAACATTGTTTGTTGCGACGTTCATCGGTGAAAATAATATCGTGAAAAATGGGGAAAACTACGTAGCAGTTCGCCCTGAAAATGTAAAAGTTCGCTCGGTTGAAGAGCCAATTTTAAAAGAATACCATCTTGGACATATTGAAGATATTGAATTTGTTGGAAATATGGAAAAGCTATATGTACGTGAGGAGAAAACAGCGGAATTACTAATGGCATACCAAACTGCTGAAGAAGCAACGCAGTGGAGCATTGGAGATAATGTATATGTAGGCTGGGAGCAAGAGGACGAGGTGACCTTAAATTGAAGAAAGGGAAATTACTCGCATTACCTACAGTCGTATGGCTGTTACTCTTCTTCCTAATTCCACTTCTGTTCGTATTAGCATTTGCCTTCATGCAGCGCGGAGCATACGGGACAGTGGAAATGAAATTTACATTAGATAACATAGTACGTGTGTTTGATCCATTATATATGGGGACGTTATGGGAAACAGTGAAGATAGCTGTTATTACGACAGTACTATGTTTATTAATCGGTTATCCATTCGCCTATACAATTACAATTGTTGATCGTAAATATCGTTCTATCCTTCTATTATTGGCAACGATTCCGTTCTGGATTAACTTTCTTGTTCGTTCATACGCATGGATTGTTATTTTACGTTCACAAGGTCTTGTAAACACATTGCTATTGAAACTAGGTATTATTAGTGAACCTTTAAATCTGCTATATAATACGCCTTCTGTAATACTCGGAATGGTATATTCTTTATTACCATTTATGATTTTACCAGTGTATGCAGCAATTGAGCAGCTTGATAAGCGTAAGCTAGAGGCGGCTTATGATTTAGGAGCAACACCAGTAAAGGCATTTTGGAATGTAACAGTACCGATGACGATGTCAGGGATTACAACTGGTTCTATTTTAGTATTCGTTTCTTCTATCGGAATGTTTGTTGTATCAGACGTTATGGGTGGATCGAAAGTAGCATTAATCGGAAACGTAATTCAAAACCAATTCTTAGGTTCACGTGACTGGCCATTTGGTTCCGCGTTATCTATGATTGTTGTTCTATTCTCTGTTCTGTTAATTTACTTATATTATCGTGCAACGAAAGTATATAAATATGATGGAAACGGAGGGGAATAGGCAAAAATGAAGAAGTTTTTAGTTTCTTATTCTTGGTTAATCTTATTGTTTTTGTATTTTCCAATGATGGTTTTAATGGTATATTCCTTCAACGATTCTCGCATTAATGCGGAATGGGAGGGCTTTACACTCCATTGGTATACAGATTTATTTCAAAAACAAGATGTTATTGATGCGTTTGTAAATAGTATGACGATTGCTGTTATAACGACAATTGTGACGACAGTTCTTGGTGTGATTTTTGCTATTGCATTACACCGTTACAAATATCGTTTTGAAGGGGCCATTAACGGTCTTGTATATTTACCAATTTTAATTCCTGATATTTTAATGGGATTATCTTTACTTATCCTATTTAGTCAATTAGGTATGGAACTTGGAAAAACAACAATTATTATTGCACACATTACATTCAGTATTTCATTTGTTGTTGTTATTTTAGCGGCACGTCTTTCTGGTATGGGACGTGATTTAGAAGAGGCTGCAAACGATTTAGGAGCAACGCCGTGGCAAACGTTTCGTTATGTAACGTTTCCAGCAATTGCACCAGGAGTTATTTCAGCCGCATTATTAACATTCACATTATCGATTGATGATTTTGTAATTAGTTTCTTCGTATCAGGACCAGGATCAACAACATTGCCATTATACATTTATAGTATGGTTAAGCGTGGAGTATCGCCTGAAATTAATGCTCTTTCTACAATATTAATTGTTGTAATTGTAGGATTAATGGTGCTATCGGAAATCTTCCGTAATAAAGGTGCAGACGGTGAAGAGAACTCTGGAGGACACCTTCCTTTATAATACGAATGATATAGAAAGAACGAGGAGGTAATAAACCGATGAAATTAGTGAAGAGATTAGCTGGTATAGCAATTAGCTTCAGTCTTGCTGCAGGTGTACTTGCTGGTTGTGGTGAGAAAAAAGAAGAATTAAACATTTATAGCTGGGCTGACAATTTTGATGAGCAAGTTTTAAAAGATTTTGAAAAGAAATATAACGTGAAAATTAACTACGATAAATATGCAAGTAATGAAGAAATGCTTGCGAAATTACAAGCTGGTGGCGCGACATATGATTTAATTCAGCCATCTGATTACATGGTGAAAACGATGGCGAAGATGGACTTATTAGCGCCTTTAGATAAGAAGAATATCCCGAACATCGAGAACCTTGTTTCTAACTTTAAAACACCTGCGTTTGATCCAGAGAATAAGTATTCTCTAGTATATACTTGGGGTGTAACAGGAATTGCATACAATAAAAAGTATGTGAAAGAAGCACCTACAAGCTGGAATGATTTATGGAACGAGAAATATAAAGGACATGTTACTTTATTAAACGATTCTCGTGAAGTATTAGGAATGGGACTTAAGAAAAATGGTTTCTCTAATAGCACGAAAGAGGATGCACAGTTAAAGACAGCGTCTGCTGATTTGCAGAAGCTACTTCCAAACTTATTAGCATTCGATACAGATAACATTAAACAAAAATTCATTACAGAAGATGCTTGGATCGGGACTGTATGGTCTGGAGACGCAGCATTCATCGCGAAAGACAATAAAGATGTAGGATACGTTGTACCAAAAGAAGGCGGCACAATTTGGGCTGACACGTTAGCAATTCCAAAAGGTGCAAAAAACAAAGAGCTTGCAGAGAAGTTTATGAACTACTTATTAGATGAAAAAGTAAGTGTGAAAAATTACGAGTCAATTGGTTACAGTAATCCAAATGAAAAAGCTCATCCTCTTCATAGTAAAGAATATCGTGATAATCACATGATCTTCTTAACAAAAGAAGAATTAGATCGTACAGAATGGCTTGTTGATGTAGACGATAAGTTAAAAGACTACGATCGCTACTGGACAGAGCTGAAAACAAAAGGTAAATAAGTAAGAAAATGCGGTTTCTAAAGTAGAAATCGCATTTTTTCATAGTAGGAGGAAATCGATTGAAGAAAAAGTTACATCAGTATGAGTTAATGTGTATCATTTTATTGTTTGTTCTATTTAGCATCATCGCTTGGAGGGTACATGTAGGTGGTGTTACAATGATGGATACATACGTACGTGATATGGTAAAAGGATTACAAACGGAAAGCTCACTTACATTCTTCTCCTACTTTACAAAGCTAGGATCTGCAATTGGAGTTATAACGACACTAATTATAAGTTTGCTCGTTTTTTGGAAAAAGCGTTATTATGCTGCTATGATTGTGTACCCAATGGCTATATTAATGACACACCTTGTTAATAAGGGAATAAAAGAAATTGCAAAAAGAGACCGCCCATCATTAAATGAGGCACTTGACGCACTTGGGTATAGCTTCCCAAGTGGACATGCAATGCTATCTATTATAACATTTGGTTTTCTTGCCTATATCATTGCTGCGAATTTGAAGAGTGTAGCTGGAAAATGTGGTATTACGATTTCAATGGGCATATTAATTATATTGATTGGATTAAGTAGAGTCATTTTAAATGTTCATTATCCAACCGATATTTTAGCAGGTTACTGTGTAGGTGGCATTTTGTTAATCATCGCAATTTATTGTCATCGTTTACTTACCGAGAGATTGGGACTTAATAACGAGAGATAGAAAAACGTCTAGAAAAACTAGTATTATAGTTTTTCTAGACGTTTTTTGTTTACGGGGAGATGTGATACAGTATAAATGACAAGTGAATTATATAAAGTAGGTGAAAATGTGTGAAGACAAATGTACATAAAATTGATAAGTGGGGGAAGTTAGGAACTTTTTTGTATCAATTTCGTTATACAGTAATTGTAGCATTACTACTACTTGCGATAGTGCTCGGTATTTTTGCTCCAAAACTTCCAGGAGTATTGGGCGGTGATGGTTTCCAAACAGAAGGGGATTATCAAAAGACGAAAGAAATTTTAGATAGGGATTTTAAGCAGTCTCAAGATACACTTTTACTCGTTTTTGAGAAGGAAAAGGATACTTCGCATGAGGAGTTCCAAAAGCGTATAGAGGGGATAATAAATCAAATTGAAGAGAAAGAAAAATACGAATCTTTCCATCATCCAATGCAAAATAAAGAGATGTTACAAGATGATATCGGTTATGCGACGATTTTATTTTCCGGGAAAACAAATAAAGAACGAATGGAAAAGACATTACAATTTGCCGGAAAAATCGAGAAGGAAAGTAATAGCGTATTAAAAGTAACACCGACAGGATATCCGAAAATTAATCAAGAGATTAATGAAAGAACGCAAAATGATTTAAAAGTAGCAGAGATGATTGGATTACCTATTGCTTTTCTCGTACTATTATTCTCATTTGGTAGTCTGATTGCGTCTATTTTACCGATTGTAAATGGCGCGCTTAGTGTCATTAGTACGATGGGGATTTTATATTTTATAGGTAGTGATAAAGAGCTATCTATTTTCGTGTTAAATGTTGCGCCGATGATTGGGCTAGCATTATCAATTGATTTCGCACTGTTATTTGTAAATCGTTTCCGAGAGGAAGTTGCGAAGAGAACAGTGAAAGAAGCGATAGCGATTACGTATCAAACGGCAGGGCGTGCTATCGTATTTTCAGGGTTATGTGTATTCGTCGGTTTATCAGGCTTATTTTTCTTTAAGATAGATTATATTCAGTCTGTTGCTATTAGCGGGATGATTGTCGTTATTATGAGCATTTTGTTTTCGCTAACACTTCTTCCGGCGCTATTATCTTTAATTGGTAAAAGGATATTAAAAAAGAATCAGGCGGCGCCTACGCCATCAAATGTATGGCGTAAATTTGCACATTTTGTAATGAAACATCCAATCGTCATGATTATTGTTGTTACAACATTTATTGTTATTTGTTTATTACCGCTACGTACAGCTAACTTGCAGTTTCCTGGTGTTGAAGCGTTACCTGAAAAGAGTGATACGAGAGTTGCATTTGAGAAGTATGAAGAAGCCTTTAATAAAACTGTCCAAACACACGCTGATGTTACATTAGTAGTAGAGACGAAGAAAAATATAACAGAAAAAGAAAGTTTACAAAAGATAGAAGCTGTTGTTCAAAAGTTAAAAGACGATAAGCAAGTATATAAGGTGAAAAGTGTATATGACGGGCTAAATGGAATGAAAGCAGATCAAGTTGCTGGAATGTTACAGTCGCCAGAAGCTGCGAAAATAGCTCCTGTATTTGAAGCGTATACGAAAGGGAATAAAACAACAATGGAAGTCTTTTTGGATACGAAGCCAAGTACAGAAACCGCAAAACAATGGGTTCGTGATTTCAAAAAGAATTATAAAGAAAATGATGTTACTTATTATTTGGGCGGTATGACGACGTTCCAGCAAGAGTTAGAAGATGAAATTAAAGATAAAGTTGCAATTGGTATGTCTGTTATATTTGGATCAACCTTTGTCATTTTATTATTCGCATTCCGCTCTATACTCATTCCAATTAAAGCTATTATTATGAACGTACTTAGTTTAAGTGCAACAATTGGAATTGTAATTTGGTTATTTGAAGGTGGTCATTTCGGATTAGAAGAGAGTTCAGTTTTATTTGTATTACCAATCTTTATTTTCGGCCTCGTATTTGGGCTTAGCATGGATTATGAAGTATTTCTTATTTCACGTATTCATGAGCTTTATGAAGAAACAGGAGATAACGATCAAGCAACGTTAGAAGGACTTGTTTCGACAAGTAGAATTATTACGTCCGCCGCTTTAATTATGATTGTTGTTACCGGTGCGTTCGCCTTTACTGATATTTTACCAGTAAAGCAGATGGGGCTTGGGGTTGCATTAGCAATATTTCTTGATGCAACAATTATCCGTCTTATGCTCGTACCAAGTTTAATGAAATTGTTTGGGGATTGGAACTGGTGGCTACCATTTCGAAAGAAAAGAGAAAAATCATCGTAAAAAAACTCATCTATAAGATGAGTTTTTTTATGAATAGCAGGGCCTATATTTTGCGCATAGTATGTGATAAGAAGATTACATACAAGTAGGTGAAGGCAATGTTTCGTTATTTTAAGTTTAAGCTAAATGATACAGTACAGTTTACTGAAAACGATGGGCATATGTATCGCATTGTCGGTTATCGGTTAGAAAAAGGGTTTTACCCAAAAGATGAATGGACTCATATTATTTATGAACTACTTAGAGAATTTGACGGGTATACGATGGATGCGGAAGAAGAGGAAATTGTAAAAGTTATTCAAGTAGAGGATGAGTATTACAAAATACAAGAAGTATCGGGGTATCGTTATCCAGTAAAAATGAAGCAAAAGCAGCAAGTTATGAAAGGAGAGAAAATAGACGACTTATTAGATACGTACAACGACTATAAACGATTGGCGGATTTCTTTAAAGATTTGTTGTATGAACAAAAAGCTGAAGAAGTGTTGCAGGAAATGAAAAGGCTTAGAGCGTGAGGGGACAGTCGATTATAAGACTGTCCTCTATTTTTGACGGTGCATCAAAGTATGTTTTCCGTTACAATGAGAGAATCAATAGAAATAAGGTGATTATAGTATGGAAACAAAGAAAAAGGGCGAATGGTGCGAAATTACGGTTCCAGCGACGTGGAATGGTATAAGTATTGAGTCGTTGTTAAAAATGGAATGGGAAGTACCAAAAAAGTTATTACATCAGCTTCGTATGGAAAAAGGTGTTACGGTTAACGGAGAACAAAGGAGATGGAATGAATTTTTAAAAGAAGGGGATAAGTTACAAGTTCATATGTTTATGGAGGAGGAGTACGGCGTAGAGCCGGAATATGGTGAATTAAATGTAGTGTTTGAAGACGATCACGTACTCATTGTAAATAAGCAGGGGCAAATGGATACACATCCTTCTGAAAAAAATGTGACGGGAACACTTGCCAATCTTGTTGCTTTTCATTTTCAAATGCAAGGTTTAGAGACGAAGGTTCGGCATATCCATAGATTAGATAAAGATACGACAGGTGGTGTTGTATTCGCAAAACATAGAATTGCGGGTGCAATTATGGATCGTTTATTAATGGAACGGAAAATTAAAAGAACGTATGCGGCACTTGTTGAAGGAAAAGTAAAAAAGAAGCAAGGGACAATTGACGCGGCCATCGGAAGAGATCGACATCATGCTACAAGGCGCCGTGTTTCTCCAAAGGGAGACAAAGCTATAACGTACTATAAAGTAGAGAAATATTTTAAAAAACAAAATGCGACGCTCGTAACGTTACAGTTAGAAACCGGTAGAACACATCAAATTCGCGTTCATATGAGCTATAATGGAAATCCATTAGTTGGGGATGTATTATATGGTGGGCAAACAACATATATGTCCGGGCAAGCGTTACATGCGATGAAGATTAATTTTTTGCATCCGATTACGAAAGAAGAGATCGTTGTTGACGTACCTTTCCCTACAAATTTAAACGATACAATGAAAAAACTTGAAAGAGAAAATAGGTAAAGTGTAAGTTTAAAGTTGAAAAAGGTAGATTTTTGCAGGGATTTCTCTGAAAGAGGCGAAGCCGTTAAGAGAAAAGAGAGGTGAGAATTACTTGATCAAATATAAATATATGCTAGGGATATTTTTCGCTTGTCTCTTACTTACTCTATGTATTTATCCATATTTACCAACTCGTATGGCAGTGCATTGGAACGAGAATGGTGGAGCGAACGAGTTTATGAGTAAACAAGTTGTCGTATTATTTATCCCTGTCCTTATTATTATTTTACATGGATTAGTATATGTTATTTTACATAATATATATAAGTTTAATGAAGGGGAGTATTTCATTATAAATGGATTTATAAAGAGTATTACTTTATTTATGATGTTTGTCCATATACTAATTCTCTTTATTAATTTGGGAAGTATTATATCCTTTCAGACAGGACTAACGATTGGAATTAGTATGTTTCTTTTTATGTTTAGTAAAGTGTTTAAAAAGGTGAAGGATAGAGAGAAAGAACCGATCAAATTACAAAAAATCCGTTTAGTTAGTAGGCGAATCTTTCAAGTGATGGCATGTAGCATATTATTTTCGTTGCTTTTGAGCCTGAAGTGGGGATTTTACTTGTTAATTAGTGTAATAAGCTGCGGGTCTATTTTGTTTATGTTCTACATTTTATACGCATACATATTAGAAAGCTATGAAACATAAAAAAAGAGTCTTCTTCTAGAAGACTCTTTTTTTATTTATTTCGTAATAAATTGTTGTGTCCAGTAGTTGCCGCTTTCTACATAGCCAACACCGATATGAGTGAAGCCACTATTTAAGATGTTTGCACGGTGTCCAGCACTGTTCATCCAAGCTTGTACAACTTCTTCTGGAGTACGTTGTCCTTGGGCGATGTTTTCACCTGCAGATTTATAAGAAATACCAAATTTCTTCATCATGTCAAACGGAGACCCGTATGTAGGGCTGTTATGATCAAAGTAGTTGTTTTTTTGCATATCTTCAGACTTAATGCGTGCTACTTTGCTTAATTCAGTATCGATTTGTAATGCTGATAAGCCTTGTTTTGTACGCTCTGCGTTTGTTAATTCAACAACGCGTTGTTCGAATTCGCTTAAAGATTTTGCTTCTTCAGCAGGCTTTTGCTCAGCTGGTTTTTGTGTTTCGTTTTGAGTATTGTTGTTTTCAGCTGGTTTTTGAGCTTCTGGTTTAGCAACTTCTTCAGCAGGCTTTTGTTCAGCTGGTTTTTGAGTTTCCTCAGCAGGCTTTTGAGCTTCTGGCTTAGCTGTTGGTTGTTCAGTAACAACATTTTCAGTAGGCTGTTGACCAGGAATGAAGCAATCTTGTTGGAATTGTCCTTGGTTCCATTGTGCTAATGATTCAACTCCCATAGATTGTAAGAATGCTTGTAATTCTTGTTGGCTCATTTGCTTCATCATCATTTTTGAATGCTGAATATTTTGAACCTTTATGTTAGATGGTTGTACTGTTGCAGCTTGTGCATCTAAAGAAGATACTCCTAAAGTAAGAGCTGTTGCAGCAGCTACAGATAATAAAACACGCTTTTTCATGATGTGTGTCCCCCTATATAAAGTTTTAATTTGTTTTCACACGATTTGTTTTTGACAGCCTGTCTGACTGACCAATTCATCGTAGCATACAATTTGCGAGAAAAAAGATGGAAAAAAATTCATAGACTTAAAATTTTCCTAATTTATCCTAAGAGGAGGAAAGGGATGAAATAAGAGAAACATAGAGTATAAAAGGAATTTTTAGCATTTTTATACTTGGTTTTAAGAGGGGGTTTTTGGATAAATGTACCTATATTAAAAATGAAGAATCCTATTGTATCAATGATTTTAGCATTTTTTTGAGGAATATAATGGATGTATTTTTACAAAACTGTAATGTTCCTGTTGTTCTTTTTTATAATAAAGTAACATATTTTTAATGTTGTAGCGGACAAAAAAGCGGCTATCTCTTTACATAGACGAAGGAGATAGCCGTTTTCCTATTATTACGTATGTTACGAGTTATTACGAGTTGGTTTCAATTGCTTCTAATAATAAGTCTACAATATGAATTCCACGCATTTTATGAGAGATTTTTTCACGTTCAATACCTAGTTTCATTTGTAATAGACACCCAGGATTTGCAGTAACAATTGTCGCTGCAGCTGTTTCATGCACACGATCCATTTTGTAATTTAGAAATTCCATTGATAACTCCGAATGGACAATATTATAAATACCAGCAGAACCACAGCAACGGTCCGCATCTTTCATTTCGCGGTATGTTGCGCCTTGAATGGCCTCTAGTAACATACGAGGTTCCGAAGATGTTCGCATAACATTGCGTAAATGACAAGAGTCTTGATACGTAATGATTTGCGGCGTGAGTCGTAAGTCATTACGTTTATGGAAATCTAGTTCTACTAGTATAGCAGTAATATCTTTAATTTTAGAAACAAATTGCTTTGCGCGTTCAGCCCATTTGGGATCATCTTTTAACAGATAATCATAGTCTACGAGGTAAGCTCCGCAACCACCTGCATTCGTAATAATATAGTCGATGTTTAAATCTTCGAATGCTTCTATATTTCGTTTTGCTAATTCTTTTGCTCCACTCTTTTCACCAGCATGCCCATGTAATGCCCCGCAGCAACTTTGTGTTTTCGGAATAACGATATCACAACCAGCTAACTGAAGAAGTTTCATCGTTGCGTTATTTGTTTCTAAAAACATCGTATCCATTAAACAGCCTGTGAAGAATGCAACTTGTTTCTTCTTTGCCACCTCAGCAGGTAAAAATTCAGGACGATCTTTCATTGCTTTCATTTTAGGGACTTTTGGCAAAACGAGGTCCATCGTTGCAAGTGTTTCAGGGAATAACTTCATAATACCTGTTTTATGTGTTAGCGTTTGTAAACCAGAACGCTGGTAAAATCCGATTAGTCCTGTTAATGTTCGCATTCGGTTTTGATGCGGGAATAGTCCTTCAAAAACAACTTTACGAACAGCTCTCACGGGCATGGAGAACTTTTTATTTTGATTAATAATATCACGAGCTTCTTCTAATAAATGTCCATAATTCACACCAGATGGACAAACAGGTTCACAAGCGCGGCAGCCAAGGCAAACATTTAATGTATCTTCAACATCTTCATCCGGCTCAATTAAACCATCAACGACGGCTTTCATTAAGGCGATACGTCCGCGTGGGGAATGTGATTCTTTATACCCAGATTGAATGTAAGTAGGGCAAGTTGGTAAACAAAAGCCGCATCGCATACAGTTTAGTAGTTCATCTTCACTTAATCGTTCTTTAAATTCCTTTTGAATGTTTTCTTTATTTAATGTGGTCATCGCTCAACCACCACTCTTTTACGAGAGTCTTTCGCGAACATCTTTCCAGGATTCATAATGTTGTTTGGGTCGAAGGCTTGTTTAATCCCTTGCATAGCAGCGATACCTTCTTTACCTAATTTCATTTCTAAATACGGAGCTTTCATCGCGCCAACACCATGTTCGCCGGTAATCGTACCACCAAGCTCAATCGCTTTCGCAAATATTTCAGCAAAAGCCTGTTCAGCACGGTGCATTTCGTCTTCATTACGGGCATCTGTCATACAAGTCGGATGCAAATTACCATCACCAGCATGCCCAAAAGTACAAATAGGAATATTATATTTCTTTGCAATTGCATTAATTGCTTCAACCATTGGAGCGATTTGTGAACGTGGTACAGTTGCATCTTCTAATATTGTTGTCGGTTTTAGTCTTGCAAGTGCTGATAGTGCACTCCGGCGTGCTGTACGAAGCGCATCTGCTTCGGCTTCATCTTTTGCAACGCGAACATCGACCGCATTCATAGCACGGCAAACGTTAGCCATTTTTTCGATATCTCGATTGACAACCTCGGGCGGGCCATCTTGTTCAATTAATAAAATTGCTTTAACGTCAGTTGGTAAACCGATTTGTGCAAACTCTTCTACAACTTCAATTGTTGGTTGGTCTAAAAACTCAAGTGTCGCCGGAATAATTTTATTTGCAATAATAGCAGAAACAGCTCGAGCAGCTTCGTTAATATCTTCATATAGCGCAAGCATCGTTTTCTTCGTTTCAGGCATAGGGACAAGTTTTAATATAGCTTCCGTAACAACACCAAGTGTTCCTTCAGAACCAATAAATAAACGAGTTAAATCATAACCAGCTACATCTTTTGCTAATTTACCACCAGTGCGAATGATATCGCCGTTCGGTAAGACAAGTTCAAGCCCCATTACATAATCACGTGTTACGCCATATTTTAAACCACGTAATCCGCCGGAGTTTTCATTAATGTTACCGCCGATTGTAGAAATTTTCATAGAGCTTGGATCTGGTGGATAAAATAAACCTTTTTCTTCTACTGCTTTAATAATATCAAGTGTAATAACACCAGCTTGTACAGTAATTGTTAAATTCTCTTCGTTAATTTCTAAAATATTGTTCATATGGCGGAAAATAAGGACGATACCACCTTCAAGTGGACACGTTCCAGCGCAAAGATTTGTTCCAGACCCGCGAACGTATACTGGGATTTTATGAGTGTTACACACTTTTAACACGTCTGCTATTTCATTTGTATTACGAGGAGCGATGACTGCATCAGGCATCGCTTGGAAGTTTGGAGTGGCATCATAACTATAAGTTAAACGCCCCATATTGGATGTATCTACATTATCTTCGCCAACAATAGATACGAATGAATCAATAATTTGCTTTTTTAACATTGGAAATCCCCCTCAAACTGTTAACGTATTTCGTCATAATAAAAAACGTTGTAACAGTGCTTTCATTATAATGATAAAAAAGTTGGAGGATTCTTTCTATGTACAATCATCTAAAGATTAATCAATTTTATCGTTATTTTTTGTATGATTATCTAATAAGAGGAGTGCGAAGTATAAAACATTTAAATCTTTGAATTGTTTCGGGTCAAGTCCTGTATGTTCTTCAATCTTTTTTAGCCTGTAATGCAATGTGTTAATGTGTATATGTAATTGCTCAGCTGTCTGCTTATAAGATTGGTTATAATCGATAAATAAACGTAAAGTGTGCATAAGCTCAGGAGATGATACTAAGTTTTCAATGGTACGCTCTAGAAACTGTTCTCGAGTTTCAGTAGAAATATCTTGTAAGCACATTTCTAAACGTAAATCTTCATTAAATACAATTTTTTTCGTTTCAAGTGATACTGAAAGGGCGCGTAATGCTTGTTCGTACGATAAGTTCATATTGCTTGGCGTAACTGTTTGTCCAATCCCGATATATAAAGTAATAGAAAATAAAGTTTCACAGTCTTGTTTTAACCGTTTTAAAAATTGAAAGGTTTGCTCTTTGGATTGGATTGTTGTAAACAAAATAAACCGATCATTTCCCCAGCGAACAAATAAATTTTCTTTTGCTAAAATGTTGCGCATATGTTGCCAAATTTTACGCTGGAGCATCGTATTATCTTGGGCGATTGATAATAAAATAAGTTGTTTCTTCTTATATAAATCAATGCCAAGCGTTTTTGCACGATCGAGAAAACTTGGAGACCAGTCTGTATTTTGAAGCCAATCAAAGACAAATGCTTCATAAGAACGGTGCTCAAGTTCTAGTTGTTCTAAAAAGTAGTTTTCATGAATTAATAATTCGGTCATCTTACGTAATATTTCTCCGTATTGTGAAATATTTTCAGGTTCTCCTGTAATTCCAATCACGCCGATTACTTCGTCATGGAATAGTAAAGGAAGGTTCATCCCAGCTTTTACACCTTGCAGTCGTCGTTCATCGTCTTTTGTAATAATGACAGTTTTCTTTTGTTTCGCACAGCGGAGTGCACCTTCATGAAATTGACCGATTCTTTCCGCATCTGTACTTGCGATAATAACGCCTTGTATATTAATAATAATAATGTTTTCAGTAATTAATCTGCGTACTTCACGTACAATTTTATTCGCTAAATCAGGAAAAAGCATAATTTACACACCTCAAATTCTATTTGTTGTACATTATATATGTAAGTTTATTAATAAAGGAAGATTTCACATTTTCCACACATTTATTTGTTATTTTACAATTATAACGAAATCATCCGAAGATGGAGGGAATCTTTTGAGAAAGTATGTTTTTCTTCTCTGTTTTTTATTTCTATTAGTAGGGTGTCAAGGAAGTTCGTATACACCGATTGCTAAAGATAAAAGTGTTATTATAACAACGAATATAAAGGAAGGTAGTATTAGTTTTATTGATAAAAAAACAAAGAAGCTATTAACAACATGGGAATTAAATGAGCCGATTGCGGGGGTTACGCTACTTCCAAATGGCGAGGAAATACTTGTTTATGGTAAGCAATTAGAATATATGTATGTATATTCACTAGCAGAAGGAAGACAAGTGGACAAATATAAGATTGGAAAAGGAATTGCTAATGTTATCGCATCAGATGATGGAACACAATTATTTGCTGCCGATCAAAATGAACAAAAGGTAAGGTTCTTTACGATAAAAGGAAAAGAGACAGGGAGTGTTTCAGCAGGAAAAGGGCCGATAACGATGGTAGAGCATCATAACCAGTTATCTGTACTCAACTTTTATGATACGAAATTAACGACCATTGATACAAAGAAAAAAGAAGTGATACAGTCCTTTATGATTCCACCAGCATCAACAGGAGCAACGGTTAGCGCTGATGGGAAAGAAATATGGATTGGTGGACATGGTGATGGAAGTCAAGTGAATGAGAAAGTATTAGTGTATTCTTTACAGAGCGGAGAGATGATGCGTTCTTTACATGCTCCGTTTATGCCTGTGAATATAACAAAGGATGATAAGTATGTATATGCGCTAAGTCACGGTTCAAATACGCTTAGAAAGTTTGATGCAAGTACGTATCAAGAGGTAGGATTTGCAGAAGTAGGATCTAATCCATTTGCATTTTTGAAAAGCGGTGCAGAAGGATATGTAGCTAGTTATGATAGCGATGAAGTATGCGTAATGGATATGAAGAATATGAAAATAAAACAAACAATTAAAGTCGGAAAAGGACCGTTTCAACTCATAGAGAGAGAAGGGGAAGGACAATGAGTAAATATAACGTGCTAGTCGTAGATGACGAAAGTGATATGAGGCAACTTGTCGGAATGTACTTAGATAACTTCGGATACGAGTGGGGAGAAGCTGAAAATGGAAAAGAGGCACTTCGAAAATTAGAGACGGATCATTATGATTTCGTTGTACTAGATATTATGATGCCTGAGATGGATGGGCTTTCAGTTTGTAAAGAGATTCGAAAAACGTCGGATGTACCTATTATATTTTTAACAGCAAAAGGTGAAGAGTGGAATAGGGTGAACGGCTTACGTATGGGAGCAGATGATTATATTGTAAAGCCATTTAGTCCTGGGGAACTAATTGCTCGTATGGAAGCTGTTTTAAGACGATATACAAAGCAAGAACAGCAAGAAGAGATTCAATTTGGACCGATTCTTATTAATGAAAAAAGTAGGAGGGTCGAGACGAATGGTGAGACGATTCCTCTTACGGTAAAAGAGTTCGATTTACTATATTTTCTTTGCCAACATAATGGACAAGTATTTAGCCGGGAACAATTGCTTGAAAAGGTGTGGGGATATGATTATGCAGGAAGTACAAGAACGGTAGATACGCATGTGAAAACGATGCGTCTAAAGCTAGGAGAAAGTGGAAACTACATTCAAACCGTTTGGGGTGTAGGTTATAAATTTGAGGTGTAACGTATGTTTACGATGGTACAAAAGCTTTGGCTTACAGTAGTATGTGCAGTATGTGTAACAGTTTCCTTTCTTTATTTTGTATCTTTATACTCATATGAAAAGTTATACGTTGATAATTTAAAAGATTCATTAGTAATGGAAGGGAAACGTCTTGCCACGCAATATGATAAACGTGAAGGAGTATCCACTTTTGAAGAGAAAGTAAGGGCATATGATCAAATATCTAGTTCAGATGTCCTTTTCGTATACAATCCGCGTGATTTAAGTGCATGTTTGCCTTTTGATGTTCACCATCATTCTCTTATAAGTGAAGGGGATAGACAGGCGCTATTAGATGGGAAAACTGTGACAAAGATAGGGTATGAAGAACATTTTGATCGTAATATTATGGGTGTTGTCATCCCTGTTTTAGATAATAAAAAATTAGTTGGTATTGTATACTCTTATATTCCTTTAAAAAGTATAAAAGACTTAATATTTGATATGGGTCTTATTTTAGCGCCGTTAGCACTTGCAATGATTTTAATTACAATATGGATTGGTAGAAAAATTATTATCGCCATCACGAGACCGCTTTCGCAAATGGAACGAGTTGCAAATCATTTGGCTACTGGAGATTTCTCAGAGCGGATTACAATTTCTTCAGAAGATGAAATTGGACGATTGGGAAAAGCCTTTAATAAAATGGCAAACTCCTTAGAAACAGAAGATGTAAAGCGTAAGGAATTTTTAGCTAATGTTTCGCATGAACTTAGAACACCGCTTAGTTATATTAAAGGATATAGTGAAGCTATTTTAGACGGTGTAGCGAAGGGGCCGCAGCAGGAAAAAGTAACGCAACTTATTCATAAAGAAGCAGGTCGCATGCAGCGCCTCGTTCATGATTTATTAGATCTAGCGCAGCTAGAAGGTGAACACTTTCCCTTAAAGAAACAACCTATCGTTTTTTCACAGCTTATTGAAGATGTACTAAATACGTACGAGTTACAGTTTGTAGAAAAAAACCTTCGTATTTCAACGAATTTAAATCCTGAAATTATCGTAATGATTGATGAGGATCGTATGCAACAAGTACTTCATAATGTATTAGATAATGCGATACGTTATACAAATCAAAACGGGGATATCATAATAACATTAAAGCAAATCGATGATTATTGTGAATTGCACATAAAAGATACAGGAATAGGTATTGATAGAGAGCATTTAGAAAATCTGGGGGAACGCTTTTACCGAGTAGATAAAGCGAGAAGTCGTCAACATGGTGGAACAGGTTTAGGTCTTGCAATTGTAAGGCAAATTGTTCATATACATGACGGTGAGTGGAGAATAGAAAGTGAAAAAGGTAAGGGCACGACAGTTAGTATTAAATTAAAAGCACAAGATGAGGAGAGCATATTCTAACTTTTGGAATATGCTCTTCATATTGAAGGTAAATAGTTACGCGTAAATGTATTAATTAATATCAAACAAATATCAAAAATTTGACTATTTTATGAACAAAACATTTGTACTTCTTACTAATTCATTCTAAAATAGTTATGGATGCTAAGTTCTTATAAAACGTTACAATTGTTGTTTGGAAGATACTGAGGTGATTTAACTGGAGTACAAATCTATTAAACCGAAAAAAATTTACGAAGAAGTATCTGAAGCTATTTTAACAATGATTAAAAATGGTACGTTAAAACCTGGTGACAAACTACTTCCTGTTCATCAATTAGCTGAGCAGTTTCAAGTTGGCAGATCTGCTGTTCGTGAAGCGCTAAGTGCGCTAAGAGCAATGGGCTTAATTGAAATGAAACAAGGAGAAGGTACATATGTAAGGAATTTCGATCCTTCTTCATTAACAAAATCACTAAATAACAAGTTATTAATGAAGAAAGAGGATATTTTGAATTTATTAGAAGTACGGAAGGTGCTCGAAGTGGGGGCAGTTCGAGCGGCAGCGGCAAAACGTACGGAAGCTAATTTGCAAAATATGAAGCAGTGGTTAGATGAAATGGCAAAGAGCATTGGAGATGAGAAGGCTGGCGAAAAAGCAGACTTTCATTTTCATATGGGAATTGCAGAATCTTCGCATAATAACATCTTGCTTGAGCTCATGAATCATGTTTCAGAGATGATTGCTGAAACGATTGGTGAATCAAGACGCATTATTTTATATGGTGAACAAACAACATCAGAACGACTTTTAGAAGAGCATCAATCTATATATGATGCGGTGTTAAAGCAAGATGTGGAATTAGCGCAGCAAGCGATGCTAGATCATTTAACAAATGTAGAACATATTGTCACAGGTAAAAGCGATATAAATTCGTAATTTAATCTTTTAAAAATCTAATTTTCTGATAAAATAGAGAGAGATTAAGTAAGCGTTTTCTTTAGAAGAGGGAGAGGATAGGCCATGGTTGAGCCTACTTCTTCTAATCTTAGTCATCTGATGACCATATGATTTTTGGCGGAGTTGTAATGAGGGGGAATTATAGTTATGAAAGTTACTTTATTTGTTACTTGTTTAGTCGATATGTTTGAAACAAACGTCGGTAAAGCAACAGTTGAAGTATTGGAGCGTTTAGGTTGTGAAATTGAATTTCCAGAAGCACAAGTTTGTTGTGGTCAGCCTGCTTATAATAGCGGCCATGTAGAAGCAGCAAAAGAAGCGATGAAACATATGATTGAAACTTTCGAAGATGCAGAATATATCGTTACGCCATCTGGATCTTGTGCGACAATGTTTCATGAGTATCCGCATGTTTTTAAAGATGATCCGAAGTGGGCTAAACGTGCACAAAAGGTTGCTGATAAAACATATGAATTTACACAATTTATTGTAGATGTTTTAAAAGTTACAGATGTTGGTGCAAGTTTACCAGGGATAGCTACTATTCATAAATCTTGTCATATGACACGCCTGCTTGGAGTAAAAGAGGCACCAGGAATTTTATTATCAAGCGTAAAAGGATTAATTGTGAGAGAACTGCCGAACGTGCAAAATTGTTGTGGGTTTGGGGGAACGTTTTCAGTTAAGATGACTCCAATTTCTGAGCAAATGGTAGATGAAAAAGTAGATAGTGTAATGGAAACAGGTGCAGATTATTTAATCGGTGCAGATTGTGGGTGTTTGTTAAACATTGGCGGACGTATTGAGCGTTTAGGAAAAGAAGTAAAAGTAATGCATATTGCTGAGGTCTTGAATAGTCGCTCATGAAGGGGGAACATAAGCTATGTCTATGAAAATCAGTGAGAAAAAATTTAATGATCGCGTTGGCGATGGAATTCAAGATTCGTTTATGCGCGGAGCGGTATCTTCTGCACAAACGCGTTTATATACAAATCGATTAAAAGCAGCTGACGAGTTGGGAAACTGGGAAGAGTGGCGTGAACTAGGTGAACAAATTCGTCAACATACGTTAGAAAATCTTGATTATTATTTAATGCAGTTAAGTGAAAATGTATCAAAAAGAGGCGGTCACGTTTACTTTGCGAAAACGAAAGAGGATGCAGCAAAGTATATTCAAGACGTTGCAAAAAAGAAACAAGCGAAGAAAGTTGTAAAATCAAAATCAATGGTAACTGAAGAAATTAGTATGAATCATGCCCTTGAAGAGATTGGTTGTGAAGTGTTAGAGAGTGACTTAGGAGAGTATATCTTGCAAGTAGATAACGATCCACCATCACATATTATTGCGCCTGCACTTCATAAAAACAGAACGCAAATTCGTGATGTATTTAAAGAAAAACTTGGATATGAAAATTCTGATGATCCATACGAAATGACAAAGTTTGTTCGTAAACAACTTCGTGAGAAATTTATGGATGCAGAAATTGGTGTGACAGGTTGTAACTTCGCTGTTGCAAATACTGGCTCTCTTTGTTTAGTGACGAATGAAGGTAATGCCGATCTTGTCATGTCGATTCCGAAAACACAAATTGCAGTAATGGGTATGGAACGTATGGTTCCGACAATGGAAGAATTAGATGTTTTAGTTGGTTTACTATGTCGTAGTGCGGTCGGTCAAAAATTAACAAGTTATGTAACAGTAGCAGGACCAATTCACGAGGAAGAGGTAGATGGACCAGAAGAGTTTCATTTAGTCGTTGTTGATAATGGCCGCTCTCAAATTCTTGGATCGGAATTCCGTTCAATATTGCAATGTATTCGTTGTGCCGCTTGTGTTAACGTATGTCCCGTATATCGTCACGTTGGTGGACATTCGTATGGATCTATTTATTCAGGACCAATCGGTGCGGTATTAACACCACTTTTAGGTGGGTATGACGATTACAAAGAGCTTCCTTATGCATCTAGTTTATGCGGAGCATGTACAGAAGCTTGTCCAGTAAAAATTCCATTACATGATTTATTATTAAAACATCGTCAAGTCATCGTTGAGCAAGAAGGTCGTGCCCCACTTGCAGAAAAATTAGCAATGAAAATGTTTAGTATGGGTGCTTCTTCAGCAGCTTTATATAAAATGGGATCGAAAATGGCACCGGCAGCAATGAGTCCATTTACATCTGGTAACCGTGTATCAAAAGGTGTTGGACCACTTAAAAACTGGACGGATATTCGTGAATTCCCAGCTCCAAGTAAAGAACGATTCCGTGATTGGTATAAAGATCATAAGAAAGGCGGGGACAAATAATGACAGGATTAATTCAAAACCGTGAGTCCTTTCTAGATAATATCGCAAAAGAACTTGGGCGCGCGCGTAAAACAGAAGGCGTAGAACGTCCAGCATGGAAAAGTAATGTGAATGTAGAAACGTTAAAAGATTATTCACAAGAAGAATTGTTAGAAGTATTTAAAAAGCAATGTACAAACATTCATACAACTGTTGTGGAAACGACAAACGACCGCTTACGTGAAGATATTCAAAAAGTAATTGTTGAAAACGGCGGAGGACCTATTATATTATCAGCAGATGAACGTTTTGATTCCTATGGATTGACTTCTTTATTTAAAGAAGAGCTTCCAAAGCAAAATGTTGAGGTAAATGTATGGGATCCTGAGAAAAAAGAAGAGAATATGCGTATAGCGGAAAAAGCGAATATCGGTATTGCATTTAGTGATTATACTTTAGCTGAATCTGGTACGATTGTTGTACAAAGTCATAAAGGACAAGGGCGTTCTTTACACTTTTTACCGACTGTATACTTTGCTATTATTCCACGTGAAACACTTGTACCGCGTATTACACAAGCAGTTCAACATATGAACTCTCGTGTGGAAAAAGGTGAAGCAGTCGCATCTTGTATTAACTTTATTACAGGACCAAGTAACTCTGCGGATATTGAAATGAATCTTGTTGTCGGAGTACACGGGCCGTTAAAAGCAGTATATTTCATCGTATAAAATAGGGGAAAGCAGGCCGGAAAACGGCCTGCTTTTTTAATAGAATAAAGATAATATGAAGTAGAAGTTCTCTCCTTTTTTTGTTATGTTCTTTTGGAAAGGAGAGGAAGGGATGTTCACTTATTTATATGCATTGTTAATAGGTATGGTGTTTGGTTTTTTTTTTATGGTGATTGCGATGAGAGTTCCAGTAGGGGAATCTATTATTACACCGCGTTCGTACTGTCATTACTGCGAGTATACGTTACAGCCGAAAGAACTTATTCCAATCATTTCATTTTGTATACAAAAAGGGCGTTGTACGAATTGTAAGAGCAAAATCTCAAGTTTGTACATAGTATTTGAATTTGTTACAGGCAGTTTATTTTTTCTTACTGTATATGTAATTGGAATGGAAAGAGAGCTCATCATCATTTTATCGCTTTTTTCGTTACTTCTAATTATTTCAGTTACAGATTTAGTATATATGCTAATACCTAATCGTATTTTAATTTGGTTTGCGCTTTTGCTTATTTTAGAATGTATTTTTGTACCGTTAGTTACTTGGATAGATAGTTTAGCTGGTAGTGGAACTATATTCATTTTGTTATATTGCATGCAAAAGATTTATCCAGATGGTCTTGGCGGAGGTGATGTAAAATTACTTTCGTTACTCGGATGTATAGTCGGAGTGAAAGGGGTTTTTATAACTTTATTTTTAGCATCTTGCTTTAGTCTTTGTTTTTTCGGGATAGGTATAGCGCTAAAACGTATAAACATAAGAACTCCAATTCCGTTCGGACCTTTTATTAGCCTTGGAGCAATATGTTATGTGTTGGTCACATATGCAAAATAGAGAGGAGATAGAAAATGAATGTATATATGGATGATCAAAGAAGTTGCCCATACGGATATGTTTTGGCAACTACAGTAGAATCTGCCTTGCAAATTGTTAGGGATAATGAGGTGAATATTATTTCCCTCGATTATAATATGGGATGGCGACAAAAAAGTGGGTTAGATTTCGTAGAAGCTTTCTGCAACGAAGGTTTATATGTTAATGAAATTCACCTTCATACAAATGATGTCATCGGTATGCATCAGATGAAAAAGAGCATAGAGAGAGGGAAGGAAAACGGGGAAATTAATCCTTATATTGCCTTGAAATATGTAGGGAGCTAAAAACTCCAAAGTAAAACTTTGGAGTTTTTAATGTTTCATATGTGCTTGTAAAGGAATAATTTCCTCCGTTTGAGCTCCAACTAATTGAGTTTTCTCTTGTTCAACAACAGGTGCTTTCTTTGTTAAGTAATGATATACCATACCGACAAATACGGATCCGCCAATAATGTTACCGATTGTAACTGGAATTAAGTTATGAATAGCGCCCGCAAAAGAAATTGTCTCAGGATGTGGTGATACTAAAGATAAAGCAAACAGTGATAAGTTTGCAATGCTATGCTCATAACCAGATAAAAAGAAAGTGAAAACGAGCATCATCATCATTAATATTTTTGCTGTGTCACCTTTCACTTGAGAAGGTAAGAAGCAGGCAAGACATACGAGCCAGTTACATAAAATCGCTTTAAAGAATAATTGCATTGTAGGTGTATTCATCTTTCCTTCAACAACTTTATTCATTAAATGACTGTGATCAATTGCTTCGAAAATTCCAGTTGCGTAAAATAGTAAGGCAAAGAATAAAGCGCCAGCTAAGTTACCTGCATAACAAGCAACCCAGTTGCGAAGTGTATCAGAAATCGTTGTTTCTTTTCTTAAAGTTGCCACTGTGAAGTACATTGTATTGCCAGTAAATAATTCAGCGCCGCCATATATAATAAGTACGAGAGCAATTCCGAAAAACATGGAGGAAGCTAAATATGTTGCTGGTGAATCTGCAATATGAAAAAAGTTACCTAATTTAAAACATAGTACAATAATAAAACCGATATAAATGCCCGCAAGTGCAGCACGAATGAAATATTGCATTGGATTTATATCTAGCATTTGTTTTTTGCTCTTAGCCAGTTTTACAACGTAATCTAATCCTTGTTCTAGCATGAGTAATACGCTCCTTTAATACATCGTCTATAAATACTCCTTATATGAATAAGGTACATGGATTTGTTCATAGTTTCAATAAGTTTGTGCAATATTTCACAAAAAGGACATACATCTAGAAAGGAAGCGTTTACAAAAAGTAGTATAATGGAATTTTTTCTGAAAATAGAGAGGGGAATTGAAACGAGAAAAAAGAAAAAGCGCTGTAATTACAGCGCTTTTTCGTCTAAATTCTTTTCTACTTTTACTTCTACTTCTTTCGAGAAGAACCAACCGCAAACTGCGATTCCAACTAATACAATCCAGAATGTAAGCTTCCACGGAGTGGATTCTGGGAATGAATGCGGAAGGACATTTAAAGCAGGGTGTGCTAGCGTATAAACTGTTAATTTCACACCAACCCAACCTACAATTAAAAATGCTGCAGTTTCAAGTCCTGGTTTACGTTTTAATATTTGTACGAAAGCAGTTGCTGCAAATCGCATTATAACTAATCCGATAAGTCCACCTGTAAAGATAACGATAAATTGACCTGTATCAAGACTACCAATCGTACCTAATCCTGTTTTCGGTAAAGTCACTGCTAATGCAACAGCAGCTAAAATTGAATCAACTGCGAAGGCGATATCAGCAACTTCGACTTTAAATACAGTCCACCAAAAGTTCTCTTGTTTTTTCTTTGCTTCTTTTTCTTCTGTTTCTTCATGTGTATTCTTTTTAACATACGTTTTAAATAAGTGATTCCCCGCGATAAACATAAGATAAATCGCACCAATTGCTTGCACTTGCCATACATCTACTAGGAACGAAATCATAAATAGTGATCCGAAGCGGAAAACGAACGCTCCTGCTAATCCATAAAATAGTGCTTTCTTTCGTTTTTCTTCTGGTAAATGTTTTACCATAATTGCGAGAACGAGAGCGTTATCAGCCGCTAAAATCCCCTCTAGTGCAATTAGGATGAGTAATACCCAACCATACTCCAATAATAATGATACATCCATGTACATTCTCCTCTCATTTCTATAAAGACTAAACAAGTGAAGAAGTTCCCCACTGTTTAGTTTCCCCATACTCCTGCGTATCAACGGTGGAAGGAATTTGAAAACAAAAAAGACCTCTGCCGTTGATAGGCAAAGGTCTTGCTAGACATATGTAATGAAAATGCCAACAAAGCCGGAAGAACTAAGTTCTACGTAATGACGACTTTGTTTCCAAGAAATAGTTCTTGGACGCTACTCCCCTTTGGAGATATGCTATTGTACTCTCATTATATGGATAATTTATACGGTTGTCAACCTGTTAAAATATCTTCGTTGGGATATTTTATTTTTCTTTGTTTTTTACGTGCAAATGAAAAGGCTAATGTTAAAGGCCCCATCTTTCCAAAAAACATCATAAAGATAATAATTGTTTTGCCGATGATTGTTAAGTGTGGCGTCAAATTCATGCTAAAGCCGACAGTTCCAAATGCTGAAAATACTTCAAAAGCACTCATTAATAAAGGAACCTTCTCAGTGATGCTTAAAATTAAAATGGAAAGAAAAATAAACGAAATTGAAATAATAGTAATCGTTAATGATTTGACAATGAGCGTATCTTTAATGGATTTTTTAAACACGACAATATCATCTTGTTCTTGCAAAAATTTAAATACGCCGAAAAACATAATCAAAAAAGTCGTTAACTTAATCCCACCACCAGTTGAAGCACTGCCAGCACCAATAAACATAAGAAGCATCATTAATAAAAGTGAAGGTTTTGATAATGCAGAGATATCAACAGTATTAAACCCGGCAGTACGTGTTGAAACCGCTTGAAAATAAGCAGCCATACCTTCTTCAAATGGTGTAAAACCTCTCATGGAAATTGAATTATGGAACTCAAATATAAAGATAAAAGCTGTAGCAATAATATTGACGATTAGAGTAGAAGAGAGCATAAGCTTTGAGTGCAAAGTAAGGTTTTTAAAGTTTTTCTTTCTTTTTATATCTACGATAACCGTAAAACCAATCCCACCTAAAATAATGAGGGAAGAAATAACGAGATTGACGAGAATGCTATGGGAGTGCGACATTAAATTATCGCTCCACACAGAAAACCCAGCATTGTTAAAGGCTGAGATAGAATGAAAAAAGCTATAATATATACCTTTGGCAACCCCGTATTTTGGTACCCATTCAAAAGAGAGAAGTAAAGTAGCGATACATTCTACAGTAAAAGAAAATAAAAATAATGCTTTTGCAAGACGAATGATTCCGCCGACATTTGTTTGGTTTAATGCTTGTTGTAATAAAATCCGGTTTTGAAGGCCGATTTTTCTGCCGAGCATAATTGCGATTAAAACAGCAAAGCTCATAATGCCAAGCCCGCCAACTTGTATAAGTGTTAAAATGACACATTGGCCAAATAAGGTAAATACTTTACCAGTGTCCACAACACCAAGCCCTGTAACCGTACAAGCAGAAACCGTTGTAAATAAAGCATCGAGCCATGAAATAGACGTTGTTGTAGCAATTGGCAATTTCAATAGGCATGTACCGATAATTGATAGCATAATAAAAGATACAGTAAGAACACGGGGAGGACTCATGCTAATGTTAATCCGTTTCATTTCACATATCGTTCCTTTCGATTTGCTCTTACTAGTATGTGAAGAAGCACTATTATGTATGTTAAAAAAGAAAGAGGCAGAGAATATCTGCCTCTAAGCCATAGGTTATATAGTTATCCGCGTAATTGTTGTTGAGCTAAAGCAACAAGACGTTTCGTTACTTCACCGCCAACTGATCCGTTAGAACGAGATGCTGTATTAGATCCTAAGCTTACACCGAATTCTTGTGCGATTTCATATTTGAATTGTTCAAGTGCTTGCTCTGCACCCGGAACTAGTAATTTGTTTGTTTTCACCATGTTGATACACATCCTTAAAGAGTAATCCAGTTTAGCTAAGTGCTATCTGGTAATGTTATTTTATGTGTAAACGACGTACTCATACACGGAAGTAAACGGTGTGATTAGAAGTTCTTGGATAGAAAAAAGAGTAGCAAATTTGCTACTCTTTTTTCAGTATTGTCGCTGTACCTTCTACGACAATATCATCAGATTGATTATATATGTTTGTTTGCAATGTGATAATTTTTTTATCGTCCCGTTTTTTAATAACTTCTGCCACAACGCGAAGTGTATCACCGATTTTGACAGGAGCACGGAATGAAACGTTTTGTGATAAATAAATCGTATTTTTGCCAGGAAGTTTCGTTCCAAGAATGGTAGAAATAAAACTTGAAACGAGCATGCCATGGGCAATACGTTCTTTGAACATTGTCGTTTTTGCAAAAGAGTCTAGAATGTGAATAGGATTTACATCTCCAGTCAATTTTGCAAAATTGATAACGTCCTCATCCGTAATTTTTTTTGTCAGTGATGCTTGATCACCGACTTGAATCTCATCGTAACGAAGCTCCGGAACAGTTTGTGCTTCTTGAAATGGATTCATTTTGTCCTCCTTCTTTTCCATATCGAAAAATGTAAGCCATCTTGATGTAGTAGGAGGAAGAAAGAGTTTTGTTTGTGCTGCAGTTAGTTGCCACATTTTTCTTACTTGATGGAAGTAAATAGATTTTTTGAGTTTTCCTCGAACTGCTTTGCGAGTTCTAGTTGTTTGGACTGGAACTCTCCCAAAAAAACTTCTAACTGTTTTTGAACCTCTTCACGTTGCGACTGTTGTTGTTCGATAAAGTGTTTTGTTGTTTCTTCAAATTGGCCGCTAGTTTGAGTAAGAATAGACAAAGATGTTTTCGTAGGCGAAACAGTAAGTTGGTGCATTTGATTAGAAAGCTCATTCCACTTTTCTTGCCACTCGTTAATTTGATCATTTAAGGAGTTTCCAGTTAATTGCTTCACATAGTCTGTATATTGGTTATTGAACTGAGCAGTGAATTGGTGTAGTTCTTTTTCTAGTTCATCTACTCCTGATGTTAATTTATGCAAAGCGTCTTGTTGTTGTTTTAACGTTTCTAAAGTAAGTTGCTCTAATTGTTTCCCAGCTGAAGAGAAGAGGGAAAGAGATTGAGACCAGTTTTTCCAAAATGCATCGACTAATTCGTATGGCTTAGTTTCCATTGTTTGACCTCCAAATGTTTTTTTGCGTATTGTGAACGCAGATTACTCTGCTGTACCACCAGGTGAAGATGAAGAATCCTTTTCATCCTTTTCTGGAGAAGTAGAAAATGGAAAGAATGCATTGGTGTATAACGTGAAAAACGTCCGCAACATATTTTGATAATGTTCAAAAGAAGTCGCACATGTTGTTAAATATTGCTCTCCATATTCTGTTAAAGAATAAATTCGTTTCGCTGGCCCGCCTTCGCTTGTATCCCAAGTAGAAGAAATAAGATTTTCTTTTTCTAATTTGCGTAGTGTCCTATACACATTACCTTGGTCAACAGAAGAAAAGCCGATGTCCATTAGCATTTGAATAAGTTTGTAACCATGAAGACTCCAGTCTTTTAGACAGAGAAGTAAGAAAGGAACTAAGAAGTTTTTTGGCATGGAGTTTGGTTGTTTCGCTTGGTTTTTTTCCAAACTTTCTGGGTGTTCTGGTTCATTATGTAGCATGATTGTGCATCACCTCATGAATCAGTTAGATGGAATTTTTTGCTTATAAGTGCAATTTACACCTATCTGTTTTTAATGTCAATACATTTGTTAGAAAATAAAGAAAAATAAAATATATACTTGAAGTTTTATTCGGAATATTAGAAAATAGTGAATAGGTTGAATTGTTTCAAAAACGAAAAAGGGAGTGTAGTCGAAGTGATTGATCAAAAATTCGATCCATTGCAAGCATGGAAAAATGCTTATGAACAAACCGAAACATTTTGGGGAAAAGCGCTCAATGAAACAATTAAAACAGAAGAATATTCTGCTTGGATGGGCAGCGTTCTAGATTTGAATTTGTTTTATCAAAAAGCATTAAATGATACGACAAAAAATTATTTAGAACAGGTGAATGTGCCGACGAGAGAGGATATCGCTAGAGTAGCTACGCTTGTTATTAACTTAGAAAATAAAGTTGATAACATCGAGGAAATTCTAGAAGAGAAAGTGGATTCATTAGGACAAGCTCCTACATTAAAGCGTGATGTTACGAAAGTAAAACAAGATATGCGCACGTTAGAAACGAAAGTTGATCAAATTTTAGAATTGCTAGAAAAGCAAAATGCAGTACTAGCTAAACTACAAGTACCTGTAAAAGAAGAAGTAAAGCCTGTAAATAAGCCAGAAAATAAAAAATGATAATGGCGTTTGTTTATAACGTGTAAAAGAGAGAGGGAGAATCTCTTTTCATGTATAAACAACGAAACATAATTAATATATGGACTCAATTAGTATGAGTACCAAAATGATTCATAACAATCGTTCACAAATTCATTTAAGGGGGAAAAGAAATGGTTCAATTAAATGGCAAAGTAGCAATCGTAACAGGTGGGGCAAAAGGAATTGGAAAAGCAATTACAGTAGCATTAGCAGAAGAGGGAGCAAAAGTAGTTATTAACTATAACAGCAGTAAAGAAGCAGCTGAAAACTTAGTAAATGAATTAGGAAAAGAAGGACATGACGTTTATGCAGTTCAAGCGGATGTTTCTAAAGTAGAAGATGCAAACAGACTTGTAGAAGAAGCTGTGAATCATTTTGGTCAAGTTGATATTCTTGTTAATAATGCTGGTATTACAAGAGATCGTACATTCAAGAAGTTAAATCGTGAAGATTGGGAGCGCGTAATTGACGTGAACTTAAGCAGTGTATTTAATACGACAAGCGCGGTACTTCCATACATATCGGAAGCAGAAGAAGGAAGAATCATTAGTATTTCTTCTATTATTGGCCAAGCTGGTGGATTTGGACAAACAAACTACTCAGCAGCAAAAGCAGGTATGCTAGGATTTACAAAATCATTAGCGTTAGAACTTGCAAGAACAAATGTAACTGTAAACGCAATTTGCCCAGGATTTATTGATACTGAAATGGTAGCAGAAGTACCAGAAGAAGTGCGTCAAAAAATCGTTGCGAAAATCCCGAAAAAACGTTTTGGTCAAGCTGATGAAATTGCAAAAGGTGTAGTATATCTATGCCGTGACGGTGCGTATATCACAGGTCAGCAATTAAACATTAACGGCGGATTATACATGTAATGAAGTAAGAAAAAAGTGCATATCCATAGCAGGAATGCACTTCTTTTTTTAGAAAGAAATTGACCAAAAAGGAGATAGGAAAAATGACTACATTCGTAACGGAATGGGAAAAGCAATTGGAGTTGTACCCAGAAGAATATCGTAAAGCATATCGCCGTGTGAAAAGAGCGAGCGAAGTTTTATTACGCGAACCAGAACCACAAGTTGGTTTAACACCGAAAGAGGTTATTTGGACGAAGAATAAAACGAAGCTGTATCGTTACATTCCAAAACAAGAAAAAACACAGAGAGTTCCAATCTTATTAATATACGCTCTTATTAATAAACCGTATATTATGGATTTAACTCCAGGAAATAGTTTAGTGGAATATTTAGTAGATCGTGGTTTTGATGTGTATATGCTTGATTGGGGCACATTCGGTTTAGAAGATAGTCATTTGAAGTTTGATGATTTCGTGTTCGATTATATTGCAAAAGCAGTGAAAAAAGTAATGAGAACTGCAAAGTCGGACGAGATTTCTTTACTTGGTTATTGCATGGGTGGAACGTTAACATCTATTTATGCAGCGCTTCATCCGGACATGCCAATTCGTAACTTGATTTTTATGACAAGTCCTTTTGATTTCTCTGAAACAGGATTATACGGTCCTTTATTAGATGAGAAATATTTCAATTTAGATAAAGCGGTTGATACATTCGGAAATATTCCGCCAGAAATGATTGATTTCGGAAATAAGATGTTAAAACCAATTACAAACTTTGTCGGTCCATATGTTGCTTTAGTCGATCGTTCAGAAAATGAGCGCTTCGTCGAAAGTTGGAAATTAGTTCAAAAGTGGGTAGGCGATGGTATTCCGTTCCCAGGTGAATCGTATAGACAATGGATTCGTGATTTTTATCAAAATAATAAATTAGTGAAGGGTGAACTCGTTATTCGCGGACAAAAGGTAGACCTTGCAAATATTAAGGCGAATGTCTTAAATATTTCTGCGAAACGTGATCACATTGCTCTGCCATGTCAAGTAGAAGCTTTACTTGATCATATTTCTAGCACAGATAAACAGTATGTATGTTTACCGACAGGACATATGTCTATTGTGTATGGTGGAACGGCTGTAAAGCAAACATATCCGACGGTTGGAAATTGGCTTGAAGAGCGTTCTAATTAAAGAGAAGAAATCCAACTAGCTTATGTTAGTTGGATTTTTTTATGGAAAATGACGAAACATAGGAAGGAGAAAATACATTGTAGGAGTATAATATATGAAGCTTATGACTGGTAAGTTGTTTTGGAGTGCTGGAGTTTCTGTACCTTGTTATCCAACGTTAGAAAATGATATGATATGTGATGTACTAGTAATTGGAAGTGGAGAAGCAGGTGCTCATATAGCGTATTCGTTAGCTAAAATTGGAATGCGTGTTATGCTCATTGAAAAAAGAGCAATTGCATGTGGTAGCACAGCTGCAAATACAGGATTATTACAATTTGTTCATGATAAATCGTTGACCTCTCTTATTCATACATTTGGTGAAGAGAAAGGGGTACGAGCATATAGACTTTGTTATGAAGCGCTGCAAACAATGGAAAAGGTTGTGCCAACTCTCGATATTGATCCCCATTTTATTCCGCGAAATAGTTTGTATTATGCAAGTAGAGATGAGGATATTTCATTTTTACAAGAAGAATATAATACGTTACGCCATTATGGATTTCCGGTTGAATATTTTACAGAGTCTGATATTAAGAAACGTTATTCATTTACAAAACAAGCAGCGTTATATACAAGCGGTGATGCAGAAGTGAATCCGTATTTATTAGCGCATAGTCTTTTGCATAAAGCGAAACAAATGGGCGCTACTATATACGAACATACAGAGGCATTACATATTAAACAAATCCAAAATGATTTAATTTGTTACACGAATACAGGAAATAAAATAGTAGCAAAGAATATTATTATGGCGACAGGTTATGAAGCAATTTTTGGAAAGAAAGAAAAAAATACAACAGTAGAAACGTCTTATGCCGTTGTGACAAATAAGATAGATTATTTTGAAGGCTGGCATGAGCAATCGTTAATTTGGGAAACAGCACGTCCGTATTTGTATAGTCGAACGTATCAAAACCGCATTGTTATAGGCGGATTAGATGAGGCGCTGAAAATTCAAAAAATCGGCGATACGAAATTATTGCATAAGCGTGATCTTCTTATTAACATTGTAAAAGAAATGTTCCCGCAGTATAAAAATATACGGGCAGAATACTATTGGGCAGCAGCATTTGGTGGCAGTCATGACGGTCTTCCTATTTTAAAAGAAGATAAAAAAATACATAATTTATATTACGCACTGCCGTATGGGGGAAATGGAACTGTATACGGAATGGTATTTGCGAAACTATTTCAGCAGTTATTTACAAATGAAGAAAGTGATGATTTTTCTTTATTTAATCGATAGAAAAAAGGTAGCGAAGTGATGGAATGAGAAATATAAAAAAGTTTTTACAAAAGTTACGTCCCGTACAACTTATCGTTGTATTTTATTTACTAGCAGTAGTCGTATCGGTAATTTTGCTTAGTTTACCATTTGTTACGAAGCCTGAAGTGAAATGGACATTTATCGATGCACTATTTACATCTGTTAGTGCGGTAAGTGTTACGGGACTGTCTGTTGTTACGATTTCAGATACGTTTACAACGGCAGGAATTATTGTTTTAGCTCTTATTTTACAATTAGGCGGATTAGGAATTATGGCGCTTGGTACATTCGTCTGGATTATAACGGGGAAAAAGATTGGTTTGCAAAGAAGAAGATTAATTATGGCAGACCATAACCAAGGGAATTTATCGGGCCTTGTAGAATTGATGCGTTCTATTTTAATTGTAATTATTTCGATAGAACTCATTGGAGCAATACTGTTAGGTACAAGGTTCTTACTATATTTCCCGACTTGGCAAGAAGCTTATTTTCACGGTTTCTTTGCCGCTGTGAGCGCAACAACGAACGGAGGATTTGATTTAACAGGACAATCACTTATTCCGTACAAAAAAGATTATATTGTTCAAATGATTCATATGTTGCTTATTATTTTAGGAGCTATCGGTTTCCCAGTGTTAATGGAAGTAAAACAATTCCTTAGTAAAAGGCGACAACAACTATTTCGCTTTTCGTTATTTACAAAATTGACGACAACGACATTTTTTGTACTCGTTATTGTTGGAACAATTATGATTTTTCTATTAGAACGAAATCATTTTTTAGTAGGAAAGTCATGGCATGAAACTGTATTTTATACATTATTCCAATCTGTGACGACGCGAAGTGGAGGACTCGCTACAATGGACATACGTGAATTATCACAACCAACGCTTTTATTTATGAGTATATTAATGTTCATTGGGGCATCTCCAAGTTCAGTTGGGGGCGGAATACGTACAACAACATTTGCAGTTAGTATATTATCGTTATATACATTTGCAAGAGGCGGGAGAACAGTCCGAGTTTTCAAACGTCAGCTACATGAAGAGGACGTGTTGAAAGCATCTGTCGTTATGACGATGGGGATTTTATTATGTGCCTCAGCGCTATTCATTTTATCTATTACGGAAAATGTACCGCTTATGAGCTTAATCGTTGAAGTTTGTTCTGCTTTCGGAACGACGGGACTATCAACAGGTGTTACTCCTGATTTAACAACTGTTGGTAAACTTGTACTCATTGTACTTATGTTTATCGGACGCGTCGGTATTTTGACATTTATTTTAGCTAGTGGTGGAAGAGAGCAACCAGCTCGCTATAAGTACCCGAAAGAGCGAATTATTATTGGATAGTATGAAACCATTCTACCTACGTTAGGTAGAATGGTTTTTTAGTCGTTAATTCCAAATTGGGGATGCATAAAAGCATCATTTGTATTATCAACTTCGTTTTTAAGTAATTCTTGATTTTCTTCTGCAATCCATCCGATATCATTTGTAGGATGGATCCATTCTTCCCCAGCCATAATGGCAGGATCTACCTCATCACTCCAATTATTAAGAGGACTGTTAGTGGAATCGTATTTACTGTCTCCAATTACAACATCATATTGATTTATAAAAGGTTGTTGCATCTTTTTGCCTGTGCCTTTAAAAGAAGGAAAGTTCATTTGATGAGGGAGCGTCTCGTCTAAAATTGGCGATTGTATCGTTTCTTTTTCTTTCAAAGTAATCGCTCCTTTTTGTAATGGCTTGTTCGTATGTAGTATTTCCATCTATAAGCTCTTATGTACTTGTTAACACTTCCCAGTAATAATTACTGTAAGTTGTTTCAAACTAGAATAGAAAGTTATTTCGTGAGAGCAGGTGAATATGTTGGTAAAAAGAAAAGTAAAACAAAATGCAGCAATTAATAATAATAAAACTCCGAAAGAAAGCTTACCAGATGCAGAATTTGCATTAGAGTATGAAGGAGAAAATAGTGCGAAGTATGCAAATCGTAATTCAAAAAAAGGTAAACAAAAATGAGGCGTTTTTTACAAACGCCTCATTTTTTTGTGGGATTATAAAGGTTTTTTTAATTATTTGTAAATTTCACGTTTGATATTAGCAGAAAAATGCGAAAAAACATAGAAGTAGCAACGTATTACACAAAAACAAACAAAAGATTAATGTTGGTTTAATACTGCTTTTACACTAGTTGTTTATATTAGAGTTGTACATAAGATTTGTAAAAGGAGAGAGAGACAGTGAAAAAAACAATCTTTAAAGCTGTAGCAACTGGAATGGTATTTTCGTTATTAATGGGGTGTGGTGCAAAGAAAGAAGAAAGTGCTGGAGCAAAAGTAAAAGATGATAAATTATCTGGATCATTAACTGTTTACACAGCGATTGAAGAAGAGCTTGTACCGATTTATCTTGATTCTTTTAAACAGAAGTACCCAGACGTGAAGTTGAACATTGTTCGTGATTCAACAGGAGTTATTACAGCGAAATTGCTAGCTGAAGGAAAAAATACACAAGCAGATGTTGTATGGGGAACTGCAGCGTCTAGTCTATTAGCTTTAGAGAAAAAAGATATGTTAAAAGGATACTCTCCAAAAGGAGCAGATCGTGTCCTTTCGCAATTTAAAGACGATAAGAAACCAGAAAAATGGGTAGGAAATACTGCATTTATGACGGGGATTGCTGTAAATAAAGAAGAATTGAAGAAGAAAAATTTACCGATGCCAGAATCATATGAAGATTTAACGAAACCAGAATATAAAGGAACGCTAGTTATGCCGCATCCGGCTTCTTCTGGAACAGGATTTTTAACAGTTTCTGCATGGCTACAAATTATGGGAGAAGATAAGGGCTGGGATTACATGAAGAAACTTCATGATAATATGGCAACTTATACTCATTCAGGTTCAAAACCAGCGAAATTAGCAGGCGCAGGTGAATATCCAGTTGGTGTATCAATGGTTTATAGTGCTTTGAAAGAGAAACAAAAAGGTGCACCAGTTGAAGTTGTACTGCCGAAAGAAGGATTAGGCTGGGAAGTAGAAGCGAACGCACTTATTAAAAAAGATAATGCTAAAAATGATAAATTAGCGCAAGCATTTTTAGATTGGGCAATTACAGATGATGTAATGAAGTTATACTTCGAGAAAAATGGATTTGCGACAATTAAAAATGATTATAAACTTCCAGATGGATTCCCTAAAGATGTGACTGAAAAGTTATATAAAAAGAATGACTTTAAATGGGCAGCAGAAAATCGTGACAAAATTTTAGAAAAATGGGAAAAAGAGTTTGGCCAAAAAGCAGAACCGAAAAAGTAAGTGAGTGGGAGAGAGAAAAATGAGCGAATATTTATCAATTCAACACATCCAAAAACAGTTTGATGCATTTACAGCGTTAAAGGATATTTCTTTTACTGTGAAAAAAAATGAGTTTGTTTGTTTATTAGGCCCAAGTGGTTGTGGGAAAACGACATTGCTCCGAATTTTAGCGGGGCTAGAAGAGGCAACAACAGGTAGTATTGCTGTGAATGGAAAAGATATTACAGCATTACCACCTGGAAAGAGGAACTTCGGAATGGTTTTTCAATCGTATGCATTATTTCCGAATTTAACTGCACTTGAAAACATTGAATACGGCTTAAAAACAAAAAAATATGGAAAAGCAGAAGTAAAAGAAAAAGCGCTATCGGCGTTAGAACTTGTTGATTTGCTGAATGTAAAAGATAAATATCCTGCTCAAATGTCTGGTGGACAACAGCAGCGAGTAGCACTTGCACGTGCGCTCGCTCTGTCTCCCGATATTTTGTTACTTGATGAGCCGTTATCTGCTTTAGATGCAAAAGTGCGTGAAAAGTTGCGCAGAGAAATGCGTGATTTGCAAGAAAAAGTGGGAGTAACAACTATTATGGTAACGCATGATCAAGAAGAGGCATTAACGATGGCTGATAAAATTGTTGTAATGAATCATGCGGAAATTATGCAGATTGGAACACCAGAGGAGATTTATCAAAGACCAGCCAATCCGTTTGTGGCAGATTTTATTGGTTCTATTAATTTCTTTTCGAAAAATAACGAAGAACATGCGATTCGTCCTGAACATGTAACAGTTGTACAAAATAATGGTATTAAAACAGTTGTAGAAAGCATGGAATTTCGCGGTTCTGTATACCGGACGGAAGTGCGGGTCATAGAAGAGAAAACACACCTTTATAATGAGAAAATTGTAGTGGATATATTGGCATCAGAAGTAGAGGAAACTGCTATTAGAAAAGGAAAGCCAATTCAAATCTCTTTCTCAGAAAATCATATGTTGTCATATGGAAAGAAGGTCATTGTATAGATGGAGATGTTAGAAAACTTTAAGGCAGAAAGTACAAAAAAAAAGATTAAGAGACGTATCGGTAAAGAAGAGTGGATACAAAGACTATTAATTATTGGTATGCTTCTTTCATTTTTTATCATGCTTGTATTGCCTTTATTACAACTGTTTACACAAGCCTTTTATGATAAAGATGGAGCTTTTGTTGGTGTTGCGAATTTCAGTAAATATTTCACAACACCAACGCTAGTTCAATCACTACAAAATACGATATGGATTTCGGGCGCTACAACAATTATTTCAGTTACACTCGCTTTCGCTTACGCATATGCGATCGCTCGTACAAATGTTTTTGGAAAGCGCGTATTTCAATACATAGCATTATTACCATTATTCGCACCAACGATGATGCACGGTATTGCGCTTACATATTTATTTGGTAATCAAGGGTTAATAACAAAAGGGATGTTTGGTTTATTTGAAGGAATACAAATACCGTTATACGGACCAGTAGGAATTGTAATGGCTGAAGTTATGTATACATTTCCGCAAGCATTCCTTATTTTATTAATTGCTCTCCAAGGTTCTGATTATCGTTTATATGAAGCTTCTAATATGTTGGGTGCAAGTAAAGTGAAACAGTTTTTTACGGTTACTTTACCTAGTGTGAAATACGGATTAATTAGTGCGATGTTCGTTGTATTTACACTTAGTTTCACTGATTTTGGGGCACCTAAAATTGTTGGAGGACAATATAACGTACTTGCTACTGACGTATATAAGCAAGTAATTGGACAGCAAAATATGTCCATGGGCGCAACTGTCGGAATGATTTTATTGATCCCAGCTATTTTCGCATTTGCAGTTGATCGTATTACGCAAAGAAAACAGGCAAATCTCTTATCTTCAAAAGCAGTACCTTACAGAATAATAAATAATAAGAAAAGAGATGTTATTTCATTCGTATATTGTAGCGTAGTCACGTTTATGATCATTCTTTTATTTGTGGCAGTTGGTATTGCTGCAAGTGTGAAAGTATGGCCATATAATATGAGTTTTACACTTGAGCATTTTAATTTTTCAAGTTTGACAGGAGACGGAATTGAAGCATTTAAAAATAGTGTAATTGTCTCAGCTATTACGGCAGTTATCGGGGCGATTTTAACATTTGTGTTCGCTTATGCGATTGAAAAAATAGAACAGCTACAGTTTTTCAGAAAAGTAGGCTACTTTTTCTCTATTGTACCGTTAGCGATTCCTGGATTAGTACTTGGATTAGGATATGTCTTTTTCTTTAGCCAACCAACAATTTAAATTCTAGGACTTTCAGTAACAAATCCGTTTCATTCCTTATATGGCACAATTGCTGTTTTAGTATTAGTAAATATCATTCATTTTTACTCTGTAACGTTTGTTACCGCAACGACTGCTTTAAAGAAACTAGACCGAGAGTTTGAACTTGTTTCACAGTCGATGAGCGTACCGTTTTATAAAACTTTCTTTCGAGTAACAGTACCGATGTGTTTACCAGCTATTTTAGAAATGGTTATGTACTATTTCGTAAATTCAATGGTGACTGTATCGGCAGTAGTGTTCTTATATGCGGCTGATTTTAAACTAGCTGCTGTATCAATTGTAAATATGGACGATGCAGGAAATGTAGCACCAGCAGCTGCAATGAGTGTACTTATTGTTGTTACAAATATTGTAGTGAGGGTTGTATATGAATGGGGAACGAAAGCACTTCGTAACCGAACGTCACAATGGCAAAAAAGATAAGTAAGAAGGGTGATGGATAGAATGAAAATTGAAGCAGTTATTTTTGATTGGGCAGGTACGACAGTTGATTACGGATGTTTTGCACCATTAGAAGTATTCATGAAGATTTTTCATAAACGCGGTGTTGAAATTACAGCAGAAGAAGCTCGCAAACCAATGGGGTTATTGAAGATTGATCATGTTAGGGTATTAACGGAAATGCCCCGTATTTCGAATGAGTGGAAGCGTGTCTTCGGACAATTACCAACAGAAGAAGATATTCATGAGATGTATGAAGAGTTTGAAGAAATTCTCTTTGCTATTTTACCGTACTATGCCACGCCAATTGATGGGGTAAAAGAAGTGGTTTCTTCACTACGTGAAAGAGGTATTAAAATTGGATCAACAACTGGTTATACGAGAGAAATGATGGACATTGTTGCAAAAGAAGCAGAAATACAAGGGTATAAACCTGATTTTCTTGTGACGCCAAATGATGTTCCAGCAGGTCGTCCATATCCGTGGATGTGTTATAAAAATGCGATGGAACTTGGTGTATATCCAATGAATCATATGATAAAAGTTGGAGACACCGTGTCAGATATGAAAGAGGGCAGAAATGCTGGAATGTGGACAGTAGGTGTAATTCTCGGTAGTAGCGAGCTCGGTTTAACGGAAGAGGAAGTGGAGAATATGGATCCGATAGAGCTTCGTGAAAAAATAGAAATAGTTCGTAATCGTTTCATTGAAAATGGGGCTCATTTTACAATTGAAACGATGCAGGAGCTCGAAAACGTAATTGAACATATCGAGAAACAAGAACTTATTATTTCATAAAGGGGGGCACACGATCATGAATGAAAATCACTATTTATTATTAACACCAGGACCATTAACGACAACAAAAACTGTAAAAGAAGTTATGTTATACGATTGGTGTACGTGGGATGTTGAATATAACACAATGGTGCAAGATGTAAGAAATAGGCTTGTATCGTTAGCGACAAAGGAAGAAGAAAAGTACACAACAGTTTTAATGCAAGGAAGCGGTACGTTTTCGGTTGAAGCAGTAATTGGTTCTGTTATTCCTAGAAACGGAAAGCTGCTAGTTTGTACAAATGGTGCGTATGGTAAGCGGATTGTACAAATGGCAGAGATGTTACATATAGATGTGGTGGTCAGTCAAACAGAAGAGTGGGAGCCTACTAATATTGCAGAAGTAGAACAGTTATTACAACAAGATAAAGAGATTACGCATATTGTAGTTGTTCATTGTGAAACAACTACAGGTATTATTAATCCAATTGTAGACGTGTGTAAGTTGGGAAAACAATATGGAAAAGTTACACTGGTTGACGCAATGAGTAGTTTCGGTGGTATTGAAATAGATATCGCTGAGTTGCAAATTGACTTTCTAATTAGTAGTGCGAATAAATGTATTCAAGGTGTTCCCGGATTCGGTTTTGTCATCGCAAATCGTGATGAACTATTGAAATGTAAAGGACAAGCTCGTTCTTTATCATTAGATTTATATGATCAGTGGGAAACGATGGAAGAGCAAAATGGGAAATGGCGCTTTACTTCACCTACACATGTTGTACATGCTTTTTATCAGGCATTGCTTGAATTAGAAGAAGAAGGCGGGGTAAGAGCCCGTTACAATCGATATTATAGCAATCAAAAACTACTAGTGCACAAAATGAAAGAAATAGGCTTTAAGCCATTAGTAGATGAAAAATATCAATCTCCTATTATTACATCTTTCATTTATCCAGAAGCAGGATTTGAATTTTTGCAGCTATATAATGAATTAAAGCGATATGGATTTGTTATTTATCCAGGTAAAATTTCGAAAGTAGATACGTTCCGCATTGGAAATATCGGTGATGTACATGAAGACGATATTAATCGCTTAGTTGATAGTATTGCTAAAGGGGTTGTTATAGGGTGAAAGTATTTTGCTTAGGTGGAGCAGGTAAAATTTGTCGTGAAGCAATTTTAGATTTAGTTCAATTTTCATCTTTTGAGACGATTACGGTAGCCGATTTTAATGAAGAGGAAGGCCGAAAAGTAGTAGAGTGGTTAAATGATCCTCGTGTTGATTTTGTGAAAGTCGATGTGACAAATCATGAGGATACGGTCGCAAAAATGAAGGGCTATAACATTGTAATGGATGGTACGACGATAAAGTTAAATGGATTGTCTACTCGCTGTATCGCAGATGCCGGTTGTCACGGTGTGAACTTAAATGGATTTGGTGAAGAAAATGAATCCCACTCTAAATTTGTTCAACATGGAACAACATGTTTACCTGGGTTTGGTATGACACCAGGTGTAACGCAAATGATGGCCATGTATGCAGCAAATCAGTTAGATACTGTAGAGTCAGTTCGAGTAAGTCATGGCTCGTATCGTCCAATTGCTTTTTCTGCATCAATTACAGAGACAACGACATATGAATATGATCCACATTTGCCGACGCGTACAGTGTATGAGGAAGGTGAATTTAAGCAAGTACCTCCGTTTGCGCGCCCGAGAGAAATTGAATTACCAGCACCTTACGGAAAAACAATGCAGTATATAATCCCGCATTCAGAAACGATTACGTTAGCGAAGGCACTGGAAGATAAAGGTGTACAGCTTATTGAAACAAGAGGAACTTGGCCAGAGCAAAATATGCAGCTCGTTCGTGCTTTATATGATTATGGTATATTGCGTAATGATCAAATTGAAATAAACGGTAAAGAAATTGGTATTATGGATTGTATTTCGAAGTATCTATTAAAATCGAAAGAAGGACAAGCAACAGAGCTTTATGGTTATGCACTTCATGTAGAAGTAGTAGGTATGAAAAATAATCAAGAACAAAGGCATGTGTTATACCATACGCATCCGCTATCTGACGGTTCTGTAGTAGGGTGGGAGAAATTAAGGGCCTATACAAGAAATGTTGGTATCCCATTTGGAATCGCTACAGAGTTAATTGCAAAAGGAGTAGTTAATAAAGTCGGTGTTATTACTCCTGAAGAAGCTTTCGAAAATCCACAAATTATTTTTGACGAACTAGAAAAGCGCGGTATTTATATTCATGAAGAGATTTTCACTGAAAAAGAAAATTATAACTTTGTATAAGTAAGACAGTTTATGAGGTAGATATAAATGGGGTGAGGCTATGTCTGTAGTAGGTGAAGAGAGAAAGAGGACAATTCTTGAGAAGGTAGAGTTTAAAGGAAAAGTAAAAGTTTCAGAATTAGCGAGAGAGTTCGCAGTATCAACAGAGACGATTCGTCGGTATTTAGAAGAATTAGATCGTGAAAAAAAATTGAAGAAAGTGTACGGTGGAGCCGTTCAACTTCCGGGAGCTGGGATAGAGGCACCGATGTTAGAACGAGAGATGCTGCATATAGAAGAGAAGAAAAGAATTGGGTATAAAGCAGCAACGTTTGTGGAAGATGGAGATGTTATTGCGATTGATGATGGAAGTACACCACTTCAAATGGTGCCATATCTTGTTCATCGTAAAAATTTAACGATTGTAACAAGTTCATTTCCAGTAGCAACACAATTAATTTCTTCTATTAATAAAAAGATGTTTCACGGTGAAGTTTTATTTATAGGCGGGAAAGTATCTCCAAAGCATTCACGTGTGTCGGGGTCTATTTCACAGCAAGTAATTCATCAATTTCATTTTCATAAAGCATTCGTTTCGATTGATGGGTTGTTGCAAGGTTTTGGGGTTTCTAGCTTTGAATTAGAAAAGGCGAAACTGTCAGAAGCGATGATGAAATTAGCTGAGAAAACGTATATTTTATGCGATCATACAAAGGTAGGCGTCAAAGGGAACTACCGAATAGCAGGATTTTCTCGTATTCAACATATTATTTGTGATAAGAAAATGCCCTATAGTTTTGAAGAAGAAGTCAAAAAGCATAATATTCAATGGACAGTTTGCTAAATGAATTGAATACGTTTAAACTCCCACCTAATTTTTAGGTGGGAGTTTTACTATCAGCAAGTAAAAAAATAAAAGCTTTGTATTTATGCAAAAAGTGGACACATTTTCTCATCTCGTTCATATAATTTACCAATACAAAAAAAGTTGGTCGAAGGAAAGAAGGGAAAGTATGTCGGAACGGATATATAATAAACTTGTATTGTATGCAAACATTTTGCAAAAAATTGGTGTTATTAATGAAAAAGAAAAAAGTGAAATCCTTCATACGATAGGCAAAAAAGCCCTTTGAGTAAAGGGTTTTTTATTTTTTATCTATGGAAATATAAACTTAATGTAATATTCTTATTGACAATGATAATGAGATTCATTATCATTTATTATGTTAGCAATTGATAGTAATTATCAATTGAAATATATATAAGATAAGGGGATATTATTTTGAAAAAAAGTTATATTAAAGCTCTAGTAGTAGCAACAACATTAGCTATTCCATTTGCTGCGTATTCTACTCCAGCGTTAGCAGCAATAAAAATTGAAGCAAACCAGTCGGTAGCAGCAGCCAGTGATCGCACGTATGATACTGAGATTAAAATATATAAGGATCAAAAAGATGAGCCATCTATGGTTTCTCAGTACATAAAAAATCCTAAAGTAGCAATTGAAGGTGGGAAAAAATCGTTACTGTAACAATACAAGATAGCGATTATTTTCAATATCTTAGAATAGAAGATAGAAATCAACCTGGTGTATTTCATGATGTGAAAGTTCTGTCAGAAGATAAAAGAAAAAATGGAACGAAAGTAGTCCAATTTGAAATTGGCGAATTTGAGCAGAAGCACAATATGCAAATGCATATATTTATTCCGGCTATTGGATATGATCACAAATATCAAGTTCAATTTGAAATTAAAGATCCAACTGTAGGTGAAAAAGAAACAGAGAAACCAGATGATAACTCTAATTCAGGCAATACGGAAACAGATAATCGAGTTGATAATCAAAATATGATAACAGATAACAAATTAAGAGAACTTGTTAATAAAAAAGTATTTAATAGAAAAGATTTAAATACACCAATTACGAAAGAAGAGTTATTACAAGTAAAGGACTTGTTTTTAAACACGAATGAGATTCTGGATTATGGTGCATTAAAATATATGCCAAATTTAAAATCTTTAACAGTTGCGAATGCGAAGATAACAGATCCGTCGTTCTTTGCGAATTTAAAGCAATTAAATCATTTAGCTTTGCGAGGTAATGAATTTTCAGATGTAACACCACTTGTTAAGATGGAAAATTTAGAATCTCTTGATTTGAGTAATAATAAAATTACAAAAGTTGCACCACTAATTGAAATGAAAAATGTAAAAAGTTTATATCTATCAGGCAACCAAATAGAAGATGTAACAGCATTAGCGAAAATGGAACAACTAGATTACTTGAATTTAGCAAATAATAAAATTACGGATGTTGCTCCATTAAGCGCATTGAAAAATGTAACATACTTAACTTTAGCAGGTAATCAAATTGAAGATATTAAACCGTTATATTCATTACCTTTAAAGGACTTAGTATTAACGCGTAATAAGGTTAAAGATTTATCGGGTATTGATCAAATAAATCAATTAAATAAATTATTTATCGGTAAAAATCAAATTGAAGATGTGACACCACTTGCTAAAATGACTCAGCTTACAGAATTAGATTTACCTAATAATGAGTTAAAGGATATTACTCCATTATCAAATCTAGTAAACTTACAAAAACTTGATTTAGAAGCAAATTATATTTCAGACTTATCGCCAGTTAGTAAGTTGAATAAGTTAGTATATTTAAGTTTTGTTGCAAATGAAATCCGCGATGTTAGACCAGTAATAGAACTAAGTAAGAAAGCTTATATTAATGTCCAAAACCAAAAAGTCTTTTTAGAGGATACAGAAGTAAATAAAGAAGTAAAAGTACCTATATACGAAAAAGACGGCGAGGTATCTACAAAAATCCGTCTGAAGAGTGATGGTGGTACGTATAGTAATGGTGTAGTGAAATGGAGTACACCAGGTGAGAAAGTATATGAATTTGGAGTGAAAGATCCATTTGCGGATACAGGAATCTTCTTTACAGGATCTGTAATTCAAAATGTAGTAGAAAGTAAAGGGGACAACAATTCTAAAGAAGACAATACTTCTAAAGAAGATGAGAAAGTAGAGGTAGTAGAATTTAAAGATGTACCAAAAGGACATTGGTCAGAAGAAGCAATTCATTATTTAGCGAAAGAAAATATTTTCAAGGGATATGGAAATGGACAATTTGGATTTGGGGATAATATTACTCGTGGACAAGTTGCATCTTTAGTACAAAGGTACTTGAAATTAGAAAGTAAAGTAGAGCAGAAAGAGATATTTACTGATACGAAAGGGCATATGTTTGAGCAAGATATTGCTACAGTTGCACAAGCTGGAATTATGCAAGGAGATGGTACAGGTAAGTTTCGTCCAGAAGGAGTATTAACTAGGTACGAGATGTCAGTAGTATTACAAAAAGTATTTCAGTTAAATGAAACTGAAAATAATTTGGAGAACTTTACAGACGTACCAACAGGTCATTGGGCAGAAGGATATGTGAAAGCATTAGTGGATAATAATATATCAAAAGGTGACGGGAATGGGAACTTTTTAGGGGATGATTTCGTAACACGTGAGCAATATGCGCAATTTCTGTATAAGGCAATAAAAAAATAATAAATGAGAAAAATACGTTATTCTTTAATAAGAAGAATAACGTATTTTTTATATGTACAAAATCAAGTGCTAAATAGACAGGAGTGTTTACATGTGATAGGCCTATTTTTCCGATAGGTGCTGAAACCATATTGACAAAAAGGCATTCTCGTGTGATAATTCAATTAAATTTTTAGAATAATCAAAAAACATTCCTTTTATATAGAAAGGATTTGAATATTATATTAATATTACGCCGGGGGTGACGAAATGTTATTTTTTCTGAAAAAATGGAACGAATTAAAAGATGTGAAAGCAGAATTGGCACTTCGCGATTGGTTTTATGGTACGAAAATTAGTTTATCGATGTGTACGTCAAAAGAGCCATTAACATTTTTAGTGAATGTAGAGGGAAGAGATAAAGGGGTATTTTCTGAAGAAGATTTTATTGTCGTAAATTGCATGTGTGAGCCAGTATTTGAAAACGAAGAAAAACCAGCTATAGAGTCATTTATGCATGCGGATATTTATAAAAAAAGTAGTGCAGAATGCATTTTACAAGTCCAGACTGTAGATAGTCATTTAATGTCAGAGCTATATGGGAAAGAAGGAGAAGTAACATTCGAAAAACGTAGTGTGGAACGTGTTTTTGGAAAAGACGGTATTACAGAAATGACAATTCCAATTGTAGAAGATGAAAAGAAATTCGCTAATTTATTAGAAAATAATGTTCCGAATTTTATTGAAGGTGGAGGAGTAGTCCTTGTTCATAATTACGGAATGATCGTGTGGGGGAAAACTCCAGAAGAAGCGAAAAAATGGTTGGAAGGTATAGAGTATTTAATGAACTATCACGTAAAGCTTTTAATGATAAAAGGGGCAAAAAGTTCTGTTATATAAAGATGTATTCACAGAGATTACCATTCCTTAAAAATGAAAGCGTTTTAAAAAGAGATTTTACTCATAAAATATAGGTCTCCTTATTATATATAGATTACATGTTGACATGTAAGGAGGAACATATTTTGCGAGTTAAATATCATTTTCTGCCAAAACAGCAGGTGACATTTTGCAAAACGAATGATTCTGGTGAAAAGGCGTTACAAATTATGAATGAAACGGGATTTCGCGCAATTCCTGTATTAGCAGAAAATGAGAAGGAATTCACGGGGATTATTTATAAAGTAGATCTTTTAGAAAAGAAGTGTAATAGCAGATTAGAGGATGTAAGTACAGAAGATGTACTGGAAAGTCCAAATTCGTTTATTTTTGAAAAGGATTCTTTTTTTAGAGCTTTTTACGTTATTCGTCGTCTCCCGTTTTTAGCGGTTTTAAATGAGTATAATGAATTTGTCGGCATTTTAACACATTCTAATGTATTTGATGTCATTGAGGATTCGTTCGGTATGCGGACGGGTGGTTATATATTAACAATTGCAACACAAGATTGTAAGGGAACAATTAAAGAGCTTGGGACATTATTAAAAGCATATAATATCGGTGGACTGTTTACGCTTGATAACGGTGATCAATATATTCGCCGTGTTATCGTAAATATATCGGATGAGTTAAATGAAAAAAAATTAAAACAATTAATTGAAAAGATAGAGAAAAAGGGATTCAGGGTGAGTCATGTAGATTATATTTAAGTTGAAAAGGAAAGGTACCTATCTGCTATGTGTAGATAGGTATCTTTTTTAGTGCGAGAAATGAATTTTATTTTGAAACAGAAGGTGGAGATAATGCTAAATCAGATAAAAAAATAAAGTCTGCATGCTCACGAATTTTAGGAATAGAAGTTTCGATAATACGTGATGTAATTTCACCTGGAGCCCCAACGTGTCCGATAGCTACCATAATGGGTTTGTCTTGGATTTTTTTTATGAGTAATTGTGCTTGTTTTGAAATGTGACTTACCGTATATACATCATCAAAAAATAATTGGTTTTCAATAATAGGAACGCCTAATTCTTTACCGATTTTTGGGACAACACTATTAGGGTTTGTTTTACTATCTAAATAAAATAAACCGTGCTTTTTACAGGCAGAAAGTATAAGACGTACAATCCTTTCATCAGCGGTTACTTTTGATCCCATATGATTGTTCATTCCTATTGCATGAGGTATTTCTTGAATTGCTTGTTCGAGTCGGTTGTTTATTTCTTCATCGCTTAAATCTGTTGTAATCGCTTTTGGTCCAAGCCACTCTTTTTTTCCTCTAATTGGTTCCATCGGCATATGTATAATAACTTCATGCCCTTTTTTATGGGCAGCTATTGCATCTTGTTTAGTAGAAGGAAGAAATGGCATAACAGCAACAGTGAGTGGAATAGGAAGTGATAACATCTTATCTGTGCCTTTCATATTATTGCCGAAATCATCGATGACAATAGCAACTTTATTCGTATGAGCGTTTGCTTGAATAGGAAAGAGGAAGAATGGTATGAACAGGGTGAAGATGAGAACTGTAATAGTATATTTGCGCATATAAATATTTCCTTTCTATTTTATCCCGCTATTTGCGGACAGTAAGACTCCCAACTCAAAATTTGGCTGGAGTAAAGAAGTTAGGTGGAAAATCCACTGCCCGTAAACGCCCGATTGGTGAAGGCTAATAATTAGTGGGGATGGACAAAACCCCCACTGATTAAAGTTCACTTTATCAATCATCATTATGTTTTGCGTTTTTACATAAATTAAACAAAAAATGTCGAAGAAAAGTACATTGAAAATAGAGAAGCCACTGTTTACTGAGTATTTACAAAAAAGAAGATGAAAAAAATGTCTATTATTGCGAATGTATTTACAAAGATAGAATAATTTGTAATAATTCTCAAAGTGAGGGTAAAGATTTGTAAATTACAGGGGAAAAATGTTAAATTTTCTGATTCTTCAATTTTAAATAAAATTAAGTGTTTAAAGGGCTAAAGTAGAAGAGGCATTGAGAGTATGGAAGAAAAATAAGGGGGATATGGATGTTTACTGTAAAAAGGAAGTACACATTAGAAAAGCTTTCGCATGATATTCATATGAAACGTGAAGAAATGATTCATTTAGGATTAACAAGTGGGTTAAATAGTATGGAGACAATTCAAGTTAGTCAAGAATTGGACAAGCTTATCGTACAGTATCAGCGTTACAAAGAAAAACAAACACCGAAATGGTTTTCAATTATAAAGGTTCCTATTTTTCAAATTGGGTATGAAGGGAAATCAAACAATTTTTGGAGAATGTTTGTAGCTGGTTTTATGAAATAAGTATAATTACCCTTTTAGGATAAGGATAATTATACTATGTGTAATGGAATCTCTATATGAACTGTCGTTCCTTTGTTTTCTTTACTATCAATAAATATATGCCCATTGTACATCTCTACAATTCGTTTACATATAACAAGCCCAAGACCTGTTCCAGTATCTTTATTAGTAAAGAACGGATGAAAGAGGTGTTTTTGAATATGTTTAGGAATCCCTTTTCCAGTATCAATAATTTGCAAGTGTGCGTGTTTTTCGTTGTTTGTTACTACAATGGTTAATGTATCACCAGAAGCCATGGCTTCAATTGCATTTTTTGTAATGTTTAAAACCACTTGTTTCATATGGTCTTTTGAGCAACGTATATGAACAGGGTGGTCTGGCAAATGTAAATGAAATACAATGTTATGTAGATTCGCTTCAGATTGGATAATTAATGCTACCTCATTAAGAATCGTTCTTACATCATATGTTTGTTCAATGATGGCAGTTGGTTTTCCAAGAATAAGAAATTCGCTTACAATTTCATTAATCCGCTCTATTTCTTGTTCGATTACAGAAAAGTAGAACTGATCCTGTTCATCTTTATATTTCTCTTTTAACAGAGCAACGAGTCCTTTAATTCCAGTAAGAGGGTTACGGATTTCATGAGCTGTACTAGCTGCAAAAGTTCCAACCAATTCAATTTTTTGTAGTTCATTTTGTTGTCTTTCTAGTTTTGTTTGACGTTTTAATAACATATATTGAGCAAGTAAAAATAAAATAGACATTAAAAATAAAGTAGCTATACACTCTATTGAAACTAACTGGTATAAAGTTTGTTGATGAATAGGTAACGGAGAAACAGAGACTTTCCAATTTAATCTTTGGAGTGGGGTAGTAAGCATGTTAGAATGCCCATCGCTTGTTTCGTTATTATCATCGGTTAGAAAAACTACATCATGTTTATCAGTCACTTCGAAATGATATTGTGGTTTAATAGCATTTAAAGAGGCTGAAATGTAGTCAAAGCGTAAACTTGCTAATAATAAGCCTGAGAGTTCCTTTTGTCTATTAAATATTGGAGACGCAATCATAATAGCTTGATGTCCAAGAACGCGATCTGTAATAACTGATGATACAGTTGTTTTCTTAGATTGCAATGCATCTTGGATGTATTGGCGGTCAGAAACGTCAATAGGCGGCGAATCGCCTTGGGATGCGAGTGTAATCATCCCATCTGTCGTAGCGTAATATAGACCGGAAAAACGTTCATCATTTCCATCGGTATCATGTACAATCTGTTTAATCCCATTGATGTTTCCAGTTTCGGTCCCTACGACTTTTGCGAGCATTTCTAAGGCAGATATAGCTTCACCAAGGTGATGGTCTAAATAGTCTCTATATAAAAAGAGAACAGTGTGAGCAGATAGTTTGTTTGCCTGTTTCATTTGATAAGTGTGATATGAAAAAAATGTGGCACCAATCCCTATCGTTGGCAGTATAACAAGCAGTATGTAAAAAACTATGCTTTGTAATTTGACTTTCAAATTTGGTACTCCTTCTTTTTTTATTATCATTATATATAAACTATGTTAAAATTGTCATGTTTTTATTCAAGAATCATTTGCATTACATCAGAGAAAGGAAAAGGAATGAGTGAATATTCATTCGGAAGTTGTAATGAGGTGCTACGTTGCTTTTCTTTTTGTTGCGGAGAATTTAAGTGAAGGGTTGAAATGGTATGACATCAAATAATGAGCGAGAAGACATTTCTCAATCTTTAAAAGTATTTATTGCATTATCCCGTGTACATCGTTCTGTTATGGATACTACAAATAAATCCATACAAAGTAACGGATTAAATCCAACTGAGTTTGCTGTATTAGAATTACTATATCATAAAGGAGGCCAACCACTTCAGCAAATCGGTGAGCGTATTTTAATAGCTAGTGGCAGCATTACATACGTTGTAGATAAGCTAGAGAAAAAAGGGCTTGTAAAACGAATTCCATGTCCAAATGACAGGCGTGTTATTTATGCACAATTAACGGAGTCTGGAGAGAGCTTTATTGCTTCTATTTTTCCAGGTCATGAGCAAGTTATATATCAGTCTTTTGAAATGTTAACGAAGGATGAGAAGGATGAATTACTCGAGCTATTGAAAAAAATTGGAAAGTATGAAAAATGATGATATGTTCCAAAGGAGCTTTGGATAAAGAAATCCAAGGCTTTTTTGTGTGCATGTAGTTATGACATCATCTACCGCATTTTGCTGAAGAATAAGAGGAGATTTGTAAGTAAGAATTGAATTATAATAATGATGCATATAATGGAGAGGGGGCTCGTTCATGTCATTTAAAGACTATGAATATAAACGGCCAAATATTGAAGAATTAAAAGGGAAATTTACTGTTGCTTTAGAGAAGTTTGATAACGCAAAAACTATAGAAGAACAAAAACAAGTTATCAATTCAATTAACGAAATTCGTAATGACTTTGGTACAATGGGGAACCTTTGTTACATTCGTCATTCTGTTGATACGACAGATGCCTTTTATAAGGATGAGCAGGATTTCTTTGATGAATTCTCTCCAGTTGTACAAGGGTATGGTACAAAGTATTATAATGCGTTAATTCATTCTCCATTCCGCGAAGAATTAGAAGCGTATTATGGAAAGCAATTATTTTCTCTAGCTGAATGTGATTTAAAAACATATTCAGATGAAGTAGTGAAAGATTTACAATTAGAGAATAAATTGTCTTCACAATATACACAGTTATTAGCATCTGCAAAGATTGACTTTGCAGGAGAAGAAAGAACGTTATCGCAACTTATTCCGTTTATGCAAGGAAAAGAAAGAAGTGAACGTAAAGCAGCAAGTGAAGCATACTACGGATTTTTAGCTGAGAACGAGGAAGAGTTAGATCGTATTTATGATGATCTTGTTAAAGTGAGAACGAAAATCGCAAAAACACTTGGTTTTAAAAACTTTGTTGAATTAGGATATGCAAGAATGTATCGTACAGATTATAATGCTGAAATGGTAGCGAACTATCGTCAGCAAGTATTAGATTATATCGTTCCAGTTGCAACCGAGTTAAGAAATAGACAAAAAGCACGCATTGGTGTAGAAAAGCTCGCTTATTATGATGAAAACTTTGAGTTTGCTACAGGTAATCCAACTCCAAAAGGCGATGCAGATTGGATTATTAATCATGGGAAAACGATGTATAAAGAATTATCAGCTGAAACAGATGAGTTTTTTAATTTCATGCTCGATAATGATTTATTAGATTTAGTTGCGAAAAAAGGAAAAGCTGGTGGTGGATATTGTACATATATCGAGAATTATAAAGCGCCATTCATCTTCTCAAACTTTAATGGAACGTCTGGGGACATTGATGTATTAACACATGAAGCTGGTCATGCTTTCCAAGTATATGAAAGTCGTAAGTATGAAATTCCAGAATATAATTGGCCAACATATGAAGCATGTGAAATCCATTCAATGAGTATGGAATTCTTTACATGGCCATGGATGAAGTTATTCTTTGAAGAAGATGCGGATAAATATTATTTCTCACACTTAAGTTCAGCACTTCTATTTTTACCGTACGGTGTATCTGTAGATGAATATCAACATTATGTATATGAAAATCCAGAAGCATCGCCAGCAGAACGTAAGTCAGCATGGCGTAACATAGAGAAGAAGTATTTACCACATCGTGATTATGAAGATAATGATTATTTAGAGCGTGGTGGTTTCTGGCAACGTCAAGGTCATATTTATAGCTCACCTTTCTATTATATTGACTACACGTTAGCTCAAATTTGTGCACTGCAATTTTGGAAACGTGCAAGAGATAATAGACAAGAGGCTTGGGAAGATTATGTGAATCTTTGTCAACAAGGTGGAAGTAAATCATTCTTAGAATTAGTAGAAGTTGCAAATTTAACATCACCATTCGCTGAAGGGTGTGTAAAAAGTGTAATTACAGAAATTGAAGCGTGGTTACGTGCTGTTGACGACACAAAATTGTAAAAAAACATGCGCTTTTTTCCTATGTTTAACATCGACATAATAGAAAAATGATGAGATAATAAAAGAAAATTCAGAATTATTTCAGGGGTGTTTCTAATGGGGAGCGCCCCTTTTCACCAACAAAAGGGGGGAAAGCACTATGCTTCAATCTAATATGGATGTTAGTTTAGAAACTTTAGTCCACTCATTACAGTCTACACGAAGCACGCTGTTATCAGAAATTGAAATGTTAAATGATACGGAGGTGAATGTAAAGCCACGCCGTGATAAATGGAGTATTATTCAAATTTTGCATCATTTGCATTTAGTTGAACAGTCTGTCACATCTGCCCTTGTATATGCTTTGCAAAAAAAAGAAAGAAAACTTGCTCCATTTAAAGACCTCCAACTTACGCTTGATCGCACACATAAAAGGGAAGCTCCTCAACAAATGAAACCAACAGAAACATTAATGAAAAAACTGCAAGGAATTCAATTACTAGAACATTCACGACAAGAATTATTACATGCCCTTCATAGTGTAATAGATGAAAAAGAATTATTTGAAAATGGATTAAAACATCCTATTTTTAATGATTTGAATTTATATCAATGGGTTCAATTTCTAGATTTACACGAACAAAGACATCTTACACAGCTAAAAGAAGCGAAACATGCAATTTTACAGCGTTAAAATGAAAGAAGTGGGGAACCGCTTCTTTTCTTTTTTACTCATGCATAGTTTTCTTTCTCATTTTGGAATACTACATGGAGAAAAGAAAAGAAGGAGTTGAAAAACATGTCAAAGAAAAAGAGAGAAGAAGAGCGCGCCTGGAAAGCTCGGAAAGAAAATCAAAAGCCGCATGGGAAAGTGAAAGCTTTTGCAGAATTAGTTGAAGGAACAGAAAAAACGTGATGAAGTTCATCACGTTTTTTGTATGAGTGGGAAAGTTAATAAGAAAGTTGTACCTGTCCCTTTTTCGCTTATAATATCAATCTTTCCATCCATTGCTTGAATGACGCTGAAGACGACCATCATTCCGAGTCCGGTACCTTTTTCTTTCGTTGAGTAGAAAGGTGATCCAAGGCGTTTTATTTGTTCTTGATCCATACCAACTCCTGTATCTTTTATATATAATTGTATATGTTTATGGTCTGGAACTAATGTAAGAATAAGGTCGCCACCTGTAGGCATAGCCTCAATACAATTTTTAAAAATATTTAATAAACATTGGTTCAGTTTTTGCTTTTCGCCAGCGACAAAGAAAGATGTACTTTGTTTTATATAATTTATACGAACATTTGCTAAATTGGCGAGAGGTGTGATCAAAGACAACGCATGAAGTAATTCTTCCTCTACTTGTAATTGTTGTTCTTTTTCAATACTCGGTTTTGCAAAAGTTAAGTAGTCTGTAAGAACGTGATTTGCTTGTTCGATACCATTAATGGCTATGTCGATATATAATTTTCGTTCTTTCTCAGAACATGTATCTGACTGTAAAAGTTGTAAAAAACCTTTCGTTGCAGTTAAAGGATTACGAATTTCATGAGAGATAGAAGCTGCCATTTCGCCGATTAAATGAAATTTCTCAGCGTTCATAAGTTCATTTTGGAGACGAACTTGCATTTGTAATATGTGTAGTAAATATAAAATAAGGATCGTGCCAATCATCGTACATAGTTCGTACACAATGATATGTGGTATATAATCTGCCTCATTTGTAACACTTGCAAGGAAAAATGGTATCCAACTAAATCCATAAGTAAGACTGTAAAAAATAGCAAGTGTTATTTTTATATGATTAGAACTTCGATTAAAAAATTTGTATGTTAATAGTAGAACAATAAATAGGAGAATAGAAGCGATAAAGGATGGAAACGCACCTATTCCTCCCAATAAAAATCGATAAATGTTTAATACAGCTAAAATAGAACCACCAGCAATAGGCCCTCCCGTTAACGTGCCGACAATTAATACGATATGTCGCATGTCGAACTGAAAACCATTATTTGTTTTTGCTGCGAAAGTGATACATAGTATGGTAGCGAGGCAACACAATACAATAAATATGGCTGAATTTAATTTAGGAGATCGTTTCCCTTTCTGATTCCAAAATAAATGATATACGAGCATTGTAACGAGAATAGATAATATATTTAAAAAGAGGTAAATAATAAAGAGTTCCAGTGGGATGCCTCCTCTCTTCTAACATTAAATTAATCATACTATAAAATGAAATAAATGAAATGCGAAATAGCGGAAAAAATCAGAAATTTTTTCTGGTAGTATACAATATGTTACAATAATCTTTGTCAATGAAAGAAGAAATTCCGTGCACTGCATGGGAGAGGTTCGCGAACTCCCTCTATAAAAAACTATGGAAACAACAATATCATTAGGTATTGTTTTGTTTTTTTATTGTGACAGTTCAAGAACGTTCTTTCTTCTTATTCGTAGTAGAGAAGGAGAATGAGTGAAATGAAAAAAGAAAAAGCAGTTGTTGTTTTTAGTGGTGGACAAGATAGTACAACATGTTTATTTTGGGCGATACAGCAGTTTGAAGAAGTGGAAGCTGTAACATTTAACTACAATCAACGTCATAAATTGGAAATTGATTGTGCAGCGGAAATTGCGAAAGAGCTAGGAATTAAACATACGATACTAGATATGAGCCTATTAAATCAACTTGCTCCAAATGCGTTAACGAGAACGGATATGGAGATTACACATGAAGAAGGTGAATTGCCATCAACATTTGTAGATGGACGAAATTTACTATTTTTATCATTTGCGGCTGTATTAGCAAAACAAGTTGGAGCACGTCATATTGTAACGGGTGTATGTGAAACTGATTTCAGTGGTTATCCAGATTGTCGTGACGTGTTTGTGAAATCATTAAACGTTACATTAAATTTATCTATGGATTATCCGTTTGTTATTCATACACCACTTATGTGGATTGATAAAGCAGAGACATGGAAATTATCTGATGAACTTGGAGCATTTGAGTTTGTTAGAGAAAAAACATTAACATGTTATAACGGAATCATTGGTGATGGTTGCGGTGAATGTCCAGCATGTCAACTTCGTAAAGCGGGATTAGATACGTATCTACAAGAACGCGAAGGAGCGAGCAACTAATGGATAACTTTTTTGGATTTCGCATCGTAGAAAATTTGCAAAAAATGGACAAGGATATTCAGCGTGAACAACTCAAATATCATAATAAAAGAGTAATGGTCAGCAAGGAATTTACATTTGACGCAGCGCACCATTTACACTGCTATGAAGGGAAATGTAAAAATTTACATGGACACACATATAAAGTCGTATTTGGAATTAGCGGATATGTAAATGAAATAGGCCTTGCAATTGACTTTGGAGATATAAAAGAGATTTGGAAAAATGAAATAGAAATTTATTTAGATCATCGTTATTTAAACGAAACATTGCCAGAAATGAATACGACTGCTGAAAATATGGTCGTTTGGATTTATGAAAAGATGGCAGAAGCATTAACGAAAGATAATCGTGCGAACGAATATAAGGGAGCTCGTGTTGAATTTGTTCGTCTTTTTGAGACGCCGACTAGTTATGCGGAAATAAGACGGGAGTGGATGCTCGATGAGTAAAATCCCCGTTTTAGAAATATTTGGTCCAACCATTCAAGGAGAAGGGATGGTTGTAGGACAAAAGACAATGTTTATCCGTACAGCGGGCTGTGATTATAGCTGTGCTTGGTGTGATTCTGCTTTTACATGGGATGGATCGGCCAAAGATCAAATTAAACAAATGACACCGGAAGACATTTGGAATGAGCTTGTAGAAATTGGTGGAGAAAATTTTTCTCATGTTACGATTTCGGGTGGAAATCCTGTTTTGCTGAAAAATATGCAATTTCTTCTTTCTATATTAAAGGAGAATGGAATGCGAACAGCGGTAGAAACGCAAGGGAGTAAATGGCAAGATTGGTTGCTTCAAATTGATGAGGTAACGATTTCTCCAAAACCACCAAGTTCAACTATGAAAACAGATTTTCAGATGTTAGATTCTGTTATTCATAAACTAGCAGGGAAAGATTTTAGTTTAAAAGTAGTAGTATTCGATGATCAAGATTTTGAATATGCAGTTAAGATGCACGAGCGTTATCCGAATGTACCATTTTTCTTACAAGTAGGGAATGATGATACGAAAACAGTGGATGATGCGGTGCTTATAAAAAAACTATTAGAAAAATATGAGTGGCTTATTGAAAAAGCTGTGAATTGTAAAGAAATGAATGATGCGAAAGTACTGCCTCAGCTTCATGCGTTAGTATGGGGAAATAAACGAGGGGTATAATGAGAAGGGATGTTTAAAATGGCAGGAAGATTAGATGAAGATTTAAAAGATGTAACATTATTAGGAAATCAAAATACAAAATATTTATTTGAATATAGCCCGGAAATTTTAGAGGTATTTGATAATAACCATCCAAACCGTGATTACTTTGTAAAATTCAATTGTCCTGAATTTACAAGTTTATGTCCGAAAACAGGACAACCAGATTTTGCAACAATTTATATTAGCTACATTCCAGAACAAAGAATGGTAGAGAGTAAATCTTTAAAGCTATATTTATTTAGCTTCCGAAATCATGGTGACTTCCACGAAGATTGCATGAACGTTATTATGAATGATTTAATTAAATTAATGGATCCACGCTATATTGAGGTATGGGGGAAATTTACACCACGTGGTGGTATTTCAATCGATCCTTACTGTAACTACGGCCGCCCAGGAACTAAGTATGAGAAAATGGCAGACTACCGCATGATGAATCACGATTTATATCCAGAAAAGATCGATAATCGTTAATATAGAAAGAAAGGATCTGTATGATATACAGATCCTTTCTTTCTATTATATTATGCATGTTGATTAATGACAGTATAGTTTTTATGGCTTACAACTGTAAGAGGTTCCATATCTAGTTCTCTAAAATTCTCCATAATTGTTATATCAACAATAACGGAGTTTTGATTTACCTTTTGAACACGGCCTTGCATTCCACCTTTAAATTCAATGATATCTCCAGTTTCTGCGATCTGCATAAGCAACTCTCCTTGTTCCAGTTTTCCTAAAAAAAGAATAATTTGGGCTTTTTTATTTCTTCCTATTTTGAACTATATTTACTACTTTGTAAATGTTTCCAAAGTAAAAATTCGAAAAATATTCACTTTTTGTAAGAAAATATGTAAAAAATATTGTTTAGGAGAAGAATGATGAAAATGCATACATCTTTATACGGGAGTATAATAAAAGATACAATGACCTACTAAAGTGGGAGAAATTAGGGGCTGGAAAATGATGTTTGAAATTGTAGGGAGCTTTATAGCGATTTTATTATTTTTATTTTCATATATACAGTTGAAGAAAGTGCGTCATCATGAAACAACTACATATTTTGATGGACTGGATGGTGTGCACACTTCGATAACACATGATAGTGGTGGGGATATATAACTTTCTTTTTATGCATGGTATGATGGCAAGAAGAAATAGTACGTAATATAGTTCGTAAGTGATGAATGGGGAGTGGAAAGAATGCGAATTTCTTTTATTCGTCATGGTCGTTTGGACAGTACTATAGAGCCAATGACAATTATTTCATTTCGTGAATGGATGAAGCAATATGATTTAGGGACTACAGTAAAAGAAACTCCTATACCAATTGAAACAATTGAGGCGATTGAATCAGCGAAACTGGTTGTAACGAGTGATCAAAGGCGCGCTGTACAGTCAGCGGCTGAGTTATTGGATTCCCTATCTTTTGTGCAAAATCCTCTTTTTAGGGAAGCTGAAGTTCCAACGAGTTTTTATGCTCCAAAATGGTTGAAATGTAAACCGAATGTATGGATGTTTATTGGACGTACACGATGGATAGTTGGTTATAGTAAAGAGGTTGAGTCTTATAAGGAAGTACGAGAAAGAGCAAGGCAAGCCGCTAATATGTTGCACCGCTATGCGCTCGTACATGGACATATTGCCCTTGTAGGTCATAGTTATTTTAATGCAATGATTGGGACTGAACTGAGGGCAATGGGGTGGTCTGGTTCGCCTATTTTTCATAGGAAGCCATGGGGATGTACAACGTATACATTTCATGAGGCGATGGATGGAAATGTATTAAATACAAAATTAATTTAAAAGAGGCTGTCCCTTTGGCAGCCTCTTTCTCTACATAACAAGTAAAAAAGAATTGTCCTTTTAAGATATAGAAACCAATGACCGTAATGGTTTTATTAGATGGGCATACGGTTCACCGACGAGCATAACGGTTTTATCTTCTTTGTAACCAAGTTTTTCATATAGTGAAAAAGCGCGTTTGTTTTCTAAATTAACAAGTAAGGCGATTTTTTCATGCCCTTTTTCAGTTGCATGAAGTTCAGCTGCATCGATTAATTTAGAGCCAATACCACGTCCACTGTACATACTTGAAACTGACAACGTGTCAATATAATACTCATCAAGTTCAGCTTCTTTTTCTAACGTAATGGATTCGTCTTCATGTAGTTCTCTTAAGTAGTGTATGATTGGTGCATCAAGTTGTTCAGCGTCACTACCGTGATAAACGACAATAACCCCAACTACCTTTCCACCTTGTTCAGCCACTAAACAGTTTTCATAGCTCAATCGATTATTTTCTTTTACGAACCATGTTTCAAGTCCTAGTATTACTTTTGCTTCAACTGTGCTACCTGTGATTTTTTCAGCAATTTCGTGCAGAGCGTTATACAATAAAGGTGCTACTTCTACCGCATCTGTCTTTTTTGCTTTCCGAATCATAGTATCCCTCCTAGTTCTAAATGTATATTGTAGCATAAAATAAAATATCAAACAGTGATTTGGAACTTTGTTATACAGGGCATCAAAAAGTTTGATATAGAGAAGTAGCTATGTTAGTATATGATATTTAGTGCGAATATAATAAAGTGATATAGATATAAAAATAATGAAAGTGAATTACATAATAGTAACGGGATAATTTTACCGTTGTGGACCTATAGAAGATGCGATAGAATAAAATATTGCAGAGAGGTGAAATACATGGATAAACAATTAGCAAATACAATTTTGGATCAGCTGAAAAATGGTGAAATAAAGGAGTATGTTGCAACAAAAGATGTATTTTATACGTTCAGAGAAGTTGTTGTGAATCGAGAAGATTTTAAACATATTATCGGGAACGCAAAGCGCGGTGGACAGGTAATTTATACATATTCAGAAACACCACGTTCATAAATAGAAGATAAAGGAGAGGAGAATTATGGGAGATTTTAAACAAGGCATATTGCCACATTGGGATTACATGTGGAAAGATAGAGCTGGGAATAGGTTTATGGGAATGGTTATGTATCCAGAGAAACGAAAATGTTCAGCAAAAATGCTTCAGAAAATAAAAAGAGCATATGAGCAAGCAATAGAAATTAAAGTAACTGTACAAGTTCAACATACATATCAGTACGTAGAAGGAATGATCGTATACTTTGATGAAGAAGCTCCTGTATGTACAATGCTCGATAAAGATGAGAATCCACATCATATATTTGTAAAAGATATTTTGCGTATTGAGCAGCCTGAATGATTTTTTTCATAAATAAATTGAAGTTCCATAATAATAATCTTTTTCTATAATAGTTATCTTTTAGTATGTAACGAGGAACGAAAGAGTATATATAAATATTTAATAAAGTAAAATTGATAAATGTAATCGTTTTTTGGAACAGATTATCGTTTAAGGTCTGTTCTTTTTTGCGTGATGCTGGAGAAATATATTACTCCAGCATTTACTGTTTTATGACAAAAAATATTGTTAACTTTTTTTAAAATAAGGTTAAATTCGTTGACAACTTTTTTGAAAAGCACTTTATTGACATGAGTTTTAGAATGTTGTTTCATAGTCTTTGTATTGAAAAAAATCGACGGTCATGTCGAAAAGTGAAATTTAAAAAAAGAAAGAATTTATACATATATCTTGTGTCTTATTTTGAAACGTAATACAATATATAGAGAAATCAAGAAACGACATACAGAGAATATAGATTGGAGAGGGAGGGTCGGAAATGTTAGTTGCATATGATTCTATGACAGGAAACGTGAAGCGTTTCATTCACAAATTAAATATGCCGGCCGTTCAAATTGATGAAGCTCTAGTATTAGATGAAGACTTTATTCTTATTACGTATACAACAGGTTTTGGAAATGTACCGGAACGTGTTTTAGACTTTTTAGAACGCAATAATGAAAAATTAAAAGGCGTATCTGCAAGTGGCAATCGTAATTGGGGAGACATGTTTGGTGCAAGTGCTGACAAAATCTCTACTAAATATGAAGTGCCTATTGTATCAAAATTTGAGTTATCTGGAACAAATAATGATGTAGAATATTTTAAAGAAAGGGTGCGGGAGATTGCGACACATTGAACTGAATAATGAAATCACGCAAATGCAGGACGGTTTTTATCAGCTTCATAAAGATAAAGAGGCATTAGAAGTCTTTATGGAAGAAGCTAGAGAGAATACCGTTCATTTTAATAGCGTGGCAGAGCGAATGGAGTATATGAAAGAACATGATTACTATTACAACGTTCTGGACGAGTATAGCTTGGAGGAAGTAGAAGGAGTTTATAACATCGCTTATGGTGAAAACTTCGAGTTCCAATCTTATATGGCAGCATCTAAGTTCTATAAAGATTATGCGTTAAAAACGAATGATCAAAAACAATACTTAGAAAGCTATGAAGATCGTGTAGCAATTGTGTCATTATACTTAGGACGCGGTGATGTTGCGAAGGCAAAACACTTCGCAAGCATGATTGTAAAACAAAACTACCAACCAGCGACACCAACCTTTTTAAATGCGGGACGAAGCAGAAGAGGAGAAATGGTGTCTTGTTTCTTGTTAGAGATGGATGATAGCTTAAATTCAATCGGCTTTAACATTAATACTGCAATGCAATTATCGAAAATCGGTGGTGGAGTAGCTTTAAACTTATCTAAGCTACGTGCACGTGGTGAGCAAATTAAAGGTATTGATAACGCCGCAAGTGGTGTAGTACCTGTTATGAAATTACTTGAAGATTCGTTTTCGTATGCGAATCAGTTGGGTTAACTTTATGGCTCAACTATAAAACCAGGTCAATTGCTGGAACGCCTGAGTATATCAAGGTAGGATACTACGAAGAAATTACGTAGCGAACCCTGAAAATCCAAGATTGCAGGAAATCAGCAGCCGAGCTCCTAAATTTATTAGATAAGGAGAAGGTTCAACGACCAAGTGGCTATGTAGGTGACTAAGTAGCTCGAACCTGGCTTCTCAAAACAACCAAATTCAAAGGGTGTATACAGTTATTATAGTTTATGCCATATTCATGTGCATCAAACATATGATAAATGGTTAAATGAAGAATTTGGCGAGAAGAAGATATGGTCTGAACTCTATAGCGATATAGAGAGGATAGCAGAAATGACTATCCCCCATACGTTTTGACGATATGGAGTAACAATATGCAACGAAAAGGTGCAGGTGCAGTATACTTAAACATTTTCCATTGGGATATTATTGAATTCCTTGATACCAAAAAAATAAATGCCGATGAGAAGAGCCGTATTCAGTCTCTATCAATCGGAATTATCGTTCCAAGTAAGTTCTTTGAACTTGCTGAGAAAAACGAACCTTTCCATGTTTTCGCGCCTTATACAGTATTTAAAGAGTACGGAAAACATTTAGATGATATAGATATCGACGAAATGTACGATGAATTAATGGGCAATCCGAAAGTGAAGAAGAAGCCATTAGATATTAGTGCGCGTGATATGCTGATTAAAATTGCTATGATTCAGCTTGAGTCTGGTTACCCATACTTAATGTTTAAATCAAATGCAAATAACCAGCATCCACTGAAGGATATTGGAACTGTGAAGATGTCGAACTTATGTACAGAAATCTTCCAGCTACAAGAAACTTCTGAAATAAATGATTACGGTACAGAAGACATTATCCGTCGTGATATTAACTGTAACTTAGGATCGTTAAATATCGTAAACGTAATGGAAAATAAAGAAATTCGTGAAGCAGTTCATGCGGGAATGGAAGCTTTAACAGCTGTTTCTGATATGACGATCATTCCGAATGCCCCAACTGTGAAAAAAGCAAATGATGAGCTTCATTCAGTTGGACTTGGAGCAATGAACTTACACGGATATTTAGCAAAAAATAAAATCGCTTATGAAAGTGCAGAAGCGAAAGAATTCGCTCGTACATTCTTTATGATGTTAAATTACTACTCGATTGAGAAAAGTATGGAAATCGCTAAAGAAAAAGGCGAGACATTTAAAGACTTCGATAAGTCTGATTATGCAAACGGCACATACTTTGCAAAGTATGAAACGACAGATTACAGCCCAGTAACTGAAAAAGTTCAGCAATTATTTGAAGGAATTCATATTCCAACAAAAGAAGATTGGACAAGTTTAAAAGAGCAAGTACAGAAGAATGGTTTATACAACTCATATCGTCTTGCAATCGCTCCGACACAATCGATCAGTTACGTTCAAAATGCAACTTCAAGCGTAATGCCGATCGTAAATCAAATTGAATCAAGAACATATGCGAATGCGACAACATATTATCCAATGCCGTATTTATCAAAAGATACGTTCTGGTACTATAAATCTTCTTATGATATGAATCAGTTTAAATTAATTGATTTAATCGCAGAAGTTCAAGAACATATTGACCAAGGAATTAGTACAATTCTTTATGTTAATAGTGATATTTCAACACGTGAGTTAGCACGTTACTACATTTATGCACATAAAAAAGGCTTGAAGAGTCTTTATTATACGAGAACACGTAAATTAAGCGTGGAAGAGTGCGTGGCTTGTACCGTTTAATATAAAAAATGAGACATTATGAGCAGGGTTTTTCTGAACCCTGCTCATGCTTAGTTATCAATTTTTTATGTTTATTTAGAGAAGGGGCGATTTAATGCGTGCGGTAAACTGGAACAAAAAAGAAGATGATTTTAGTTTAATGTTTTGGAAGCAAAACATCGCTCAGTTTTGGACAGAAGAAGAAATCGCAGTGTCTTCTGACAAAAATACTTGGGCACAATTATCAAAAGAAGAGCAAATTGCTTATAAGCGTGTATTAGGTGGTTTAACACTTTTAGATACGAAACAAGGTGGCGAAGGGATGCCACTTGTACTTGTTCATCTTGAAAATTTACAAGCGAAAAGTGTATTAGCTTTCATGGGCGCTATGGAAGAAGTACATGCGAAGAGTTACAGCCATATTTTCACAACGTTAGCTACTGAAGAAGAAATTGATGATATTTTTGAATGGGTAGATAACCATCCATTACTTGAGAAAAAAGCTGGTATTGTTACTAGTTACTATCGTCGCTTATTAAAGCCTGAAGTAACGAAAAAAGAGTTATACATGGCAATGGTAGCAAGTGTGTTCTTAGAAAGTTACTTATTCTATAGTGGATTCTTCTATCCACTTTACTTAGCGGGTCAAGGTAAATTGACGGCAAGTGGTGAGATTATTAACCTAATAATTCGTGACGAGTCAATTCACGGCGTATTCGTTGGTATTTTAGCACAACAAATCTTCACAGAACTTTCTGCAGAAGAGCAACAAGAAGTACAAACGGAAACGCAAGAGTTATTAATGGAACTGTATGAAATTGAATTGGCATATACAGAAGAAATTTACACTTCTATCGGTCTTGTAGAGGATGTAAATCGTTTCGTTCGTTACAATGCGAATAAAGGACTTATGAACTTAGGACTTGAGCCGAAGTTTGAGGAAGAAGAAATTAACCCAATCGTTTTAAATGGTTTACGTACAGATACGAAAAACCATGACTTCTTCTCTGTAAAAGGAAATGGTTACGTAAAAGCAACGAATGTTGAAAAGTTAGCAGACGATGACTTCGTATTCAATTTTTAATATAGTGTTATAGAAAAAGCTGTCTTTATAGAAAAGACAGCTTTTTTGCTATGAATAGTTTACATAATGTTATTATTTCATGGAAATATTTTAATCTTGTAAAAGCCCAATTTTTGAGGAAGTGGGAATCAAGAAAAAACACGGATTAAGGTTTTATTTTCATATTTAGTCGTATGAGAGATTGAATAACTTATGTCAAAATGAATAAAAAATGAGAAGAAATGAGGTCTAATTCCACCTATACGTTCTTTTTAATATTGAATTTTTAAACTCTAGAAATTTTGGCTTGAAAATTGCATGAATATTTAAAAAGTAACAAAAAGGGAGGTAATACTCGGTGTGATATATGGTTATTTGAAAACGCTTCCTTTTGATTGTCAATTTTTAAATGGAAATTAGATAGAGAAAGTAGGAGGAATGATAGGTGGGGAAAGTAGTTGGTTTAAAACGTTCATTAGGGCTTTGGTCAATTGTTATGCTAGGGGTCGGGTATATGACACCGATGGTTGGGTTTGACACATTTGGAATCGTTTCTGAAAAAACGGGTGGTCATGTTCCAGGAGCTTATCTTATTGCATTAGCGGGGATGTTGTTTACCGCTGCAAGCTACGGAAAAATGGTAAAGGCTTTTCCTACCGCAGGATCTGCTTATACGTATACACAGAAGACAATTAGTGCAAGGCTTGGGTTTCTTGTTGGATGGTCCGCGTTATTGGATTATTTGTTTCTACCAATGGTGAACGCACTATTAACGAGAATTTATATGTCAGCATTTTTCCCAAGTGTTCCTAGTTGGGTATGGGTCATTGGCTTTGTTCTCCTGGTTACATTAATAAATATGATTAGCGTAAATGTTACTGCTAATTTCAATACGTTCTTAGTAATATTTCAAGTGTTAGTAATGGCCGTATTTGTTTTTCTAGTTATAAAAGGCTTATTAGCGGGAGAGGGAACAGGAGAAGTTTTTTCCATTCAGCCGTTTTTTCAATCAGATATACAAATATCACCGTTAGTTGCAGGTGCAACAATTCTTTGTTTCTCATTTTTAGGTTTTGATGCAGTAACTACATTTTCAGAAGAGACACCAAACGCCAAAAAAACAATTCCTCTAGCTATTTTTCTTACTGCTTTAATCGGCGGAGTTTTATTCATTACTACAACGTATTTTACACAATCTATTTTTCCAGATACATCTGTATTTAAAAATCAAGAATCAGCATCCCCAGAAATTGCGCTATATGTTGGCGGGAAATTATTTCAAGCTTTCTTTTTAGTAGGAACCCTTATGGGGACACTTGCGTCTGGTTTAGCTTCTCACACAAGTGTATCTCGATTATTATACGTAATGGGGCGAGATAATGTAATTCCGAAGAAAATATTCGGATACATTCATCCTCGCTGGAGAACCCCAGTATATAATATTATTTTTGTAGGAATTATTTCGCTCTTCGCTATATTCATTGATTTAGAAACAGCAGCATCTCTTATTAACTTTGGAGCGCTTATTGCATTTACATTTGTTAATTTGTCTGTAATTTCTTACTATATAATCAAGAAAAAAAGATATAAGACGATAAAAGATTTCTTAAATTACTTAGTTATGCCTATTTTGGGTGCTGCTACTGTAGCCGTACTATGGTTTAATCTCAATATCCATTCACTTATTTTGGGACTTTGCTGGGCTGCTATTGGAATTGGGTACCTTCTATATGTTACAAATATGTTCCGTTCAGCTCCTCCGCAAATGCATTTTGAAGAAGCACAGGAAATATAAAAAGAAAAAGGCATCGGATAAGTTCCGATGTCTTTTTTTATATTTGATAATCATGCAGCATTGCATAAGTCACTCAAAGATTCATAAGTAAAGGGGATGACACGATATGATTAACGTAGTATTTTCACTTGGCACGATTATTGCTTTGTACAATTAGTAAAAGTATAAAGAGGGGTGTTATCGTGCCGATTCAATCAGAAAAACATACAAATACAGTTGAAGTTGAAAATCCTTTAGAGGAATTTCAAGCTATATTAAAAGAGGCGCTTCATTTTTTAAGTTATCCAGACGAAGTATTCGAATTTCTGAAAAAACCAATGCGTTTTTTAGAAGTAAGCATTCCTGTTCGAATGGATGATGGAACAACAAAGGTATTTCAAGGGTATCGCGCTCAGCATAACGACGCAGCAGGGCCAACAAAAGGTGGTATTAGATTTCATCCAGATGTTACGGCAGAAGAAGTAAAAGCACTTGCTGGCTGGATGAGCTTGAAATGTGGAGTGACAGGACTGCCATATGGAGGCGCAAAGGGCGGGATTATTTGTAATCCACAGGAGTTGAGTTTTAGAGAACTAGAGTTACTGAGTCGTGGGTATGTAAGAGCAGTAAGTCAAATTGTAGGGCCGACGAAAGATATTCCAGCACCTGATATGTATACAAATGCGCAAATTATGGCTTGGATGCTAGATGAATATGACCATATCAGGGAGTTTGACTCTCCAGGTTTTATAACCGGGAAGCCATTAATGCTAGGAGGATCACAAGGGCGGGAAACAGCAACGTCTAAAGGTGTATTGTATACACTTCAGTTAGTAAGTGAGTTAAAACAAATTCCGCTACAAAATATGCGAGTTATTATTCAAGGGTTTGGGAATGTTGGAGGTTATTTGGCAAAATATTTATATGATATTGGTGTGAAAGTAGTCGGGGTATCAGATGCTATAGGAGGAATTTATAATCCAGACGGTCTAGATGTTCCTTATTTACTAGAAAACAGAGATTCTTTCGGTGTAGTATCGAATCTCTTTAGTAAAACAATTTCTAATCAGGAGTTGTTAGAAAAAGAATGTGATGTACTCATTCCGGCGGCAATTGGAGGAGTCATTACAAAACATAATGCAGGAAAGCTTGGATGTAAGATTATCATTGAGGCTGCAAATGGACCAACAACAAAAGAGGCGATAACCATGTTAGAAGAACAGGGAATTTTGGTTGTTCCAGATATTTTAGCAAACTCTGGTGGCGTGATTGTTTCATATTTTGAATGGTGTCAAAATAACCAAGGATATTACTGGACGGAGCAATATGTTGATCAATGTTTAAAGGAGAAAATTACATCTAGTTTTTCTAACGTACTTGATACTTCTAAACGCTTTGGAGTAAATATGAAAATTGCTGCCTATATGGAAGGGGTTCGCAAGATTGTAGAAGTATCGCGCCTAAGAGGTTGGTTGCATTTTTAACCTAAAGGGAGGGCTAAAATGAAACTGGATATTTTATTAGAAGAAGTGGAGAGACAACAAATCGGTTATTACTGTATTGTGTCGAATAGTCATCGTTACGATATAGCTGTTACGTATTCGCAACAGTTTCTTGGAAAAGCAATGGTTACCTCAATTCAAAATGGGAGAATGGTTTTATTAAGCCAAGAAGATATTGGAGAGGAAAAATATTGGGCAACAAGGCTAGGCATTGAGGTAGAGGACATAGAAGAGTTTCAAAGCTTTTTCTATATGATTCTTCAGTCACAAAGGTTAGAAGAACAATATTAATAGAATAAAAGAAAGGGATGATTGATTATGTATTATGATATTATTACGAGTCCGTGTTATGGAATAATTGAAAAAGTGTCTATTAATAAGGATTCTCGAATTTATGAATGGGAGCCATTATTCGCTATTAAAGATATGAATGGTAAACTGGAAGTAATTAAGATGGGATGTAGTGGAGAAGTTCAATCTTTAGAAGTAGAAGCGGGAGATAAAGTAATTCCAGGTATGGTATTAGCTTATATTCAAGAAGATCTTTTCGTTAGTGGTAGTGATTAATGATAGAACTATGAGGAAGATGGAGGCACTCATCTTCCTTTTTTTATTAAATAAAGAAAGAAATGTTTTATTTTCAGATTAATTAAAAAAATCTGTATTTAATGATACAATACAAATTAAATAGTTCAAAGGAGGAATAGCAGCATGTTTTCCATCGCTCATACAAAAATTAGACCCATAGTTTCTCTACCTATCGATCAATCTGAAAAGGAATGGAATATAGATGTTAAAAATATAAAAGAATCGTTTCTATTTTTAAAAAGAGGAGAGGAATTATTTGCATACATTCATGTGAAGGATCTGCTATCAAATAGTAAGGAATTAACTTCTAAGCTATTACTTTCAAATGCTGTTTCACTAGATACAATATGTCATCTTAGTAAAGATATTTCTTTAACAGCTCTTTTTCAAATTATTGGAGCGCCGATTGCCATAGTAAAAAATGAAGTGGATGAGCTAACAGGATATATAAGAAGAGAGGATGTTTTTGCAGAGCTATTTAAACAAGAAAATCAGAGTGTTGATATATTGAAAATTATTTTAACGTCTATTCCAATGGGGATTTTTGTAGTAGATCGAGAAAAGAAAATTGTAAATTGTAATGAATCTGGTTTGAAGATGATTAAATCGACTCCTGAAAAAGTTATGAATGTACCAGCAGAACTGATTTTTAATGGAGAACACATTAATAACGTATTTACAAAGGGAAAAACGATCTTGAATCAATTACAAATCACAAATGAGATGGGTGTATTAGTTGACTATAGTCCGATTCCAAACTTTGATCAAAGTATTGAAGGAATGGTTATTATTGTGCAAGATTTGCCGATGGTCGAGGACATGGCGATGGAAATTGAATATATAAAGGATTTAAATAAAGATTTACATGCAATTTTGTCTAGCATTTATGATGAAATATTAGTTGTTAATCATAAAGGGGAATTAATTCGTTATAGTGAAACTGTTATCAATGATTTTTGGGGGAGTAATTTGAAGGACTTGTTAGGAAAAAATCTTTTAGACCTAGAAAAGAAAGGATTATTTAGTCCATCGGTTACGCGATTAGTGTTGGAAAAACAAAAAAAGGTATCAGTTGTACAAGAAACAAAAAGCGGAAGAAAAATATTAGCAGTTGGAAACCCTGTATTTAATGAAAACGGAGAGCTTCATCGTATTATTATTGCCTCCAGGGATATTACCGAAGCAACGAGATTGAAGACGGAATTACATGAAATAAAGAAGATATCAGAGCAATATAAGAAGGAGTTAGATGACTTTAAAAATAAAGATCGTTTTCTTAAGAAGCTTATTTACTGTAGTCCGAAAATGGAGCAAATTATTAACCAAGCTAAAAAAATAGCAGATTTTTCTTCCAATGTTCTTATTTCTGGAGAATCTGGCGTCGGAAAAGAAGTAATTGCTCAGGCAATTCATCAACTTGGAAACCGATCTTCAAAGCCATTTTTAAAATTAAATTGTGGTGCAATTCCAGAAACTTTGCTAGAAAGTGAACTATTTGGTTATACGAAAGGTGCTTTTACAGGAGCCGATAAAAATGGAAAAGAAGGATATTTTAAGCGAGCTGATCAAGGTATTTTATTTTTAGATGAAATTGGAGAAATGCCTTTACATTTGCAAGTGAAATTGCTTAGAGTCCTGCAGGAACAAGAAGTAATTCCTATTGGAAGTACAACACCTATGAAAATAAATGTACAAATTATTGCTGCTACAAATAAGAGCCTTGAAAAGATGGTCGAATCTGGAACATTCCGTGAAGATTTATTTTATCGCCTCAATGTAATTCCACTGCGAGTTCCTTCTTTACGAGAGCGAATGGAAGATGTTCCGGTACTTGCCTTTCATTTCTTACAACAGTTAAATGAAAAATATAATAAAAATTATCATTTAACTCCAGATGCACTTAATTTACTAGAGTTCTATTCATGGCCAGGAAATGTCCGTGAATTACAAAATATGATTGAACGTTTAGTAGTATCAGCAGACGATCCAGTAATTGAAGCGGAGTTTGTTAGTAAGTTTTTAACACCCGGTTATGACTTTAATAAATCAAAACCAGTTATTACAAGAGTATTACCATTACAAGAAGCACTACATTCTGTAGAAGAACAATTGATTTTGCTTGCAATGAAGCAGTATAAAACAACGACTAAGGCTGCAAAAGCTCTTGGAATCAGCCAATCTTCAGTGAGTCGTAAATATCAAAAGATTGTTAGTGAAAAAGAGATAGCGGCTGATATCATCTCATATTCCTAAAAAAGGAGAAGGTCACATAGACTTCTCCTTTTTGTGTGCGCTCAGCATGTGCATATTCTCTAGGCGTCAAGTCCCGAGTGGTGAAGGCGGTAGCGGAAATGATTAACATTCCGTTTTATGCAAAATGGAATAGTGTATGCGAGAGTGCATAAATTGTTTATTGTTTTTAAGAAAATAGTCAGTTTATGTATGATTCTTTTGAATTTTAAATATTGGCATGGAAATTGCTTATAAATATATAAACGATCGATAAAGGGGGATTCAATATAGTGCTAGATTTAAAAATGTATGTAAACGGTGAATGGAGAGACTCTAGTGATCAAGAAAAAAGAACGATTATTAACCCTGCGAATGGCAAGGGTATAGCATATGCACCTGAGGGAACGGTTGAGGATGCAAAATACGCGATAGAAGTGGCAAGAACGGCTTTCGATAGCGGAATTTGGTCAGCAACATCTACTGCTGAAAGGGCATCATATTTATTTGAAATAGCAGATGAAATTGATAAAAATATGGAAGAATTAGTATACCTTGAAACAATGGATAATGGAAAAACATACCGTGAGGCAGAAGGAGATATTGGAGATGCAGCGGCTTGTTTTCGCTATTATGCCGGATTGATTACAAAGCCAGATGGTCAAACATATCATGTAGCCGATCCGATGCAAGCGATGGTTGTAAGAGAGCCAGTTGGTGTTTGTGGATTAATTGTTCCATGGAATTATCCGCTATTGATGAGTGTATGGAAAATTGCACCTGCTTTAGCAGCTGGAAATACAATTGTGTTTAAACCTTCTGAAGTGACACCAATCACTGCAACAAAGCTATTCGAAATCCTTGAAAAAGTAGGGCTACCAAAAGGTGTTGCCAATATGGTAATGGGGGCCGGTCCAATAGTAGGAAATGAAATTGCAGCGAGTAATAAAGTGGACATGATTTCCTTTACAGGTGGAACAAAAACAGGTAAGCACATTATGAGAACAGCGGCAGATAATATGAAAAAGATTTCGTTAGAACTTGGAGGGAAATCTCCAAATATTATTTTTGCAGATGCAGATTTTGAGACCGCTATTGATTATGCTCTATTCGGTATTTATGCAGGTAGCGGACAAGTATGTTCAGCAGGATCAAGAATCCTTGTAGAAGAAAAGATTTATGATAAATTTGTTAATAGTTTTGTAGAGCGAGCACAGCAAATTAACGTTGGACCTGGTGATAATCCAGAATCAGAAATGGGGCCACTTGTAAGTCAAGAACATATGGAAAAAGTATTACGCTATATTGAAATTGGGAAAGACGAAGGTGCAAACGTTGCTTGCGGAGGTAGACGAATAATGGAGGATGGAAAAGGTGATGGTTTCTTTATTGAACCAACAGTCTTTGTCAATGTAAAACCTGATATGCGCATTGTCCAGGAAGAAATCTTCGGTCCTGTTGTAGTAATTCAAAAGTTTAAAGACGAACAGGAAGCAATTGAGTTGGCAAATGGTACAGACTATGGTTTGGCTGGAGGAGTATTTACAGTCGATGGTGCAAAAGCAATGCGTGTGATTCGCAAACTTCGCGCAGGAATTACGTGGATTAATAGCTATCATCCAACATACAATGAGGCGCCTTGGGGCGGATATAAGCAAAGTGGTATAGGTCGTAGTCTAGGAACGTTTGGTTTAGAAGAATTTCAAGAGATTAAGCAGATTAATATAAATCTAGAAGTAGAACCTATTGGTTGGTTTGCAAATAAAAAAAATGTAGAGGTGAATTAGATGGAAACGAACGTGAAAAATAAATTGAATGAGAAAGAATCAAATGTAAATGAGTATATTACGAAAGTACTACAGTTAATTGAAAAAGAAAAGGTTACTGAAGAAGAGGCAAACTGGATTCAAAAAGAAACAGTAGATGGATTTAGAGAGCATGTAAACCCTGGTTTTCTTGCTTATAGAAAAACAGTAACAAAAGATGGACAATTTGCAGCAGTAGAATGGTCAGATGAAGGATCTTGCTTCATGGATATTAATGGTAAAAAGTATATTGACTGTTTAGGTGGATTTGGAATTTATAATGTTGGTCACCGTAATCCGAAAGTGGTAAAAGCTGTAACGGATCAATTAAAGCGTCAAGCATTGCACAGTCAGGACTTACTAGATCCACTTCGAGCAATGCTTGCAAAGATTTTAGCGGATATTACACCTGGTGATTTGAAATATGCCTTCTTCACAAATAGTGGAACAGAAAGCGTAGAGGCAGCATTAAAACTAGCAAAAATGTATAGTGAACGAACAACTTTCATTGCTACAACGCGTGCTTTCCATGGTAAGAGCCTTGGTGCTTTATCTGGGACGGCAAAAGGAATGTTCCGTAAGCCATTTTTACCATTAATTCCGGGTTTCCGTCATGTTCCGTTTGGCGATATTGATATGATGAGAAAAACATTTGAGACATGTGCATTAGTGGGAGAAGATGTTGCAGCAGTTATTTTAGAACCAATTCAAGGAGAGGGCGGTATTATTTTACCTCCAGAAAATTATTTGAAACAAGTACGAGAGCTTTGTGATGAGTTTGGATCACTCCTTATCTTTGATGAAGTACAAACTGGAATGGGACGTACAGGAAAAATGTTTGCTGCAGAATTATATGATGTCGTGCCGGATATTATTTGTCTTGCGAAGGCGTTTGGTGGAGGTGTAATGCCAGCGGGAGCTATTGTTGCGAAAGAAACAGTATTCAAAAGTTGGTTTGAAAATCCATTTATGCACACAACAACATTTGGAGGAAATCCACTTGCATGTGCTGCTGCAATTGCAACAATCCATGTTTTATTGGAAGAGAAATTACCGGAACGAGCGATGGAAGTTGGAGAGTATTTCTTAAATGGATTGAAACAAGCAGCAGAAGGACACGAAGATAAAATCTTTGAAATTCGTGGTCAAGGTTTAATGATTGGGATTGAATTCCATAAAGACGAGATTGGTTATGAAGTGTCAAAGGCGATGTTTGATCAAGGCATTCTTGTTGCGGGAACATTAATTAATTCAAAAACTATTCGTATTGAACCATCCCTTACAATTAGTTATGAAGAAGTAGATACAGTTATTAATACGTTTAAATCTGTGCTAACTCAAGTAAAAGTAAAATAAATTTTGTATAAGGTTATATGTGAATTCAAACGATTGAAACTATAATTAGAATAGATTTACCTGTATGTTATTACAGGAAGGCAGTGTAACGAAAAGTTACACTGCCTTTTTATTACATTTTTTGTTGTAAGTATTTACATGTAATTTGTCTTGGTGTACTATTTAACTAACACACTAAGACAGGAGGGGAGAAATGAAAATTGAGTTTTCTCCAAATACACCAATTTACATTCAGGTAATGGAATACATAAAGAAAGAAATTGTAACGGGTCATTTATTGCCTGGCGATAAAATTCCCTCCGTACGTGAATTAGCGAGTGATTTACAAGTAAATCCAAATACGATTCAACGTACATTTCAAGAGTTAGAGCGGGATGGAGTTGTTGTAACACGTAGAGGAATGGGGCGATATGTAACGAATGAAGGGGAGAAAATTATGGAGCTGCGAAAAGATATGGCGAAAGAATTACTTCATTCTTTTATAGATGGAATGGACAATTTAGGTTTTTCAGAAGAAGAAATTCTTACAATCCTTCGTTCTTCATTACATGAGAAAAGGGAGGAGAGCGAATGACAGAGTTATTAAAAATAGAAAATCTATGGAAGCGGTACGGATTAAAAGCAGTGATCCGTGAGTTAAACATAGAGATTACAGAAGGAAAAATCGTTGGGCTTGTTGGAGATAACGGGAGCGGGAAAACGACGTTATTGAAAATGATTGCAGGCCTGCAGCATCCTTCTGAAGGTAGTATTACAATAGATGGTAAAAAGGTAGGATTAGAGACGAAAAAAATCGTTTCATTTATGTCCGATAAGCCAGTCTTTGATGATTGGATGACTGTAAAAGATGCTTTATTTTTCTATAGAGATTTTTATAAAGACTTCGATATTCAAAAAGCAGTAGATACGATTGTGGAATTCAAAATACCGTTAGAAGAAAAAATTAAAGCATTGTCAAAAGGGATGATTGAGAAGCTGCAAATCATTTTAACATTTTCTCGAAAAGCGAAGTTATTCGTACTGGATGAACCGCTTGGCGGGATTGATCTCGTTTCTAGGGAGCATGTACTTGAGCTAATCCTTAAATTTTATCGTGAAGATTGTACGCTGCTTATATCAACTCATTTAATAAGAGAAATCGAAAATATATTTGATGAAGTAATCTTTTTGAAAGATGGAGAAATAATATTGCATGAAAATGTGGAAGAACTTCGATTTCAAAAGGGGAAGGCAGTACATGAGCTGTTTAAGGAGGCCTATGAGAAATGAGTCAGCTTTTTCTTTATCTGTATAATTGTAATAAGAGAAAAATAGCCATTATTTACTTCGGATTTATTACAGTTTCATTAATTCTTTTATTTAATATGAAAGGAGTTTCAGGAGCTAGAATTTCAGGTAGGCAAGATATAATCATTATTATATTTTTTATCGTACTAGGTATAAATGGATTCGCAATTCTTCTAACAGGTATATCGTCTTTTCGAAAAATGCTAAAAAACTCTATGCTACGTTGTACTTCTATTTCAGCACAAAAATATATATCTGCAAATGTTTTATTTTGTGTACTACTCTTTATGATTTTGCTAGGAATAGGAATCATTTTTCTATACTATTTTTCTTTAAATATTTATAATGGAAAAACAGATTTAGGTGTTCAGCAAGCAATCCACAGTTTATATGATTATGGAATATTACATCATATGTTATCTATTTTCTTATGGGGACTAGATTTTGTTAATATGCTAGTTTCTATTTATTTAATTATAGTAATTACGAAGCTATTCAATGTGAAATCATCGATGAGTAAGATTGTTTGCGTAATCTTATTCGTTGTTTTTATCGCATTTAATGGGGGAATAACATATATCTTTCAGCAAATAGAAAAGTATGTGTTTGCCATAAATAATATTGGATTTATAGATCAAAACGGCTTTTTAAATACATCATTTTATTCTGGTACAGATATTACAGTTTTAAATCTATGTTTTAACTGTTTATTAACAATTACATTATTAGTAGTTACAGGGCGCATCATCGACAAAAAACTAGAAGTTTAAAGGAGGAATCATCATTGGGAAATGTAGTAGTGAAATTAGAAAATGTCCGAAAAAAAATTGGTAGAACAGAAATTATTCGGGGCTTATCATTTGAGGTTCGTGAAGGAGAGGTATACGGATTCCTTGGACCGAACGGTAGCGGTAAGACGACGACAATTCGTATGATGACAGGTCTTATTTCTATGACAGAAGGCGATATTACAATTTGTGGTCATAGTATTCGCACAGAGCGTGAAAAGGCGCTAGAGCAAATTGGAGCGATTGTAGAAAATCCCGAGCTATATGATTATATGACTGGAATGCAAAATTTAAAGCATTTTGCGAACATGGCGATTACCCCAATTAGTAAAGAGCGCATCGCTGAAATTGTAAAGCTTGTTGAATTAGAGCATGCGATTCATAAAAAGGTGAAAACATACTCACTTGGTATGAAACAGCGTTTAGGAATTGCGCAGGCGTTACTTCATCAGCCGAAAATCTTAATTTTAGATGAACCGACAAATGGATTAGATCCAGCTGGTATTCGCCAAATTCGTGATTATTTACAACGATTAGCGAAAGAAGAAAATATTGCAGTCATTGTATCAAGTCATTTATTAAGTGAAATTGAATTAATGTGTGATCGCGTAGTTATTATAAAGCAAGGTGAGTTTGTACAAGAGTATAACTTACATGAACAAGCGAAGCATGATGAAACAGTTGTAGTTGCATTTGAAGTAGATCAAGTTCAAAAAGCGAACGAAATTATTAAAGGTAAAGTACAAGGAAATGTAGCTGTGGCATCTGTAATGAAAGAAGAGATTCCGCAAATTGTAAAACAGTTAGTGAATGCTGATGTACTCGTATACGGTGTTACTGTTCAAAATAAAACGTTAGAGGATGAGTTCTTAGCGATTACAGGGGGAGTGAAAGCGTAATGTTTAAATTAATTCAAAATGAATTTTTAAAGTTACATGCGAAAAAAGGTATGTACATTTTAATAGGTGTAATTGCAGCATTGGAGATTTTGGGAGTTTTAGCGATGCTGAAATGGGGAGGAGGAAATGAGTTTAAAGGATCATATTTAGATTTTGTAAGTTCAGAGATTGGTTTAATTACCTTATTTGCAACAATTTTTGGAATTACGATTGCGTCTCGTACAATTACTGATGAGTTCCAAAAAGGTACAATTAAGCAGTTATTAATCCGTCCGAGAAAACGAATTACAGTTTTGTTCTCTAAATATATTACAGTGTTACTTACTATATTATTTATCATATTTGCTAGCACGTTAATCGCAATGATTATTGGCGGGATTGTAATGGACGGTAGTAAAACAGGAGTAACGTTAGGAATCGTAATGAAGTCCATTTTATATCAAGTACTTTCACCGTTCTTCTTTGCAACTCTTTCATTTTGCTTAGCTAATGTATTTAGAAATTCTGTATTACCATTAATTATTTCGTTGTTCTTATTCTTCTTACAAAGTGCAATTACAATGGTGCTTATGATGTTTGCTAAAGGTGTTGCAAAGTTTGTTGTATTCTCGCATTTAAATTTAAGTGTGTACGACAGCAATAAATTAGTAAGTGGCGGAGTAGAACCACCATTTACAGAATTTACGTTTACAACTTCATTATTACTTGTAGTTGCATACTTTGCTGTATTACTTGTAGCATCAAGTGTATTATTCCAAAAACGTGACGTATTATAGTAGAAAAATCCCCGTGTTAACGGGGATTTTTATTAACCAGCTTTTTTGATTTATGTAGCTTTTAAGCGTGGCAGATACATATTTACTTAGGAACATAATTGTAACTAAGTTGAAGAACATTGATATGGTATATCAAATAGGATTGTTATTATGTAATTTAATACGTATATTATTCGGAATAAAGTGAGAAAAGTAGGAAGATTTTCAACTATATTCATATTATAATTTAGTTATCCGGCCATTTGTGGAGAAGGGCTACCCATAAAATACTGATTAAAGTTTCACTTTATATCATCTCTGGAGGTGTTCAATATGCAACATGCATTTTCACGTATAAGGCTACGTAGTTTTTTTGGATGGATGATTATAGGGATGTTCCTGACGATGATTCCATTAAGTTTATCAGGTGCTTCTGACAATACGATAGAGTTGCTGTCACAAATATCAATATTTTTTGCATTTCCACTATTGTGGCTATATTTAAAAACAAGTAAAAATAATGTTGTTTTTAAAAGTTTTTTTGATAAGCCCGGACGTTTACATTGGGGGTTAATTGTATTAGCAACGATCATGGGAATGATTTTTGCAGTCGGTATATCCCAAATTCAATTTTATATTTTAGCACATACTTTACCCAATTTCTTAGTTACCATGTTAGAAGATGGAAATGTAATTAATACGAGTAACATATACATGACGATATTTACTTTCATTTCAGCATGTGTATTAGCCCCAATAATGGAAGAGGTTATTTTTAGAGGTTTTTTCTTGCAGCGAATGGCTTACAAATGGGGGATTAAACGAGCGGTTATTATATCCTCTCTTATTTTTGGACTAGGACATTTTGATGTTATCGGTGCTTTCATGTTCGGTGTTATTATGTGCCTTCTATACATAAAGACAAAAAATATATGGACGAATATTGCTGTGCATGCTCTAAATAATTTGATTGCAACGAGTATGCAATTTGTAGGTGGAGATGGAAGTGACGCGATCTCGATTACTGAATTACAAGCACAAAGTAATTTATGGATCGGCATTGGTCTTGTGATTATCGGTTTATTATGGTTCATTCCTTTTACTTGGAACCAATGGCGTACAGTAAAAGAAGTTGGTGTGCCACCGATTCGTTTCATAAATGAAGAAAAAGTAGTGAATACATCAGAAGAAAATGAAATATATAGCCAAGTGATAGTAACAGATAGATTGATGGCTGTAGAATTACCTGATGAAGCTGTAAATAAGCTTCGGTTAGAAGAAAATGATTATGTAACAGTTTTTGTAGAAGAAGATAAAATTGTTATAAAGAAAGCGCATAATAGATAATTAAAAAGTAGCTCCTAAAGAGCTACTTTTTAATTTGTAATAATCTCTACACGAAAATTATTACCGTTTTTTACATATTTAATATCTGTAACGATCCGAACGGTTTTTAGAAGTTCAACTTTTTCACCAATTCGAGGGATGGTCGGAACATTGTCCCAAATACCAAGCAAGTCATCTAATTGTGCCGTTTTTTCATAAAACCAGATTTTCAATGTAAAGCCCCTTTCTCGAACTTTATGTATTTTAATACATGATATATCATTTTTATTCTTAATGTAAGGGGTTTTTACTCTTTTTGTGAATAAAGATGAATTAAACTTCTGGGAATATATGTTCAATGTCCGGAGTAAGAGCTACTTCTGATAATACGATATGAGAAACTGTCGTTGCATATGAAGAAACATCATTGATAAATTCTTCAAGTTCAACGAGTGAAGGAACAGAGATTTTTACAATGTAGCATAAGCTTCCTGTTACTCGGTAACAAAAACTTGCAGATGGATAAGACTGAATAAACTGTTGCATACGTGTTGTATCACCATTTTTTAAAGTGATTTCTAAAATACAATCTAAAACAAGTCCTGCTTTTTTATAATTGATATCGATTGTGTATTTTTGAATAATCCCCTCACTTTCAAGTTTACGTACACGTTCTGTAGTAGACGGAGCCGATAAGTTTACTCGTTTTGCTAATTCACGCATCGAAAGGCGGCTATCATTATATAATTCATTTAAAATTTTTCGATCAACACGGTCTAATTGCATTTGTAAATATACCTCCAGTAAAATGATAATTTTTGTAAAGAAAAATTTAAAATTAAGATTCATATGAAATGTAAAGTGAACTTTATTTATTTTACAATAAAAAAGAAGGAAATAGGAGGGGAAATGATGGAGAGAATTACATTATCAAATGTAGGAGATACAAAGTTTCAAAAATTATTAGGTCATAATCCAGATATATTAAATTCGTGGAGTACGTTAGAGAATACACTGTATAGTACAGGGGCCCTTTCCGTAGAGTTAAAGGAGCAAGTAAGAAGAACATTAGCGTTTGGGAATGAATGTCCGTACTGTATGGCAAAGGGAAAGCCGGATGATATACAAAAAATAGAAGAAATTAGCGTAGCCGTTACTTTTGCGCATGCATTTGTTCATGACCAAAAGGCGATAGATGATAATATGTTTCATATATTAAAACAATATTGGACTGAAAAAGAAATTGTAGAGCTTTGTGCCTATATTTGTTTTATTACTGCTTCGCAGCAACTTGGTTTTCTGTTTCAATTACAGCCCAATTAATTAGGAGGATATTATGCTTAATCAAGCAGCACTTATAATCATTGATGTACAGGAAGCATTCAACTTACCATACTGGGGCGTGAGGAATAACCTTTTGGCGGAAGAAAATATGAAAAGTTTGTTAGAAGAATGGAGAAAAAGAAAACTACCAGTTTTTCATATTCAACATGTAAATAAAGAAAATGTTCAATCGATGTTTTATCAACATGCGGAAACGGTAAACTTTAAAGAAGAAGTGCAACCAATGCCAGATGAAATAATTATCCAGAAATCCGTTAATAGCGCGTTCATTGGGACAAATTTGGAAGAACAATTAAGAGAACAAAATTGTAATACGGTAGTGATTGTAGGATTAACAACAAATCATTGTGTGGAGACTACAACACGGATGGCAGGTAATTTAGGGCTTACAACGTATTTAGTGAGCGATGCGACGGCTACATTCAATCGTAAAGGTCTGGACGGGACAGAGTATAGTGCAGAGGACATTCACCATATGACACTTGTAAACTTACATGATGAATTTGCCAAAATCGTTACGACTGAAGGTGTTTTAAAATTATTTTAAGAAAATAATTGTGGAATTATGTAGAAAAAAATAAGAATATTTCGTATAATCTAAGTATAATCATTTTGAAAATAGGGGTGGCATCATATGGAGCAAATTCCAGTAAAGAAAATAGAAGAAGTACTCGTTTTAGCAGGAGATGATAAACAAAAGCAAAAGGAATTTTATGAATTGCTCTTAACAACGGAGTTTTATGTTGCTGGTTCACTTGAAGCAGAAGACGGGGCAACGGAAGGAACACTTCGTTTGCGTCATTTCCAAGGAGAGGGTAGATGGATCGTTCCGTTCTTTACACAATTGAAATTTGTAAAAGATGTGTTGCCAGAAGGTACACCCCTTATTACGATACGTGGAAAAGAATTATTGGGTAGCATCGAGAAAGATGCGACAGCTGTATTAAATGTTGGAACAGATATGAGTAAAACATTTATTCCAGAAGAAATTGCAGAGATAGCATCAGGACGAATCTTTAATTATTATAAGTAAAAGGAAAAGCTTAGCAGCTTTTCCTTTTTAATTTGAACATGGAGTGGCTATACCAGAAGAAATAGAAACAGTTTTGTTAGTTGTATTTATTGTTGCTGTAGCTCCGAGGGGAATACCGATATTTGGACTTATATGTCCAATCGGTAAACCGAATAACACAGGTATATTATATGGCGTGAAATATTCATATAATATTGTTTGCAATGATTGAGATGGCTTAGAAGGGTTGCAGTCGTGACAACTTGTAAAAATAACGCCGCTGCATTTATTAAACAGTCCAGATAAAAGTAGTTGATTTAACATCCGGTCAATGCGGTACGGTTCTTCACCAATATCTTCAAGCAATAAAAGTTTATTTGACGTATTTATCTCATAGGGCGAGCCAATTATACTTGTTAACACAGTTAAATTCCCTCCAACTAATGTGCCTGTAACTGTACATGGAGAGGTAGGTACGATACATTCTGATGCATATAAGATAGATGAATACGGATGGAATAGTTGATTGAAAGAAGATAAAGAGAGAGAATCTATACCTTTTCCTAATTCTTCAATCATTGGACCATGAAAAGTAACCAGCTCCGCATAACGTGAAAAGGCAGTATGTAAAGCCGTAATATCGCTATATCCCCAAAAAATCTTTGGATTCCGTTGAATGATTTCATATTGAATGTAAGGGAGGAGACGAGCGCTACCGTAACCACCTCGTGCACAAAAGACTGCTTTGACCTCAGTATTTGTAAATGCTTCATGTATATCATCAAGACGAACTTGATCACTTCCAGCTAAATATCCATATTTTTCATAAACACTCTTTCCAATTATTACGGATAATCCCATCTCTTGTAATACGTTCACACCTTTTAATATATTCTCAAGTGTTGGTGGGCCAGACGGTGCAATAACCATTACTGTATTACCTTTTTGCAACGCATTTGGATAAATCATTGTTCTCAGCCTCCTTCTCTTTCAATATATTCGCTTGAGCGAAAGTTCAATCCTTGTAAAAGAAGGGGAAAGCATGTCATATAAAGAAGGTATAGGGAAAGTAGGAGGGAAAATGATGTTTACAAGTCGAGTAATAGATATATTACAAATTAAGTATCCGATCATTCAAGCAGGTATGGCAGGAGCGATTACAACGTCAGAACTTGTTGCAGCTGTGAGTAATAGCGGAGGATTAGGTACGCTTGGAGCAGGGTATATGAGCCCAGAACAAATCCGTGAAGCGATTTATAAAATAAGGGAACTAACAAATAAGCCTTTCGGTGTTAATTTACTTTTAACGAAAGAGATACAGATAGAAGAAGAGAAGGTAAACGAGGCGAAAGTATTACTTAGTGGAGTGAATAGAGAATTAGGTATAGAGGAAGAAAAGACTTTAAAACTTCCAAAAAGCTATAAAGAACAATTACAAGTATTATTAGAGGAAAAGGTACCAGTCGTTAGTTTTGCATTTCAAACGTTAGAAAAAGAAGAAATAGATGATTTGAAAAAGGAAGGGATAAAAGTTATCGGAACAGCTACCCATGTAGCGGAAGCGAAAGCACTTGCTAAGTTAGGGGTAGATATTATTGTCGGGCAAGGTAGCGAGGCAGGAGGGCATAGAGGAACGTTTATTGGGAAAGAACAAGATGCGATGATTGGTACATTTGCATTAATCCCGCAATTAGTAGCGGAAGTACCTCATATCCCGATTGTTGCAGCAGGTGGTGTAATGAATGGGCAAGGGCTTGTTGCGGCATTTGCGTTAGGGGCAGAGGCTGTTCAAATGGGATCAGCCTTTTTAACGAGTGAAGAAAGTATTACGCATGACGTGTATAAAGAGGCGATTTTACATAGTACAGATACGAGTACAACGGTAACCCGTGCGTTTTCCGGGAAATATGCACGGGGTATTCGTAATGAATTTATAGAGAAACATGAAGGAAGAGAAGAGAATTTACCGATGTATCCAGTGCAAAACGTACTAACTTCAAAAATACGTCAAGAAGCAGCGAAGCAAAATAAGGAAGAGTATATGTCGCTTTGGGCGGGACAAGCATCATCATTAGCACGAACGGAATCAGCTCAGCACGTAGTGAAACGTGTCATGAAAGAAGCAGAGAACGTAATTGAACAATTACAAGATGTATATAAAAAAAGACCACTTGAATAATTCAAGCGGTCTTTTCGTTAGTTTGCTTTATAAAATTGTTGGATAGCTTCGTCGATGTAAACCCAGCCTTTCCAACCTAAGTGCATATGATCTTTTAAGAAGTACTTATCATATTCATGATTTGAGAAATCAGCAATTGGATAGCCAGCTTGCTTAATTTGCTCATGAACTTTATTGTAGTATAATTCGCGTTTTTCTTTCGGGAAGCCAGCGTAATCATACCAAGGACCTTTTACAGGAACAGAAATGAAGAGCGGTTTTGCGCCAGATTGTTTTAATAAATCAAGTACAATTTGTAAATCTTCATATTCTGGTGATTGGTCATAAGCATCATTTTTTAAGTAACCTTCACGTTGTTTTAATTTCTTCTTAATTTTGCTATTGAAGTAATCATCTTCGATACCATATTCGTTAGAGCTTGATTCTACTGCACCTGTTTGATCAGCATGCTTACGAGCTTCTTCCCAGTTCATTTGTTTCAATGATGGATCAAGCTGTTCTTTATGCGGCTTAATATTAAACATAACTGTAAATAAATCTTTACGATCTAGAATGTTACGATAAATATAAGCGAAAGGTTTAGCAGCAAGTGCTTTTACTTTATACTTTGTATCATCGTAGGCGATACCTTCAAGCGAAATTTTTAATAAAGTTTCTTTTTTAACAATCTCAAAGTTTAATAAGCGTTTTGCAATTTGTTTTTTCATTTCAGGTTTTAAATCATCGTTGAAAATGAAGTGGTAACCTTGTTGTTTTGAAAAGTTAGGTGCAAAGTGTGTCTCATCAATACCTTGTGGTACAAACCATTGCGGAGAAAGAACGAATATCATTTTCTTATCTTTCAATTGATCCATTGTAGATGTGAAGTTTAATACATGTACAAGGTCTTGTGTTCCACCGCGCCCAAGTAGGAATGGTGTGAATCCTTCAGGCTTTACTTTGAAATAATTCGATGGATGGAAAGCATCCATACGTGCGAATTCCGATGAACCGTACATCGGAAGATATTTCGGGTCTGCTAACATCTTTTGCTGTAAAATCATACTTTGAATCTTTTCTTCTTTTAAAGAAGTCGCAGCTTGTTCTACTTTCTCATCACTTAAAAGTGGGAGTAGGAAGCGCGTAGGAATAAGTAAGAATACAGCAAAAAGGGCCAATGCTAAAAGCATCGGACCAAATTTCACTTTGTTCATCGGATTTCTTCTAACTTTTTAATAACCATATTTGGTGTAGCCCACTCATCGCGGTCAAAATCAGAAATAGAAACTTCAATCTCTAAACGCTCTTGGAATTCTACTAATAAAGATACTACAGCGAAAGAATCAAGAATACCTTCTTCAAATAATTGAACATCTAAGTTTTCTTTCACAATATCGTTTTCACATACTTCTTCTAAAATATCTAATACTTGCTCTTTGAATTCTGCCATTTTTAAAATCTCCTTTATATCCGAAATATATTATATGTGCAACTTCTTAATAGTATAAGAAGGGTGCATTAAAAGTATCTGTTAAGGTGTCCAGAGAAGATCAGGAAACCGAAACATACAACGTGGAACGTAATTACAATCGCAAGGACGTGTGTAAATTTATTGTTTGGCCAAAACTTATGCTTCTTGTTTTTTCGTTCGAAAATATCGAATAAGATAAACAAGGCAGCGTGATAAAGACCATAAATAATGTATTGATACACATGCTCACCAGTAATATGCCATATTCCCATGATGAAAAAGTTTAAAAATGCACCGATATACGAAATTGTGTAACGGTTTTTAATTAACTTTTTCTTCGTTGCGAAAAAGACGAAACGCATGTAAATAAAGTCACGGAACCAGAATGATAAACTCATATGCCAGCGGTTCCAGAAGTCTTTAATGTTACGACTAATGAATGGTTTATTAAAGTTTTCTGGAGTTTTAATTCCCATCATATAACTTACACCAATTACAAATGAGCTATAACCAGCAAAGTCAAAGAATAAATATAAGCTATAGCTATACATGTAAATCATATTTGATAGGATTGTATCTTGCTGAGCGAATGCCGGATCCATAAAATATTGCTTTATTAAGTAAGCAATAATAAATTTATACAAGAAACCTTGGAAAATACGGTTTAGCCCTGTATATAGTAAATTTTGATATTCTTCTGCACTAGGTGGCTTTTGAATATCTTTTTGGAATCTGCGGTAACGATCGATAGGTCCCGTTGAGATAGCTGGGAAGAATAAAACGAATTCCCAGAAATTAAAGAAGGAAAGTTCTTTAATTAAGTTATCACGAACTTCAAATACCATTTGTACTGCTCTAAATGTTACATAGGACATTCCTAAAAATACAACAAACTTTAGCTCAGGTACAAACGGTGCAATTTTTGCTAAAACAAGCGGTAAAATCGACAAAATAACAGCCATATAAAACCTAAATGTACTATTATTTTGTTTTCTTAAAATTAAATAGCCTTTAATAAGGGCATATTGCCAAATAATAAATGCGGCTAACATGATTGCTTGCTTCGGTTTATCAGAGAAGATAATAACGAGCATTACTAATGTTAAAACGGCATTATATTTACGCAACATTTTACCTTTTAATCCAGCTATGATAGTAGGTATTAATAAAATGCCTACTATAGCGAAAAAATAAAATGATCCATATGCGGTCATGCTGTAACCTCACTCAATAATTTTTTGCGATCTACCTTTCCATTTGGTGTCATTGGAATAGAAGAGTGATACATGAATTTACGTGGAATCATGTAATTTGGTAATCGCTCATTGAGTTCTTTTTTGATTGCAGATGTTAATTTGAATTCTTTTTCAAACGAATGCTCTCCAGGAACAACAACCGCTAATAAGTAATCATATTTTTCACCTTTTTTAATTGGAACAACAACTGCACCTTCTACGTAAGAACACGCGCGAAGATGATGTTCGATTTCTTCTAATTCCATTCGATAACCATGAAGCTTAATTTGGAAATCAAGACGACCATTATAGAATAGAAGACCATTTTCTACATAGCCAGCATCACCTGTTTTATAGGCGCGCTCACCATCAATCATGGTAAATACTTTTTCTGTTAATTCAGGGCTTCCTAAATAGCCAACGCTTACGCTTGGACCGACAATTACGATTTCACCTTTTTCACCGTCAGGTGCAATTGTACCATCTTCTTTCATAATAAGAAGGCGACAGTCTGATTTACAGTAGCCAACTGGAAGTGATTTGTATTGATCAAGCACTTCTTCTGTAACGTGAATGCCTGTTACAGCAACAGTAGCTTCTGTTGGACCGTACGTATTCATAATTGCTGCTTTCGGGAAACGCTCAATTAATTTTCTAGCTACTTCATTTGGTAACACTTCACCGCAGAATAAGAATGTTTTCATGTTTGGTAGCATACTTTCAGAGAAAGAGGCTTCCATTAAACACATTTCTGCGAAAGATGGTGTCGAAGTCCATACTTGTATATCCGATTGCTCTAAAGAAGCAAACAAGTCTTTTGGACGTGCAATCATATCTTTATCGATTGCCCAAAGTGTACCACCTGTTACTAATGATGGGTAAATATCCATTACAGATAAATCGAATGAGAAAGGTGCTTGGTTTAAGAATACTTGCCCTGTTTGTAAGTTGAAATCTTCTACAGCCCATTTTGTAAAGCTAACAAGACAGTTATAAGTAATCTGAACCCCTTTCGGATTACCTGTACTTCCTGATGTGTAAATAATGTAGAAGTTCTCATCACCTTTTACCGCATGTTCAGGATTTGGAGTATTCCCTTTATGAGTAAAGAAAATATCTTTTAAGTTATCTTCACTTGTAATGCGAACTGGTAAGTCCGTTACCGTTACTTCTGCCCCTGATAACAGTAATTTCGCACCAGAACTTTCAGCAATACGTTGTACACGATCAGCTGGAATAGATAAATCTACAGGAATGTAAGCATGTCCAGCTTTTACACAACCTAAAAAGTTAATAATCATTTCAGGTTGCATATGGCCATAAACCATAATTGGTGAACGATCATCTGGATACTCAGAAGAAATCCAATGTGCTAACGCATCAGAATCTTCCTTTAATTGTTTGTACGTAATTTTCGCATCTCGCCAAACAAAAGCGGTTTGATCAGGCGTTTCTACAGCCCACTTTTCAATTTGTTCTAATAACTTCATAACGTTCCCACCCTAGAATTCATTGTAAATAAATGTACTTGTGTTTGTATCATGGAATCCATACAACCAAAGTAATGCAAATAAAATTGCAAGGTAATAAACCGTCTTTGCAACCCATTGTGTGAGTGGTTGAGACCATATCTCTTTTAATCTTTCCATGTCTTTCCCTCGCTTAATGAAATAATAGCTCTTTGTAGGTATCATGTCCTACATTATTGTGAAAAAAACAAAATCCCACATTTTAGGTAAAAATAAGTCAAAAGGCTCTTTTCTGATATTAGCACTAAATACTAAAAAAGAAAATCCCTAACTTAGCAATTATATTACATTCAGCATGAATTTGTAATGGGTTTGACATGTAAATAGGAAGTGGATTGTGTGAAGGCGTGAAAATATAATATTTGTTTTGTTATTCCTGAATTGGAGTGGGTTAATAATCACTGGGTACTTAGTACATTTTCAAGGTATAGAGCCTTTTAAAAGGAGGTAATTATTATGAAAAGAGAGTGGAGGAGTTTTATTTCAGAAGAAAATATCATTAAATGGAGACGGTATCTCCATAAATATCCTGAATTATCATTTCATGAAAAAGAAACTTCGCAATTTATATATGATACATTATGTTCATTTTCTTATTTTGAAGTAACAAGACCGACTAAGTACAGTGTACTAGCAATTAAAAGGAGCGTGAAAAAAGGAAAAGTAGTTGCTGTTCGAGCGGATATAGACGCATTACCAATTCAAGAAGAGACACTAAAGCCATATGGATCGGTTAATAAAGGTGTAATGCACGCATGCGGGCATGATGCTCACGCAGCTATTTTATTAAGTACAGCAGAGACGATAGCAAATATGAAGGAAGATTTTGCAGGCGAAATCCGTCTGTTCTTTCAGCACGCAGAGGAAGTGTATCCCGGTGGTGGACAAGAAATGGTGGAGGCCGGTGTTATGGACGGCGTCGATTATGTAGTAGGTTTGCACGTTATGTCTGGATTAGAAAGTGGAAAGATAGGAATTGTATATGGCCCTATGATGGCAGCACCAGACGTATTTACAATTGAAATTTTAGGAAAGGGTGGTCACGCGGCACGACCAGAAGAAACGATAGATCCTATTGCTATCGGAGCACAAATTATTACAAATTTACAACATATCGTATCAAGAAATACAAGTGCTTTTATGCATAGAGTAGTGTCAGTTACACAATTTCATGGGGGGATGGCCGATAATATCATTCCTAGTGCAGCAGCTTTAATGGGAACTGTTCGATCTTTTAATCAAACATTAAGAGAGGAAGCAAAAGAGAAAATTGAGCAAATTGTAAAAGGAATTACGGAAGCACATGGGGGAGATTATACATATACGTATCGTTACGGATATGATCCAGTTGTTAATAATGAGTACATTACGAAAATAGTAGAAAAAAGTGCGATGAAATTGTTCGGAAATCAGCGTATTGTGCATCTTGAACCTTCTATGGGAGGAGAAGATTTTTCAGCGTATTTAAGAAAAGCACCTGGTTGTTTCATTAAATTAGGAACAGGGAATAAAAATATTGATACTTGTTATCCACATCATCATCCGAAATTTGATGTGGATGAATCGGCTTTAATTAATGGAGTGGAACTATTTTTAGAGACAACTATAAGACTACTAGAAACTGATAAAGCATAAAAAAAAGGCAACTGCACTCTATTGCAGTTGCTTTTATTTCTTCCGTCAGAGAGGGCTGAGAAAGAACTATGCTCATTTATAGTATATGAATAGCTAACGGACAAGCTTGTACATTTTAACTATTTTTTTAAAAATAGTTATTGACTTTGATAATCAATTTCAATTAATCTAATGGTATAATTGAAATTGATAATTAATATCAATGAAACAGATGAGGAACCTTAATGAGAAAAACATTTCACCTTTTACGAAGGGGATTAAAAAATAAAGATGTTGATAAGCATATTGAATGGCAACGAAATGTAATTCGTTCTGAATATGTAGATGAGAAGAGTACACTTCAAACAGAAAAAGAGATACAAGGTAAAAGGAGAGGTTCAGTTGAGTAAGTTAGTAATGATTTTTGCAAGTATGAGTGGAAATACAGAGGAAATGGCTGACCATATTGCGGGTGCGATTCGTGAAACAGAAAATGAGATTGAAGTAATTGATATTATGGATACACCAGAAGCTTCTATATTAGAGCAATATGACGGGATTATTTTAGGTGCTTATACTTGGGGAGATGGTGATCTTCCTGATGATTTTTTAGATTTTTATGATGCAATGGATTCTATTAACTTAACTGGTAAAAAAGCAGCTGCATTCGGTTCTTGTGATTCGGCTTATCCGAAATACGGGGTAGCGGTTGATATTTTAATAGAAAAGCTGCAGGAGCGCGGGGCAGCAGTTGTGTTAGAAGGATTGAAAGTAGAATTAACGCCAGAAGATGAAGATGTAGAAAAATGTTTACAGTTTGGAGCTGAATTCGTAAAACACCTTTCTTAATGGCAGAAGGGAGATGAAGAGCAATTGCATGAGAAAATCTCAATCAAAATGATGACAGATTACCATTTGTATGATTTTATGCGTTGTCCGCATAAATTTTATTTCCGTCATATAAAAAGAAGAGAACCTTCTTCATTTGAATGGCAACAAATAGCGCAAATGATTGTGAATCAAATTATTAATGAATATTACACGCTACCTGCGGGCCAACAAACGAAAATTGTACTTTTAATATTAATAGAAAAGTATTGGAAAAAAGTAAGGATTAATATGTTTGCTTCAAAGGCGGAGTACTATATTGTTTTAGCGAAGCTAACTGATCACTTATTACAGTTTGTTGAAAGGGATGATAGTCAGGCACCGCCGTTATTTTTATATGAGAAGTTTCAAACATATATGGAAGAGTTAGGTGTCCACATGTCATTGACATTTGAAGTTGGTGAGTGGAGTGCTGAATCGTTTGTAATTAAAAAGTATGTTGTCGATGCGGATGAGGAAATGCTTGCTCTTTGTCAGAAGCTAATGACAGTATTCAGTTATAAAGCTTTCGGTATTCTTCCAGGGAAAATTGAAGTTATTAATTTAATAGAAGGAACTAAGTATGAGTACATTCCAAAGCAGGAAGATATTATAACTGGAATGGATGATTTATTTAGAATGAAAGAAATGTTACAGCAACCTGAGCACTATACAGAGCGTCATTTTCGTTCTGAGTGTATGAGTTGTGCGTTTCGTAGTGAATGCCAAAGGGAAGAAGTAAAGAAAGAAGCGAAGCAGAAGAAAAATATAGTACATTAAAGGGTGCAAATTTGCATCCTTTTTTGTTATTGACATGAAAAGCTTTTCATCATTTACCGTATATTTGTAGCAGATTTTAATAAGAGGAGGAATAATCAATGAAAGATGAAACGGCAGTATTTCAATGGTTAAAAGAACAGAATGCTCCTTTTGGAATTCAACTGCAAATTTTACAGGCATTTCAATTGTATAAAGTTATTGTTGAAATGGATAAAAAGTTAATGATGTATGAGGAGAGAGAGTATAGGGAGAGAATTTAATCTCGTCCCTGTAGTATTGCTTTAAGCTGTTCTTCATTCTTCTTTAATGTTATTTCGTTGTTTGTTTCAATGTTATAAATAAGGTTATGTAGTAAAGGGCTGTATTGATAAAAGGTAGTGATGCGGTGAATGAGTAATGGATCGCGGTGAGAAATAACTGCACTGTATTGTTCATATACAGATGTAGTAAACTCATGACCGAAATCATAATATAGCCCAGCAAAATCAAAAGCGGGATCGCCAATTTGAGCATCTCCAAAATCGATAACACCTGAAATGGTTTTGTTCTGCGTATTAAATAAAATGTGATGATGTGTAAAGTCAGCATGAATGATTGTATTTTGAGAGGTAGATTTAGCTATATTGGCAAAGAAATTTTCGAATAAACGATTTAAGGCTGATTTCTGTAATGAAGTAAGATTGTTAGTAAGGTATTGATTTAATTTTGTTTGTAGCTCTTTCCAGTAGATAAGTGTTTTTTCGATAGGGAATCCTAGCGTTTCAACACGTTTTAAAGGAATACTATGTAAAGTCGCAAGGAAAGTGGCTAATTGTGTAATAATTACTTCAAGTTCTTTTTTCTCTAGCTTTGCAACTAGTTCAGTTGTTAACGGTTCACCATGAATGAGAGGATAATAGCTGCAAAATGGAACAGTATTACAATCATTCTTATACAATAAATGATACTTAGGAATCTCGATTTCTTGTAATGAATGAGAAAGAATTGTGCACAGTTCTTTTTCTAACGGAATTCGGTTTGCATATTCAAGTTTTCGTGGGAAACGAAATAGTAGTTCATCATTTATAATAACAGTTATATTATCCCACCCTTCTTCATTTTGTATATATGAATGTATAGAAAGATCTGGTAGAGCTTCTTTTATATATTGTTTGTAAGAGTCCATAATTGTTCCTCGTTTCTAAGTTAAAGGTAGATTATTCCACTTTATGATATCAGAATTTTCTTTCTATATGTTAAAATATAACTATCATTATGGAGGAGGGTGGGGTGCATTACGAAGAAAAGAATATTAATCATTTCTCTATGTATCGCTTTTGGATTGTTTTGGCCATATAAAGAGGAGGTTTTTGCTACCTTTAAACCGATAGATCGCTACGAGTTAAATAAGGAATTAAAGAACAAAAGTATAGAAGCTTTAACTGATAAAGAAATGAAAATGATGGGAGAACACTTTGTGACAGTGCAACTATCAGTGTTTGAGTTTAATAATAAAGAAGATGTGAAACGAAAAGGTGAAGAAATATTTGTAAATAGAGGGTATGAACAGTTAATAGAAAATTATTACCCAAACCGTTTTCGGGATTTAGAGTATAAATTTACAAACGAAGAGATACGTGAAGAGACAGATGAGAGTTTTCGCTATCATGCTGTAGCGTACGTTGCTGGTATTGAAAATGGTAAGAGAAGTGAAATGAAATTAAATTATGACATGAAAATTGTAAAGGTTAATAATTTATTCATGGTGTTAGAACAAAAACAATATGTACAATAAAAAACCCTCTAGAATGAACTGTACCCTATAAAATGGACAGTTTAATAAAAAAGCCCTGAAAAATCAAGCACTTAAAAGGTGGTTCCGATATTCGATCGGAGCCATCTTTTTTAATGT
>NZ_NADV01000039.1:0-67312 GCF_003264175.1 Bacillus sp. SRB_331 | reverse complement strand
CTAACAATTGGGGTGCACTTCACTTTTTATGCTGACTGTTTTTACTTAAATTATTATAAAGACACTTTATTTAGAGAGTGAAATATTAAAAGTTTGCGGTTCTTTAACAGCTTCATTTGTGTCTCCTGCTGCTAAATCATCTGTCGTAAACTTAATATCCTTTACTTTTTCTTTTCCATCATCAAGTATTAAACCGATAATTCCTTCTCGTGTCTCACCAGGCCTATAATCTTCCCTTGAAACACTCTTTGTACCAACGAGCGTATCTTCATCATATAAAAAGTTTTGAGTCGCTACATTAAAATGTTGTTTGTCATTTATAGCAACATCATTCATAGAGAAAAATTGCATGTTCTTATCTCCACTATTCTCTACCTTATATGTAATTTCAACATACCGAATCGTATCGCTAATCTCTGTTCCACTTAACGATGCATATAATTCAGCATCTTCTTGACTCACTTTATCTCCCAATCTACGCTTTACTTCTTCAGGAGTTAATGCAGTATACACTTTCAATGTATTTTTTGCCTCTTTGCTCATTTGTGATAATGAGATAACTTTAACATCTTGTACGTGAATTTTCATTGGGGCTACTTCAAATGTCTGATTCACAGAATGAATCTGTTCTAATTCAAATGTCCCCCACCCTTTTTCTTTCACTTTTTGTCCTACTTTTTTAAGCTCACGCCCACCATACTCTTTTGTTTCTGGAATAGATTCTTTCTTTTTAGGTTCTGCCTTCTTTTCTTCTTGCTGGAAGCAACCACTTAACATAAGAAGAAAACTGCATAAAACAAAAATACTTTTCCATGCTTTCATCATTTAATTTCTCCTAACACTATCATTCATTAATATAAATTAGTCCCTTGATTTGTAAACTATAGAAACAATAAGAAGTCCACAAAACGAACTTGTCAGTCCAGATACTATTATACCTCCTATTTGGAAAATATGAAAATAGGGGTCTAATAACGCGTGAACGATAAATATAATGGCCGCCACAACGATAGATGAAGCCCAATATTTCTTTTTTTCCGCAGTTAAACTAGTATCTTGATCAGTTTCCCTCCTATATTTCCATAGTACATATATTAGTAATAGTAGACCAAAACATGTACTCCCATGCTGTAAAAATTTATAAATTGGAATACTATATACTTCTTGCTGTAACAGCGGCATTTCCATAACAAAATAGCCTGTCTTATGAGTAAAAGCATCCCAAACGACATGCGTCACCATACCGAATAAAGCAGAATAGCAAAATACAAAAAAATTCTTCCAAGTATACAGCCCCCACTTCGCATCTACTACATATTTATAGTAACTAGCAAAAGGCTTAGGTAAATGTGTTATAAACGGTCCTTTTAAAATACGATGATATGCATATGCTAATAAAAAAACGAGTGGTAAATTCAAATAGAAGAAACCAACCCATGTATGGCCAATAATACCGTATGGCCTAAAATATAAAAAATATTCAAAATCAGGTGCCATACTACCCAATATAAGAGCCGTCACCGAAATATAACTAGAATGTTTCTTAGCCAAAGGGAGAACAGCTGCTGGATGTGCGAATGTAAACGGCATATTAATACTCCTCTTCATATTTCCAATAGAATACATACTATCATAACGACATGAATAATCTCTATGCAATATTTATTTTCACATTGGAATATGATAGTTTAAATGTTATAATTCACATAAAATATTCAGAAAATAAGGGGGATCACGTGTCGTTAACACTTGTATTTTTTCTTGTTCTGTCTACCTTGTTTTTAAGTATATACATTGGCTTCTTTCTATGGAAGCACTTGAAAATTATAAAATATATGCCTGCCCTCTTTGGTTTTATGAGCGTTCTTTTCATTTTCATATGGAAGAGAATGACTTTCGGCTGGGAAGGTCTCGGTTTTGGCGCACTTCAATATACAGTACTATTAGCAAGTTGTATTACATTAGTATTTGCCGCTTTTTTAGAATCAAAATCCGTTATGAATTGAGGTTTATATATTGATTGACGTACCCTTTTTAAAAAATGTCACATTAAAAAAAGAAAATATCCCTAGCTTTTCCGCATATCCTTACTGTCTACCCGCTATTCGAACTTTGCAATCACTAGCTTTCCACCCAAATGTAACATTCATTATTGGAGAGAATGGGACAGGTAAATCAACATTACTGGAAGCAATTGCAATTGCTTTAGGTTTTAATGCAGAAGGTGGAACGAAGAATTTCCGTTTTAGCACAAACGATTCCCATTCATCTTTACATGAATATCTTCGAATTTCAAAAAGTTTCAATACACCAAACGACGGTTTCTTTCTTCGCGCTGAATCATTTTATAACGTTGCTTCTTATATCGATGAAATAGATGCTATAAAATCTTATGGCGGCGTTTCACTTCACGAACAATCACACGGCGAATCCTTCTTCTCATTATTTATGAATCGTTTTTCAGGACAAGGTTTATACATTTTAGATGAGCCTGAGGCAGCTTTATCCCCAATGAGACAACTTTCAATGCTCATTCGCATGCACGAACTAGCTGAACAAGGTTCACAATTTGTTATCGCAACGCATTCTCCCATTTTAATGGCTTATCCTGAATCTACTATATACTCTTTAACTCAAGAAGGAATTCACGAATCGACATTAGAAGAAACGGAGCATTACCAAACGACGAAACTTTTCTTTGAAAATCGCGATCGATTATTTCATCACTTATTTGAGTCATAAAAAAAGAGGCAGCAATCGCTGCCTCTTTTTTATAATGCTTCTATAAATAAAGCTACTCCAATACCGCCTCCAACGCATAGAGAGGCAATACCTTTCTCTAATCCACGTCTTTTTAATTCGTGAATTAAACTTACCGTAATACGAGCTCCTGTACAACCAATTGGATGTCCAAGTCCTACACCACTACCGTTTACATTCACTTTCTCACGGTCTAACCCTAACTCTTTCTCTACAGCTAAATATTGTGCAGCGAAAGCTTCATTAATTTCAAGTAAATCTGCATCTTCTAATGACCAATCTACTTTTTCTAATCCTTTACGAATTGCTGGTGCTGGTCCAATACCCATAATTTTCGGATCTACACCCGCTACTGAGTATCCAACAATTCGAGCTAACGGTTGTAAGCCTTTTTCTTTTGCTTTTTCTTCGCTCATTAATACTAGAACTGCACTTCCGTCATTAAGACCAGATGAATTCCCTGCAGTTACTGATCCGTCTTTACGGAAAGCTGGTTTTAATCCTGCTAATTTTTCAGCTGTAATATCTGCACGTGGATGTTCATCCTTCGCAAATACAACTTCTTTTCTACGTTCTTTTATTGTAATAGGAACAATTTGATCGTCAAAGTATCCAGACTCCATCGCTTGCAGCGCTAATGTATGACTACGAAGCGCAACTTCATCTTGTTCCTCTCTTGTAATTTCATATTGTTCAACTAAATTTTCCGCTGTTTCACCCATCATAATATGGTGAATCGGATCTTCTAAAACTTCCCACACCGTATCACGAATTTCTCCGTGCTGTAGACGTTGTCCCCAGCGGTGTTGTTTCAATGCATAAGGGCTCGAGCTCATTGCTTCTACTCCACCTGCAACAACAATATCACTTACACCTAATTGGATTTGCATTGCAGCAGACATAATTGCTTGCATACCTGAAGAACATTGACGTTGAATTGTATAACCAGTAACTGTGTCAGGAAATCCTGCCGCTAATGCAGCTGTTCTTGCCGTATTTGCTTCATCAGTTCTTTGAATACAATGACCTAAAATTACTTCATCAACTTCATGTGGCTCTACTCCGCCTCTTTTTACAGCTTCCTGAAGTACAGGAACAGCTAATTCTACTGGTGTTATATTTTTTAGTGCTCCTCCGAAAGTTCCAATTGGTGAACGAACTGCAGCTGTAATGACAACATTATGCATTTTGTACTTGCCCCTCTCTTATGTACCCTAGTAAGTTTTTAGGTGAAATTCCATAAGTTGTATGTCTAAAATTATCATACTATAAACATACCAAAAAATCAAAATATTTAATATAATAAAAATAGAAGGAATTAACCTTCTATTCTGTCAATGCGTATAAGAATTTTTGTAATATCTTCTCTGTCGTTTCATTCAATTTTGGTAACTTATCTACTGGAAAATATTGAAGTTCTAACCCTTCATGATCGAGCTTTAATTCTCCGCTTACATGATGTGCCTGATACAGATGAATCACATTAAAAATTTCATCTCCATTTGGATAAAGGAAATAAACTTCCTTTCCTGAAAGAACGCCAAGAAATTGCATAATTTTCGCGTTTAGTCCCGTCTCCTCGAATAATTCTCTACGAGCAGTTTCTTCTGTCGTTTCTCCCAGTTCCATTGCCCCACCAGGTACGCCCCAATCATATGTATCTGAACGATATTGAAGCAATACTTCTTGATTATCATTTAATATAATAATTGCTGATCCTACTAAAATAAGTGGTCTCGTACCAACTACTTTGCGTAACTCTTCAATATACCCCAATATGTAAACTCCCCTTTCCTCACCCTTCCTTATCATAACAAAATTCTCTTTCTTTTGTTGCTGTAATTTTCAATAAAAAAGGAAGCTTCCACTTCCTTTTTTTACCGTTATCCTGCTATTTGCGGGCGGTAAGACCCCTACCTCAAAATTCAGCGAAAGTAAAGAAGTTAGGTGGGGATCGGGCTGCCCATAAAAGCCCGATTGGTGAGGGCTGATAATCAGTGGGCGATGAACAAAACCCCCACTGATTAAAGTTTCACTTTATTTCTTAAAGCTTTCGTATTTTACAACTTCAAAAGCTTCTTCAATTTCCTCATTATGATAATGGACATATGTAAAACGTCCTAATTCTACTAATCTAGCTATTTCTTGCAATGCTTTATGCTGATCATATGTTTCTTCAATTGTAATATGTACATAAAACTTCATTAATGGATGTTCATATAAAGGTTCTCCCACCTCTACATATACATCTTCAACCCCTTGCACAACTCTTACATAGCTCGCAAATTGATACAGAGCTTCTCTGTCTGAAACGATTTTTAATGTATACATATATTCTCCCCCTTTTCTTTACTATATCAAAAAGATGACCATACTACGTTATAGAACTATGAAATTTTTTCGACTTATAGTCTATATATTCGTGTAATAAACAAGGCGTTTATCCATACATAGGACCTTTCCCCCACATATATTATAGAAAGAATTTTTTCATTTGAGGTGTTCCTTATGAATTCATACGTTAATATATGTGTTTGCATTACTCCAGGCGCCGATATTTCTGACGACCGTATTGCAAAAGATTTAGCAGTTGCAGAATCAATTTGGCATCCCATTACATTTAAAATTAAAGAAGTAATTGTACTAAACGAGCTTTTCCGTTTTTCTAATCGGGAAATTAGTTATAAAAACTCCATTCAAAGTCAGGAAAAATTATCATCTTTTTTTCAAACTTGTGTTAACGAAGCTCCTGAATGCGACCTTTATATTTGTTATATTGGTAGTGATTATTTCAAAGAAACCGCAGTAATCGCTTGCGCTTACTCTCTAGCGAAACAACAACAACTTACTGGTTACATCGTTTTAACAAACTCAGCTGCTCCAATGAAAAATATATACACCCTCGCTCACGAAATTGGTCATATTTTATTTACAAGACGAATTCATGGAAAACTTACGCACGCAGATCCCCACTCTCCAACCGGTTCTGAACATCACCATTCACCATCGAACCTTATGTACCCTATAGTCCCTAGCCCTAATAACGTTCACATCAATTCATTATTAACAAATGAACAAAAAGCGCTCTCTTTACAAAGTCTCTTATTACAAAGAAAAAAACAGTAACGATCTTGTTACTGTTTACAACAATATATTCCAATCAACAAACCAAATACCGGCTGCTAGAAATAAAGTGAAACTATAATCAGTGGGGGTTTTGTTCATCCCCCACTGATTATTAGTTGAACCAATCGGGCGTTTACGGGCAGTTGATCTCCCACCTAACTTCTTTGCTCCATCCGAATTTTGAGATGGGAGTTTTACTGCCCGTTAATGCGGGATAAAAACATACAACTAAAGATAAACGTAATCCCTCTAAAAATCCCTATATAATATTTCTTTGGAAATACTTTTTTGCATATCCAGAGCAGCCCTTTTCCTATTAAACCGAAGAACAAAACATAACCCGATGTGTCATCTAGTAAAGTATCGAAATAGTCATCATGTACCTTTTTCGAAAAGGTAGTATATAGCCCAAAAATCGTTAAACCTAAAAATACAATAGACAATATACCTAGAAATATACTTTGCATATTTGTTCCCCCCTTAATAAAAAATTCAGTTCGTGCACTATTAATATAAAGCTAGCTTACAGTTTTTTTCTCCTCATTTTTCAAAGACCATCGCATTAATACATACAAACTTCCGTACAGAAGTAAAGGCTCTAATATTCCCCAATATGGGTTTTGCTTCCCTAATTCTTTAAATACAAACATAATTAATAGCGGTACGATAACAGCTAATATTCCAATCCATCCAAGTATAAAAACTTCACCAATTAACAACACTAATAAGACAATTCCAGCTAGTATATAACTTTGCATAGTAGTTAATTGCAATACAGGTGTCCCATACCATTTATTCATAAACATTAATAATACTAGTAATAAAATTGGTAGCAAAGCTGCTACATAAATAATGCTAAATTCTTTTATTTTGCTTTTAAATGATGACATCTTAAAAGCAAAAATAATACACACAATAGTAATCATTAAAACAATTGGATACCCAATCAATTGTACATTCGTTAATGTAAATTCATGATTCGGACTTTCAAATAAAATATTTGTAAGTAACCAATATCCACCTATCCCAATTATCATTCCTAAAATAGTCTTTATACTCCCGCTTTTATCCTTCTCCATCTCTTTTGCCAATTCTTCCGCATACGCTTTTGGCGAATCACCAAATATATCTCTTACCGTCTTTCCTTTTTTCTCACCTTCTATTAAATGTAGCTCTGCATCCTCTAAAAAAGCATCTACATCTCCTTCTTTAATTCCCTTCGTAATTAAATACACTTTCGTATCAATTAAAAACTTTTCTCCCTCTTTAGAAACTTGCATTAGAACCCCTCCCTTATTTAACCGTTTCTCTTCTATTCGCCTTCATCATAATTTCAAGGAAGATTAAAATAAACAAACTTCCGTATAAACATATAATTTGAAATAACATTGGCACGAGATCTTCTGATGTAAATGTTTTAAACACTAACATAATAGAAAGCGGAATGATTAAATATAAGTTTTTAAACCATCCTTCAAAATATATATTTATAGCTACCGTGAGGATAAAGATCCCTCCAGCTAATATATAACTTTGGACTAGAGTCAACGTAAACATCGTTGTAGGATATATCACATCTAATATCGTAACTGCTCCTAATAAAAACATTGGCGCTATCATGACTAAAAACCACATTGAAAACCACGTTTTTGTAAAGCTTGTTACAAAGGTCATTTTACGAAGTAGAAAATTAGGACCCATTACAGCTACGATCAATGTAAAACTATAGCCAATACACTGAATAAGTGAAATCTGTAGAATTCCGTTATTCACTATTAAGATAGAAGCAATAATCCAAAACGATACGATATTCATTACCGTAAAACCAATTTGCTTCCACGTTTCCTGTCTATCCCTTTCCATTACTTTTACAAGTTCATTTGCATATTCTTTCGGTGAGCTTCCGAAAATATCTTCTACACTTTTTCCGTCACCCTCACCTTCTATTAAATGCAACTCTGCATCTTCTAAAAAGCTTTCAATATCGCTTTCTTTCACACTCTTTGCAGTTAAAAATAATCTCATATCTAATAAAAAATTTCGCGCTTCATTTGATAACATTATTTTTTTCTCCCCTTCCCTTCAAGTAGACGCTCTACACTACTTTGCATCGCTTCCCAGCGATCCATAAATTCATCCAGTGCTTCCTCGCCTTTTTCTGTTAATGTATAATATTTTCGCTTTGGACCAGATGGAGATTCCTTCATTACACTTGTTATTAATCCTTCCTTTTGCATTCGTATTAATAACGGATAAATACTTCCCTCACTCGCCATTGTGAAACCATACTTCGCTAATCTTTCACTCATTTCATAACCGTATATTTCACCTTCAGAAATAATAGCAAGTAAGCATCCTTCTAAAATCCCTTTCAGCATTTGACTTGTCGACATATTTCAAATCCTCCCACTATCTTGTTTTACAAGATAGATAAGCGTAAGTATCTTGCTTTACAAAATAGTATAGCAAACGCTACTTTGCAAAACAAGATAGCTAGCAATATTTTTCCAAATGTTTGCAGGAATTTTATTATCACCTCTCTAAATAGAGCAATAAGAGAACTTTTATTATGAAGGAGTGTTTTTCATCATGGTTACAAATCGAGTTGTCTTTTTAACAGGTGCTGCGAGCGGTATTGGTTATGAAATGGGAAGTGCTTTTGCCAAAGAGGGTGCTAAAGTTGTGATTAGTGATCGTCTTGAAGAACGTGCGAAAGAAGCTGCTGAACAATTGCAAAAAGAAGGCTATCAAGCCATTGGTTTAAAATGTGACGTTACATCTGAAGAAGAAATTACAGCAGCAATTTCTCAAACAATTACTCACTTCGGCTCATTAGATGTATTAATTAACAACGCAGGAATGCAACATGTTTCACCGATTGAAGATTTTCCAACTGATAAATTCGAGCTTCTTATTAAAATTATGCAAATCGCTCCATTTATCGCCATCAAACATGCCTTTCCGATTATGAAAAAGCAAAAATATGGTCGTATTATTAATGTTGCTTCGATTAACGGACTTGTTGGATTCGCTGGAAAAGCTGCCTATAATAGTGCGAAACATGGTGTAATTGGATTAACAAAAGTTGCTGCTTTAGAGGGAGCAACTCATGGAATTACTGTAAATGCTCTTTGTCCCGGATATGTTGATACCCCTCTTGTACGAAATCAACTACAAGACTTAGCAACTACGCGAAATGTACCACTTGAAAATGTTTTAGAAGATGTCATTTATCCTCTTGTACCACAGAAACGTTTGCTACAAGTACAAGAAATTGCTGATTATGCTATGTTTTTAGCGAGTGAAAAAGCAAAAGGTATAACTGGTCAAGCCGTCGTTATCGATGGTGGTTATACTGCTCAATAAAGTGAAACTTTAATCAGTGGGGGTTTTGTTCATCCCACTAATTATTAGCCTTCACCAATCGGGCTTTTACGGGCAGTTAATGCGGGATAAAAAATAAAGTTTGCTCTTCGCGAGCAAACTTTATTTTACTTTCTATCACGAGGATCTTTCTACTTTAGTAATTGTTTAGGGAGTTTCTCAATTGCAACAATCACTCCGTCTAATTTATTTTCAATCCGATGGAGTAAATATAATGTTACAACAATTGGAAAGCCCACATTACCTATCATCCCGATCCACTCTTCCATCTTTCTCTCCTCCCTTCATTACATAAATAAGAGGAAACGAAGACTTAAGGCATAAAAAACAAGCTATTTTTTATTAGCTTGTTTTTTAACTACTCAGCCATACATTTCATTTTTCAGCATATAGATTGCTACCATGAAGATACAAATGGTCCTACACTTGCTACCTTTCTTTGTTTTAAAACGTTGCGCGTGGTAGGAACAGGCACTTACCGCTCCTATACATAGCCAGTCCCTCTCGACCATTTAAAAACATGCTTTTCTACCGTTTTTTTATATAGCGACTGAGCAGTTAGCTTATTTTTTTAAATAATGATGTAATTTTTTGCTTATAATCTCCACGTAAAATACCTTTCTCAGTAATAATCCCCGTAATTAATTCATGCGGTGTTACATCAAATGCAGGGTTAAATACAGGCGTTCCAAGTGGCGCCACTTGTTTCCCAAAAATTTTCGTAACTTCTGTTTCATCTCTTTCTTCAATGACAATTTCAGCACCTGTTTGTTTCGTAGTATCAAATGTAGATAACGGTGCTGCAACGTAAAATGGGATACCGAAATACTTTGCTAATATAGCTAAATTTAATGTTCCTATTTTATTAGCAGTATCACCGTTTTCAACGATTCGATCTGCCCCTACGATAATCGCATTAATTTCTTTCGTTCGAATTGCATGTGCTGCAGTATTATCCGTAATAAGCGTTACATCAATGTCTGCTTGTTTCAATTCCCATGTCGTTAAACGGCCACCTTGTAAAACCGGCCTCGTTTCACACGCATACGCATGTAAACGCACACCCTTCTCTTTCCCAATATAAAATGGGGCTAATGCTGTTCCATATCTAGCAGTTGCAATACTTCCAGCGTTACAAATTGTTAAAATTTTATCACCGTCTTTAAAACATGTTAAAGCATGTTCTCCAATACTTCGGCACACCATTTCATCCTCTTGCTGAATATGAAGCGCTTCTTCTTCTAATATTTTTTGAGCTTCTTTTATTGTAGTAATCTCTCGAATAGATTCTCTCATACGATCGATTGCCCAAAATAAATTGACTGCTGTCGGGCGTGATGTTCCTAAATAGTTACAATCTCTATTAAACTTCTTCTGAAACTCATAGATATTTATAGCATCGTATTTCTTTGCCGCAAGCGCCAAACCAAACGCAGCTACAATTCCAATTGCAGGCGCTCCTCGTACTTCTAACATAATGATACTTTTCCATACATCTTCAATATTCGTTAATGTTTTGTATTCAGTGAAATGCGGCAACTTTGTTTGATTTAATACTGCAATTGCATCGCCTTTCCAACTTACAGATCTCGGAATAGTAATAATTGTACTCATGCTTTTACGCCTCCAACTGTCTGTTGAAATAATGTTCGAAACAGTTGAATATCAGCACCCTTGGCTTCATATTTTATTAGTTCTCTACCTAAGGATAACGCTTGTTTTTTAGCTTGAATTCTATTTTCTTTATTTGCTATCCCATCTAAATCCGCTACATGAGCTAAGCCAATTGTTCTACGAATCAGTTCACATCCGGCAAATCCGACGGCATCAGTAAAGATATTTTGCAAAATAATTGGTAACCATTGTTTTTCTTTCGTATATGCTTCTACACCTTCGCCAATCCATAACTTCGTAAAGTTTTCTACAAAATAACTCCATGTCTTTTCTATATGGAAAAATAGTACACTTCTCTTTTCTTCTTCTCTAGATAAAGCATTTAATAATAGATTTGCAATAAATTGACCGATATCAAATCCAAATGGACCGTACGTTGCAAATTCTGGATCGATCACTTTCGTTTCAGAAGGTGATGAAAAAATACTACCAGTATGTAAATCACCATGAATAAGCGCTTCTTTTCTCGTTAAAAACTTATATTTATATTGTGCTACTTTTAGTTTTAAAGTTTTGTCACTCCAAAGTTCATCAATCACTGACTGTAAATCTGACTCATAATCATTCGTATCATAATGTCCAAACGGATCCGTAAAAACTAAATCTTCTGTAATTTTACTAAGGTCTGGATTTAGAAATGTACCTTCTAGTACCCTTTTCTCTTCTGACTGTAAACCGAAATCTGAAGTATAAAACAAAACATGTGCTAGAAAACGACCGATATGCTGGGATAAAAGTGGATATCCTTCTCCATCTATTAATCCTTTTCTTGTAATTGTTAGTCTTGATAAGTCTTCTATTACTGTAACTGCTAACTCTTCATCATGACTGTACACTACCGGAACATAATCTGGCACATACTTCGCAAAAATTTGTAATGCTTTACTTTCAATCGTCGCTCTTTTTATAGACAGTGGCCAGCTCTCACCAACTACTTTCGCATATGGCAGTGCTTGTTTTATTATAATAGACTTCTCTCCATCATCTAATTTGAACACGTAATTTAAATTTCCATCTCCAATTTCATGACAAACTACATTTGCTTTCTTTTCAAAATAACCGTGTTCTTTCGCATATTGTATAGCTGTTGTTTCAGTTAATGAATAATATCCCATCGTCTTCTCCTCCTTTTCATTCAGAGGTTTTTCTAAAATAGAAAAACCCCTTTCCACAAAGAAAGAGGTTTGAAGTTTATCTTCTCCCCTCTTATCTGCCAGAAAGTTTACTTTCTGCTGGAATTAGCACCGTGCCTTTTGGCGTCATAAACGCCCCATTTCACAATGGTATTACGGTCGGTTGCTGGGCTTCATCGGGCCAAATCCCTCCACCTGCTCTTGATAAGAGTTTTATAATTTTTAGAATTTTTAACTTTATGATGAAGACTATACCAAGAATAAAAATCACTTGTCAACATTTTATTTGTATAATTCTGGACGACGATCTGCAAAAACTGGAATTCCTTTACGTACCTCTTTAATTTTCTCGAATTTAAGTTCTCCAAATAAAATTGATTCCTCTTCATTTGCCTCTACCACAACTTCACCCCAAGGATCCACAATTAGAGAATGACCTGCAAACTCATTATTCGGATCCTTTCCTGCTCTATTGCACGCAACAACATAACACTGATTTTCAACTGCTCTCGCCTGTAAAAGCAAACGCCAATGTGCTAAACGTACTAATGGCCATTCTGCTACAACAAATAAAACTTTTGCACCTTTAGCAGTATGAACGCGCATCCACTCTGGAAAACGAATATCATAACAAATTGTACCAGCACACTCTACATCATCTAACTTAAATTCACCTGTCTCATTACCAGCAACTAAATATTTATGTTCATCCATCAGCTGAAATAAATGTACTTTACTATATTCATTGACTAGATTCCCTTCATTGTTTACAACATACATTGTATTTGTAACCCCTTGCTCTGTTTGCTTTGCTATGGAACCACCAACAATATGTACACCATATTGCTTCGACCATTCTTTCAACTTTTCTTTCGTTTCTAATCCATCCGTATCTGCAATTTTAGAAAGTCTCGTTAAATCATATCCTGTTGTCCATAGTTCTGGTAAGACGATAACATCTGGTCTTTCTTTCATCGCTTCACTTATTTTTTTTTTAGCGTTCTCAATATTTTTTTCTACATCTCCAAAGACAATATCCATTTGAATACATGCGACTTTCATTTTTTCAGCCCCATTCTCATTTTTTTCTTTACAAAATACTGGAAAGATTATATCATTTGTCACTAGAATTGTAACAACTTTCAAAAGAGGTGGAAAGTATGAAATTATTTCAACCTTCTGAGATAGTAACATCATTGCCAACACAATTTTTCGCTTCACTTGTTGCAAAAGTTAACAAAGTCGTTGCAGCTGGTCACGATGTTATTAATCTAGGTCAAGGTAATCCAGATCAACCAACACCGCAGCATATCGTTAAAGCTTTACAAGATGCTGCTGAAAAGACCATTCATCATAAATATCCGCCATTTCGCGGACACGAAAGCTTAAAAGAAGCCGTGGCAACATTCTATCAACGTGAATATGATGTAGTAGTAAATCCAAAAACTGAAGTTGCTATTTTGTTTGGCGGAAAGGCTGGATTAGTAGAATTACCAGTTTGTTTTACAAACCCTGGTGATACTATTCTCGTTCCAGATCCAGGCTATCCAGATTATTTATCAGGAGTTGCTTTAGCAAAAGCACAATTTGAAACAATGCCGCTTATTGCAGAAAATAATTTTTTACCGGATTATACAAAAATTGATGACTCTGTTGCGGAGCGAGCAAAGTTAATGTTTTTAAACTATCCAAATAACCCTACCGGTGCTACTGCATCAAAAGATTTTTTTGATGCAACCATTCATTTTGCTAATAAACATAATATATTAGTTGTTCATGATTTCGCTTACGGTGCTATCGGATTCGATGGTCAAAAGCCTGTTAGTTTCTTGCAAGCAGACGGCGCTAAAGATACAGGCATTGAGATTTACACTTTATCGAAAACTTTCAATATGGCTGGATGGCGTATTGCTTTTGCAGTAGGAAATGAAAGTGTCATCGAAACTATTAACCTATTGCAAGATCATATGTATGTTAGTATTTTTGGTGCAGTTCAAGATGCTGCCCGCGAAGCACTATTAGGCTCGCAGTCTTGTGTGGTAGATCTTGTTAATAGTTATGAATCTCGGAGAAATGCTCTTATTTCAGCTTGTCACTCAATTGGTTGGAAAGTAAACATTCCAACAGGATCATTCTTTGCATGGCTTCCTGTTCCAAAAGGATATACATCTGAGCAATTTTCTGACATTTTACTAGAAAAAGCACACGTTGCAGTTGCTCCTGGTGTTGGATTTGGTGAGCACGGCGAAGGGTATGTCCGTGTTGGTCTCTTGCATACAGAAGATAGATTACGAGAAGCAATTAATCGAATTGATAAATTAAATTTTTTCAAAAAGTCATTGACAACATAAAAAATATCTGACAAAATTCAGTTATCTTAAAAATTTAAACATTTCTAAATACTTCTTATCAAGAGCAGGTGGAGGGACGAGCCCGACGAAACCCGGCAACCGATCTACAATTGTAGACACGGTGCTAATTCTCGCAGCGTTACGCTGACAGATAAGGAGCTGGTTGTAAAAAAACCTCTCCTTAGCTGAGAGGTTTTTTTATTTAACTAGGAGGTTATAACAATGAGCGGAATTATAGCGACATATTTAATCCACGATGATTCTCACAACTTAGAAAAGAAAGCAGAACAAATTGCAATCGGTTTAACAATTGGTTCATGGACTCATTTACCACACTTATTACAAGAACAATTAAAACAACATAAAGGCAATGTCATTCATATTGAAGCGTTAGACGAACAAGAACATATTAACTCTTACCTTGGCAAAAAAGTATCACGTGGACTCATTAAAATTCATTATCCATCGCTGAACTTTAGCCCTGACTTACCAGCCATTTTGACAACAACATTTGGAAAACTTTCGTTAGATGGAGAAATTAAACTAATTGATTTAACATTCTCAGACGAATTAAAGAAACAGTTCCCTGGACCAAAATTTGGAATTGAAGGCATCCGAAACCTTTTACAAGTTCAAGATCGACCTCTTCTAATGAGTATTTTCAAAGGGATGATAGGACGGAATATTGGATATTTAAAAACTCAACTACGCGATCAGGCAATTGGAGGCGTAGATATTGTAAAAGATGATGAAATTTCATTCGAAAACTCATTAACACCACTTATAAAAAGAATTGAATCTGGGAAAGAAGTTTTACAATCTGTATACGAAACTTACGGGCATAAAACTTTATACGCAGTAAATTTAACAGGTCGAACTTATGATTTAAAAGAAAACGCGAAACGTGCGGTGGTAGCTGGAGCAGACATTCTTTTATTTAATGTATTTTCTTATGGATTAGATGTACTGCAAGCACTTGTAGAAGACGATGAAATTCCAATTCCTATTATGGCACACCCTGCTGTAAGTGGCGCATATTCATCATCGAAACTATACGGTTTCTCTTCTCCATTACTACTTGGAAAATTACTACGTTACGCTGGTGCTGATTTTTCTTTATTCCCATCACCATACGGCAACGTTGCATTAGAAAAAGAGGAAGCTCTTCTCATTACAGAAGCATTAACTGAGGAAGACCACTATTTCAAGAAAAGTTTTTCTGTTCCATCTGCTGGAATTCATCCTGGTTTCGTTCCCTTTATTTTACGAGATTTTGGTAAGGATGTTGTTATTAATGCCGGCGGCGGGATTCATGGGCATCCAAATGGAGCTCAAGGTGGTGGCAAAGCTTTCCGTGCTGCAATTGAAGCTACTTTACAAGGTAAACCACTCCATGAAGTGGATGAAATAAATTTGCATAGCGCACTACAAATATGGGGAAATCCTTCTCATGAGGTGAAATTATGAGTATTCAAGTATTTTGTGATTTCGATGGTACGATTACAAATAACGATAATATCATGTCCATTATGGAAAAATTCGCACCACCAGAAGCAGAGGAAATAAAGCAAAAAATTTTATCGCAAGAACTTTCTATTCAAGAAGGTGTTTCTCAATTATTTCGATTAATACCTATTAATCTACACGATGATATTATTCAGTTTTTACAAGAAACTGCTGAAATCCGTACAGGTTTTCATGAATTCATACAATTCATTAATGAAAATAACATTTCCTTTTACGTTATATCAGGTGGAATGGATTTCTTCGTCTATCCACTCTTACAAGAAATAATCCCTAAAGAACAAATTTATTGTAATGCAACTGACTTTTCAGGAGAATTTGTTGAAGTGAAATGGCCGCACCCTTGTGACGAGCAATGTCAGCATAGTTGTGGTCTCTGTAAATCATCATTAATTCGTAAACTAAGCTCTAAAGATGATTTTCATATTGTGATTGGAGATTCTATTACTGATTTACAAGCAACAAAACAAGCAGATAAAGTATTCGCCCGTGACTTCCTTATTACAAAGTGTGAAGAAAATCGTATTGCTTATACACCGTTTGAAACATTTCACGATGTTCTAGCTGAACTAAAACATTTGTTGGAGGTGAAATTATGAAACAACTTTTTCGTCAATGGTATGACTTAAGTGAAATTAAAAAAGAATTAACAACTCGGAATTGGTTTCCAGCAACGAGTGGAAATATTTCTATAAAAGTCAGTCATGATCCCCTTACTTTTCTTATTACAGCAAGTGGCAAAGATAAAACAAAAACCACTCCAGATGATTTTTTATTAGTAAATCATCAAGGAGTTCCCGTTTTAGAAACTGAGTTACGCCCTTCGGCAGAAACAATATTGCATACACATATTTATAACAATACGAACGCCGGGTGCGTACTTCATGTTCATACAACTGATAACAATGTCATCACAAATTTGTATAGTGATGCAGTCACCCTTCAAAATCAAGAGATTATTAAAGCTCTTGATATTTGGGAAGAAGGTGCAACGATTAACATTCCTATTATCGAAAATGATGCTCATATCCCGACGCTTGGAGAGAAATTCCGAAAGCATATACAAGGAGATTCAGGAGCAGTATTAATTCGAAACCATGGCATTACCGTATGGGGCCGTGATAGCTTTGATGCAAAAAAAAGATTAGAAGCTTATGAGTTTTTATTCCAATTTCATATAAAATTATTATCAATTCAAGGAGGCGTTTCTAATGGCGCAAATTCGTATTCATGAGGAAAATACTCGTATTGAAAATGAAGTAGAAGTATCAAACTTTCTACAAGGAGAAGATGTTTTATATGAGAAATGGAATATTTCTAAACTTCCTACTCATTTAAAAGAAAATTACTCCTTAACAGATGAAAACAAAGCTGAAATATTAACGTTGTTTTCAAAAGAAATTGCTGATGTTTCAGAGCGCAGAGGTTATAAAGCATATGATGTGATTTCACTTTCAAATAGCACACCTAACCTTGACGAGTTATTAATTAATTTCCAAAAAGAACACCATCATACTGACGATGAAGTTCGCTTTATTGTCAGCGGTCATGGCATCTTCGCTATTGAAGGAAAAGATGGTCGATTCTTTGACGTTGAACTCGAGCCTGGTGATCTTATATCTGTGCCTGAAAATGCAAGACACTATTTCACCTTACAAGATGATCGCCAAGTTGTAGCTATTCGTATTTTTGTTACAACAGAAGGTTGGGTTCCAATTTATTAAGGTAGCTAGTTGAATAAAAGAACTTGGAACCCCTTTTCCAACCTTTTATTCACTCTACATATATACATCCTCCTATGGAACAGGCTTATTTCATAACATTGAAGTAAGCCTGATTTTTTATTTACTAAAATGATTTGTCCCTTTCGTTTGTTCAAATCAAATATCTCGAATCACAATTCCACTTTATCAAGTACATTCCGGAATATATTTTGAACATTTATTGAACTTTTTTTGAATTTTTTCTGAAAATTCTGTTTTACGTATGATATACTACAAATAATAAGAAGGAACAGAATATTGCAAACAGAGGGGGATAATCATGAGTTTACTTATCGCACTTATACTAGGAGTTACATGCGGAGCTATTCCTGTCATTTTAGGAGCTATTATGGAAGAATTAGAAGTTGGTGTTTTAGGTTTTGCTGCATCATGTGTAAGCGCTTTATTTTTCGGTTTATATGGTGCTATTCCTGTTTCTATTCTGTGCGCATTTTATATACTACGCCATGCTCGCGCAAAACAGCTCGGCCCTAATCACATTGCCCAAGTTATTCCATTCCCAATTGAACGATGCCGCCGCGCTTCCAGCCTATAAAGTGAAACTTTAATCAGTGGGAGTTTTACTGCCCACAAATAGCGGGATAAATTATCCAACTTAAATATTATGCCTGCCTAAATAAATAAAAAGTCCTCAAATGAGGACTTTTTATTTATTTTCTTCTAGAAATTGAAACAATTCTTGCAAATGAAGTGCATCTTCACTGTAGCTAACGGATACATGACATGTCCCTTCAATCTCAGCATGCATATAAAGGACAATTCCATCCCGATCATATTTCAATGCCAAATAAAACTCCATTTCCTCTAACATCTTTTTCGAGCTTCGGATAACATAATGCCCTTTCTCATCTCTTCCATATTCAAAATCTGGTCCAAAATCGTATTTTTGTTTAAAAGCTTCTTTTTGCTTATCATTAATCTGTACACAAGTTGCTCGCTGCACAGCATCAATCATCTCGTCAAACTTTTGGAGATCCATTCCATTTACCCCCTTATATACTTTTTGTATAATACTTGTGTTCCGCTATTCTCTTTTCCATCTGCGATTAGCTCTTCATACAATTCCTTCGCTAGGGTTAAACCCGGTACTGGTAATTGTAATTTTTCAGCTTCATCTAAAGCAATCTTCATATCTTTCATAAAATGCTTTACATAAAAGCCAGGTTCAAAATCTCCTTTTAACATTCGAGGAGCTAAATTACTTAATGACCAGCTACCTGCTGCTCCTGTCGAAATACTCTCTAATACTTTATCTGCATTAAGTCCAGCCTTTTTCGCATATGCTACCGCTTCACATACGCCTATCATGTTAGAAGCAATTGCTATTTGATTGCACATTTTTGTATGTTGTCCACTCCCAGCAGGGCCTTGCAACTGAATATTTGTTCCTAGTTTTTCAAATAGAGGTAAGCAAATATCATATATTCTGTGCTCTCCACCAACCATAATTGCTAGTCTTGCTTCTTTAGCCCCAATGTCCCCGCCAGATACTGGTGCATCTAATGTATATATATTCTTGCTTTTCGCAACTTCATTAATACGTTTTGCCAATGTTGGTGTAGATGTTGTAAAGTCAATTGCTATCGTACCTTCATTTGCATGTTCTAAAATTCCATCAATCCCAAAGTACACTTCCTCTACATCATGAGGATAACCAACCATCGTCATAACAACATCAACTTGCTTTACTAACGCTTTCGGTGTATCACACCAAGTCGCACCCTCTTGCACTAAAGAAGCTGCCTTCGCTTTCGTTCTATTATATACATATACTTTATGACCGCCTTGCATTAAATGATGTACCATACTTTTTCCCATTACACCAATACCGATGAAACCTATTGATAAATTTTTATTCTCCATCTTCTCATCCCCTTTGTTCTAATAAATCATTTACCATCTTCCGAAATTCCTTATTAAAATCATCATCCAAACTATTCTTCACATTTGAGAATAAAATAACAAACGTTCCTTTTTCTTTATTGAAATTATTAAACGTATTCCAACCAGATAATACACCATGGTTATGGAAAAAATCAGGATATATGTAAAAGCTAAATGCATATTTCCTCTCTGCTGAAGGTGTAAACATCGCTTGTATACTTTGTTCAGAAAGAAGCTTCCCATTTATAATCGCTTCATCTAATTTTTTCATATCCCCTACTGTCGTATACATCTCACCCGATCCATATAACCAGTCCATTCCTAATTTTTGTGCTGGTACAAGATCTTGGTCTTTCTTCACATAACCCTTCGTGAAGTTTTTATCTCCAGGTACCATATTTCCCATACCCGATTCATGCATCTCTGCTTTTGTAAATATATTCTCCTTTATGTAATCTCCTAAAGGCTTTTTCGATATACTTTCTATAATAAAAGCAAGCACCATATAATTATAATCTGTATACCTCCAACCTGTTCCTGGAGGAAATTCTACATTTTGACGTCCAATCCAATTAATTAACTGTAAACGGGAGGCTGCATTCACATTTCCTTTGGCATGTTCAGGCAAACCCGAGGTATGTGTTAATAAATGATATAACGTGATATTTTTATCTGCTGGAAATGAAGGAATGTATTTATTTACATTATCTTGGATATTTAACTTCCCTTGTTCTTGTAACTGTAGAATGGATGTAGCAACAACTGTTTTCGTAATAGAACCGATACGATATTTTGTTTGAGGCGTATTTTCTATTTTATTTTGAACATCAGCATATCCATATCCTTTATTCAATATAACATGCTCTTTATCTGTCACCAAAACTGTCCCATTAAATTGCTTTCCTACTAAATACTGATCTAACTTTTGAGATATACTAGCATAATCAATTTTTTGTACTTCTTCTATATTATCCTGTACCTCTGACTCAATAGCAGGGGTTACCTTTGTTGTTAATACTGCTTGTTCCTTTGGATCGGGACTATAGAGAAAATAGTATACTCCGCCACAAACTACAGCAGACAGTGAAGCCATAACCATTATTTTTTTTATCATATTGTTCCTCCGTAATTACTTCATGTGAACTACCCACCACTTAGTCTCTCTTGCGAGCTTACTTGAAGTGGGAGCTTCTCGGTTAAAATGGTCCCCCATATTCTATTATCAAGTAATAAAAAAAAATCGCAACAATTTGTTGCGAAAAATCACATTTTTTCTTTTCTATATATACATACTTGATTTTTCCCATTTTTTTTCGCTTCATATAACGCAATATCCGCTCTTTGCATTAACTCTTCTCTTGTAATCCCTTGCTCATATAACGCAACTCCAAAACTCGCTGTTAATTTCGAAATTCCAGAGAAATGCTTTGTTTCAATGAAAAATCGCAATGATTCCGCAACTTGAAACGCTTCTTTTTCTACCGTATTTGTCACTAATATTATAAATTCCTCTCCTCCCCATCTTGCAAATACATGTTGATCTTCAACTTTAGATTTCATAAGATCTGCAAGTTGTACTAATGCTAAATCGCCAAAATCATGACCATATGTGTCATTTACTGATTTAAAATTATCTATATCAAACAAAATAAGTGCAACTTTTTCATCATTACGTAATACATTCTCCCACTCTGTCTCCAATATTTGTTGGAATTTCAAGCGATTATATATTTCTGTCAATGAATCTATCATAGCCAATCTTTCTTGCTCTTGATAGATTTCATCTAATTCTGTAATCTCTGTGCATTTTACTATAAATCGCGATAAGTCTTCTGGTAATGGTGTCGCACGTAATAGAAAAGTAAATGCTTCTCCTTCATAATTGTACATTTTAATTCTTCTTCCATTTGATAAAGTATCATCCAGCCATGTTATATCGTGAGTCGTCGAATAATATCCGTTCTCTCTAATAAGATGTTCTGCAAACACTAAATGTTGTTCACGATACGTAAATAAATTATCATGTCCGAAGAATTGTAAAAAATTCGTATTACAATCAACAATCTCATCATCTTCTACTATAAATAATAAATCATTTTGAAAATCAAACATCGTTTGAAGCAATTCTTGTTGTAAACCTACTTGCCGCACTAAAGAAAGTTGATATAAACTCTTATTCACTTCCTCTAGTACCACTTGTGGAGTTACTGGTGCTATAACAATATTACGTATTCCTAACAGTAGTAAATCTGCAAACTGATTGTCTATCTGTTGATCCCAAATGATAATGAATGTGCTCTGTGAATTATATATATTCTTTATATATTTTATTTGAGCAAAATCTGTTACATACATAATTACAATATGTGGTCTAGTTCTATGAAACAATATTTCTCCTTCTTCAAAACTATTTGCTATAAACATACATTTTGGATGGACGTTTTCTATCGTTTGTTGATGTGTACATCCATCTTCTATATAAAGGACATCCAACTGAAGATCTTGTAATACATTTTGGAAAACAGTATTCTCTAATAAAAAATGTAGTATGTTCATCACTAGTCTTCACTCACTTCATATATCTTGTTTTACTGAATTCCTCACAATCATTTTATAAAGAATTGTGAGGAACTCATATTAACAAGCTAATTGAGAATGTTATCTTCGCTTATCTGCTCTGGAAATTCCTTTTTAGTGTATGATTATATGAATTGTATCGTTTGTATGAATGCCCTGCCTTACTATTTAAAACTTGACAATTAAAATAAAGGTATTATATTCTTAAATTCAATAACTTACAAAATGTAAGTAGAGTATATTACATTTATTTCATATTAAGTTGATATGTAATTTGGAGGATATATAATGACAAACAACGACTTTTTTAACGTTTTATATGAACGCACATCTACACGTGCATTCAACCCTGAAAAAGAAATTTCATCTACAGAGTTACATGAAATTTTAAAAGCAGCTGCGCAAGCACCTTCTGCTTGGAACTTGCAACACTGGAAATTCCTTGTTTTCCAAGGCGAAGATGTACAAAAACGATTACACCCAATTGCTTATAACCAACAACAAATTCTTGATGCTTCTGCCGTAGTCGCTATTTTAGGTGATTTAGAGGCATATAAAAATGTTGAACCTGTTTACGGTCCAATTGTAGAACAAGGATTTATGAAAGCAGACGCAAAAGAGCGCTTAGCTAAAAATATTGAATCTGCATATACTCGTGAGCAATACCCACGAGATGCTGCCTTTTCAAATGCTGCTTTAGCAGCAATGCAACTTATGCTTGCTGCTAAAGCAACTGGCTGGGATACTTGCGCAATTGGTGGTTTCAACCCACAAGCACTAATGGAAGAATTTAATGTTTCATCTCGTTACGTACCAATTATGCTTATTACAATTGGTGAATCAACTTTAAAAGGTCACCCTGCACCGCGCATGAGCGTAGAACAAGTAAGTGAATGGGCGAAATAATAAAAACGAAGGTAATTTCATTACCTTCGTTTTTTTATATTCTGTCACACATCCGTAATATTACAATGTATTATTCGACATCTATACATAGAGAAATTGTAATTTTTACGCTATCACCATAAACAAATATGGCGTTTTGTGTCGAAATTTGTTAAAGCATTGAAATATAACCGTGTATTTTTGTTACAATTGTGATAAAATGATAACAAATAGATAACAAGAGAGGGATTTTCATTGAGTTCATACGGAAGCTTTATCGCACTTTTGAGTTACATAGTAACTGTACTACTGCTATATTTTATTGGCGATGCTGCAAACATATCAGTGTTACAATTCCCTAAAGAAGAAGCGTTACAATTAGAAGCAGAAAAACATACTGCACGATCCATTGCACCACTACTCTTAGCTCTTCCTGTATATATCATCGTTTTATATAAAAGTAAAAAAGTGTAAAGGCTACCTATTCCATTCATTTCGGTGGTCTTTACATTTTTTTGTGACATTTCCCCTATTTTAAACATCATTCCATACTAAATACCCATCTAGTCATTTAAAATGAGAAAATCCCCTAGAAAAATTTCCATTATCTGTCCAGTCACTAACTACCGAACTTACATAGATTATAAGTGTGAAGGGGGTGATGAGGATTATGTTTGGATCATTTGGATGCTGTGATAACTTTAGAGACTGTCATCATCGTGAAAGAGAGTGTGACCATCGCGACCATCGCGAGAAAGAGAAAGAGAGAGAAGAAGTTAGACCACAACGACCTGCTGTATGTAACGTACTTGCTAGCATTTCAGTTGGAACAGAGCTTTCTCTTTTAAGCATTAGAGGTAACGGAACATTCAATAATGTAATTTTTGAAGGTTTCGCTAACGGTGTTGCTCTTTTCTCTGCTTTAGCTCGTAATGACAAAGACAACAAAGATAACAATAAAGACGATAAGAACAATCAAAATCGAAATACTTTTACTGGCATTTTACGTGTTTGCCCAACTGATATCGTTGCAATCGCTATCTAATTCTGTTCTTTATCCTCAATAGCCGCAAAATAAGATATACTTTTCTCATAGAAAAAACCTGAGACCGATTTCAAATCGACTCAGGTTTTTTTACTATTATATGCTTTTAACTAATTCAACAACTTCTTCAGCAGTTGACATTGTTAATGCTTTTTCTGCTAATGTTTCCATTTCTGCTTTTGACAACTTGCTTAGTTGTGTTCTTGCAGGAAGAATAGATGTTGCACTCATACTGAACTCATCTAAACCTAAGCCTAATAATAATGGGATAGCAAGTGCATCTCCCGCCATCTCACCACACATACCAGCCCATTTGCCTTCTTTATGAGCAGCATCGATAACCATTTTTACAAGACGTAAAATAGATGGGTTATATGGTTGGTATAAGTAAGCTACACGTTCGTTCATACGGTCTGCAGCCATTGTGTATTGGATTAAGTCATTTGTTCCGATAGAGAAGAAATCAACTTCTTTTGCGAACTGATCTGCTAATACTGCTGAAGCTGGAATTTCAACCATCATACCAACTTCAATAGAATCAGAAACCGTTGTACCCGCTTGAACAAGTCTTTCTTTCTCTTCTAATAAGATTGCTTTCGCTTGACGGAACTCATCAAGAGTTGCAATCATTGGGAACATAATTTTTAAGTTACCGTATACGCTAGCACGAAGTAATGCACGAAGTTGTGTACGGAACACATCTTGCTCATCAAGACATAAGCGAATTGCACGGTATCCTAAGAACGGGTTCATTTCTTTTGGTAAATGTAAGTATGGAAGTTCTTTATCTCCACCGATATCAAGTGTACGAACAACGACAGGTTGATCTTCTTTTACACCTTCAAGAACTGCTTTATACGCTTCGAACTGCTCTTCTTCTGTTGGAAGATTGTCACGGCCCATGTATAAGAATTCTGTACGGTATAAACCAACGCCTTCTCCGCCATTATCGATAATACCTTGTACATCATTTGGTGTTCCGATATTAGCAACAAGCTCAACGTGATGTCCATCACTTGTTACAGTTGCTTGGTCTTTTAATTTTGCCCATACAGCTTTTTGCTCTTCAAATTTAGCTTTCTTTTCTTCAAAAGAACGAAGAGTTTCTTCAGATGGGTTTACAATTACTTCTCCATCTAAACCGTCAATGATTACGATATCGCCGTTTTGGATTTTCTCCATAACAACCTTCGTACCAACAACAGCTGGAATTTCCATAGAACGAGCCATAATTGCAGAGTGAGATGTACGTCCACCGATATCAGTTGTGAAACCTTTTGCATACTTACGGTTTAACTGAGCTGTATCAGATGGTGTTAAATCTTCAGCAATGATGATTACTTCTTCAGAAATTGTACCAGGGTTTGAGAAGTTAATTCCTAGTAAATGTGCAAGCACACGTTTTGTTACGTCGCGAATATCCGCAGCACGTTCTTTCATGTATTCGTTATCCATGTTTTCAAACATAGAAATAAACATTGATGCAACTTCATCCATTGCAAATTCAGCATTTACTTTTTCGCCATTTACTTTATCTTTTACTGGATTTACTAATTCTGGATCATTTAATACTAATAAATGTGCTTCAAAGATAGCAGCTTTATCAGCACCTAGCTCAGCAAAAGCATGGTCCTTAATAGCTTCTAGTTCAGATTTTGCTTTCTCAAGCGCAGCGTCTAAGCGTGCAATTTCAGCAGCTTCGTCTGTAATTGATTTCTTTTCAATGTTAAATTCAGGATTCTCAAGTCTGAAAGCCTTTGCAATAGCAATCCCACTTGATGCAGCGATCCCTTGAATGTTAAGAGTCATTATTCTCCTAATCCTTCGTTTTTCATAGTTTCTTCGATAGCTGCTAGTGCTTGAGCTGCATCATCACCATTTGCAGTGACCTTAATTTCCGCGCCTTGTTGAATTCCTAAAGACATAACACCCATGATTGATTTTAAGTTAACGTTTTTTCCGTTATACTCTAAGTTGATGTCAGAACCAAATTTGCTTGCAGTGTTTACAAGTAGAGTTGCTGGACGAGCATGAATTCCTGAGTCGCTAGTTACTTTAAAGATTTTTTCCATGATAATTTATCTCCTTCAAATACAGTATTTTTTTAGTTGTATAGACGTGAGTACTACATCATCTATTGTATATAATAGGCGATGTTCGGTCAACCACATCGCCTATTATAATTATAAACATTTTGCGTCAAATTCCTACTGAATGTCAATAATAGCGTTTTCGCCCTTCTTAACATTTCCATCTTTTTTCAATTCGACTTGTTGCCCTTGTTGTAAATTCGTAAAGACGATTGGTGTAATAATAGATGGTGCATTTTCTTTTACAAATGCAAGATCTACTTTTAATAATGGTTGTCCTTGCTTCACTTTATCACCTTGTGCTACAAGCGCTTCAAAGCCTTCACCATTTAATTTTACAGTATCAATACCGAAGTGGATTAAAATTTCTTTTCCGCCTTCAGACTGAATACCAATCGCATGTTTTGTAGGGAATACATTTACAATCTCACCATTAACCGGAGAAACTACTGTTCCTTCTGTTGGCTCAATCGCAAATCCATCTCCCATCATTTTCCCTGAGAATACTTGGTCAGGTACTTCTGTAATCGGTAAGATTTTCCCTTCAATTGGTGAAACGATTGTTTCATTTTCATCAACCTGTTGAGGAGCTTCTTCCACTTTTACAGGCGCTTCTTTTTCAACATGAGGTGTACGACCTGACATAATATCATGAATTTGTGATTTTAATGTGTCAGATTTCGGTCCGAAAATAGCTTGAATGTTATTTCCAACTTCAAGTACACCGGCTGCTCCAAGCTCTTTTAAGCGGTCTTTATTTACATTTTTTTGTTCGTTAACTTGAACGCGTAAACGAGTAATACAAGCATCTAACGAAGCAATATTTTCTTTACCACCAAGTGCTACTAATACTTCACGTGGAAGTTCTCCTGCTTCTGTTTTCCCTGCGCCTTCATTAGCATTCGCTACTTCACGACCAGGTGTTTTTAAGTTCCATTTACGGATTGCGAAACGGAATCCGAAGTAGTAAATAACTGCTAGTACAAGACCAACAATAATTACCCACCACCATGCCGTACGACCTGGTAGTACACCGAATAATATGAAGTCAATTAAACCACCAGAGAATGTCATACCAATTTTAACACCTAAAATTTGCATTGTCATAAATGATAGACCAGCGAATACTGCATGAATTCCGAATAATACTGGTGCTACGAATAAGAATGAAAATTCAAGCGGTTCTGTAATACCTGTTAAGAAAGATGTTAATGCAGCAGATCCTAAAATACCAGCTGCTAATTTTTTATTTTCCGGACGTGCTTCATGGTACATTGCTAAAGCTGCTGCTGGAAGACCGAACATCATGAACGGATACTTACCAGTTGTAAATGTACCTGCTGTTAATTCTACGCCGTCTTTTAACTGTGCCATAAAGATTTTTTGGTCACCACGGATTAATTCGCCAGCTGCATTTGTATACTGACCGAATTCGAACCAGAACGGTGAATAGAAAATATGATGTAATCCAAATGGAATTAATGAACGTTCGATTAAACCGAATATAAATGCTGCTATCGTTCTATTTGCATCAATCATTTGATGTGAGAACGTATTTAAGCCACCCTGAATGTATGGCCAAATGAAGCACATGATAATACCTACCACTAAAGAGAATGTTGCAGTTGCGATTGGTACGAAACGCTTACCTGCAAAGAAACCTAAGTATGATGGTAATTCAATGTTGAAGTATTTATTATAACAATATGCCGCTACTATCCCGACGATAATACCACCAAACACTCCTGTTTGCAGCGTTGGAATTCCTAATACGTTTGCATATGCTGGATCTGAAAATCCAATTTTCACTGGATCTGTTCCAGTGCTTGTTACTTTCACTAGTTTATCTACTTCTAAGAACACACTCATCGTTTTGTTCATAATTAAGTATCCGACGAACGCTGCTAAACCAGCTACTCCGTCTCCACCAGCTAAACCGATCGCTACCCCAACTGCGAATAATAGCGCAAGGTTAGCGAAAATAATATCACCAGATTGTTCCATAATTTTTGCAACCATTACGAACCAATCTGCTTTTAAAGCAGGGATAACATTTGTTAGTTGTGGATTTTGAAATGCATTACCAAATCCAAGTAAAATACCTGCTGCCGGTAAAATCGCTACTGGAAGCATAAGCGCTTTTCCGACTTTTTGAAGAACACCAAAGATCTTCTTAAACATGGAAACCCTTCCTCTCTTATCTATATTGATACTTTTCGACAAACGCCAAAAAGGCATGAGGAAAAAAAGATAGAACGATAGCTATACAAAGGGTAGTATGTCCCTTTCTTTAGCTTACATTCCCAACTTTTCTCCACTCATGCCTGATCGAATCAGTAACACGTGTCAAAAATAGGATTACGTATAAGTTCACTATAATTAAAGCAAACGTTTTCGTTATTTACCTTAATGTGTTTGTCGAATTTTGTATAACTTTGCAATAGTTATTATACATAACTATTGTAAGCGATTCAATCATTTTTTTTAACGTTTTCATTTTAGACAAAAATATATGTCTTTTTACACATGTTCTGCTTTCACTAATCGTTGTAAATGCATCGTTAAATAAATGCTCTCCGCTTCATAAACAGGAAGTTGTAATTCGTTCTGCATTACTTTGACTAGCTTCCACGCCAAATTGTAACAAACTGGATATTCTAATTTTAATAAATCAGCAAAACTTTGTGCTTCTTCTACTTTTTCTCCTTTTTTCACCCGTTCAATAGCATATTGTAAATGGCGAATAAGGCGTAAATAATGAATGCTTTCTTGGTCTAATGTAATTTGTAGGTTTGTCTCAATTAAAGACACAAGTTGTGCAATAAGACGAGAATTTTGATTAACAGAAGATAAATCAGAGTTTGTAAGCGAGCTATAAATATGGAGTGCGATAAAGCCTACTTCTCCTTCTGGCAATGTAATTTGCAAACGAGAATTTAAAAGTTTCACAACTCCTTCAGCAATTTCATATTCCTCTGGATATAGCATTTTCGTTTCAACTAAAAAAGGATTATCTATTGTAAGTCCTTGTTTCAGCCTTTTAATTGCAAAAGAAATATGATCTGTTAAAGCGATATGAATATGTTCATTTAATGGAGACTCCGCTTTTTCTTGAATGTATAACATAATATCATTCATCAATTCAATTAGCTTTTCACTCACATGCGGCACTAAAAGTTTGTATTGTTCTCGATCACGTTCATTTTTTAAAACAAACATTTTCTCAATTTGTTCTTGCTCCAACACATCTTCAACCTTTTTTCCAAATCCAATTCCTTTACCGATCACTACTACTTCCTCGTGTTCAGGATGGCTAGCAATGATGACATTATTATTTAAAACTTTTTTAATTTCTAGATAATTACTCATATAACACCACCCTCGTACTTAAATAGCCTACTTTTATGTTACAGAACATTCTTCTTTGTCGTCAATGTAAAACATCTACCATTTGATAAAAATTCATTTTTTAGACATGTTTGTATATGATGCGTATAATGTAGGAGCAACTGTACATAGAAAGGAGATAGCAACATGATTAAAATGTTTGTAAGTGATATTGACGGTACAATGATGCAGCATGGAGGTCTGATTGATGAACAGGATGTTGCGGCACTTCGCAGTCTTGCTGAGCAAAATGTTATTCTTTGCTTCGCTTCTGGACGACTTGATAATGAAATCGCAGACTTAATGAAAGCTGTAAATACAAATTTCCATCGTATTAGTGTAAATGGTGTGTTTGTATACACTAATGAAAATAAGCAACTATTATCCGCAAATTTTGATTCCAGCATTCTTCCTGATTTACTAGCTATGACAAATCAAGACCCTTATTTCCGTTATGTAAGTGATGAGCATAATTACTATATTGAAGAAAAGACACCTTTTATTCATGAACTCGAAAAACAAGTAGCAATGACTTCTGTTGAAGAACCAAATTTATTACAGAAAATCGATGATACAATTTTTCCAAATAAAATTTCTATCGGTGGAACAAAAGAAAACTTACAACTCCTTCAAAAAAAGATCGATGAAAAATTCCATGGAAAAGTTAGTACTTTCATTTCAGCTGAACAATGTTTAGATGTAATGCCACCAAATATTAGTAAAGGTTCTGCTATTTCTGTTTTATTACAAGAGTTTCAAATACAACCAGAGGAGGTTGCATGCATAGGGGATTCTTACAATGATATTCCAATGTTTTCCTTAACTCCTCATAGTTTTGCTATGTCTCAAGCTGATGATGCGGTAAAAGAGCACGCTCACTATGTAGTAGATGCTGTCAAAGATGCCGTTAACCAAGTACTTGTTTATAATGAAGAAGCAAATAAAAATACGACTCGATCCTTATAAGGATGAGTCGTATTTTTATTTCTTTACATGTTGAAAACATCAAAGTTCACTGTACTTCACAAACTGAAATATATTACTTGTTACGTGCGATGTTCGTAATAAACTTGTAACGATCCCCACGATAAATACATTTCACATACTCTAACGGTAACTCACCTTCTGAATATGACCATTGACGCATTACAAGTACAGGCGCCTTTTTAGGAATATGCAGATGTTCAGCTTCATTATCCGTTGCAATTGAAGCTTCAATTGATTGAGTAGCGCGAACAAGCTTAAAGCCCAGTTTTTTCTCTAAATGTTCATATAAAGATTGTTGTAATATTTCTTCGTTAATATCTTTCACAAGAGTTGGCGACAAATATGTCGTCTCAAATGCAATCGGTTCGTCATCAGCTAAGCGCGTACGCCTCACTTCATAAACCGATTCTCCCTCTTGTATTCTCAGCCGGTCTGCTATTTTAGCAGTAGCTGGAACTAGGCGGAAACTTAATAACTGGCTGCTCGGTTTCATACCACGAGAAATCATATCTTCTGTGAATCCCGTCATTCCTTGCAACTTTTGCTCCACTTTCGGAAGTTGGACGAACGTTCCAATCCCACGTTTCCGGTATAAATAACCTTGTTCCACTAAGTTATTAATCGCCTGTCTGATTGTCATACGACTCACTTCGAACTTATCACAAAGTTCATTCTCAGATGGAATTTTATCTCCCGGCTTCCATTCGCCTTCCTCAATTAGCTGTTTCACCCACTCTTGAATCTGATAATAAATCGGAAATGGTGAATACTTGTCGATGTTCATCAGCAATCGCCTCACTGCATAAAGATAGAGCTTCTGGATCTGCGATTACGGTCACATTCGGATGACGTTGTAGAACTGTAGCAGGACACGCCTCACTATATTCACCTTGCAATAATTCTTTAATAGCTTCTGCCTTTTTAGATCCCATAGCAACAAGTAGAATTTGTTTCGCTTTCATAATACTTCCAATTCCCATTGTAATCGCATGAGTCGGCACATCTTCTTCATTTTCAAAGAAGCGAAGGTTTGCTTGGCGTGTAGATTCTGTTAATTCTACAATGTTAGTTGGAGAATTAAATGGTGTTCCTGGCTCATTAAATCCGATGTGACCGTTTTCACCGATTCCAAGAATCTGTAAGTCAACTGGGTTAGCTACTAGAATGCCTTCATAACGCTTGCACTCTTCCTCTAAATCACTTGCCATCCCATTCGGTACATAAGTTTGTTTAAATGGAAGATGATCAAACAACTGTTCTTGCATGAAATAGTGATAGCTGTTTTTATCTTCGTGTGGTAAATTTACGTACTCATCTAAGTTTACAGTGGTTGCATGACTTGTATCAAGTTTATTTTTTCGCATTTCTGCATAAATACCTAATGGAGAGCTTCCTGTAGCCATTCCTAAAGTTGGATTTTCTTTTGATTTTACAACCTCTTTAATTAACTTATAACCTGCTTCTGCTAATTCTTCTGGAGTTTTTACAACTAGAATATTCATCTAATTACTTCCCTTCCTTCATATGAATTCCTAAACGAACCGTATCATATACATGTAATTCTTCAGTCATAACAACAAAGTCTGCATCTTTACCTACCGCTAACGCGCCTTTATTATTTAATCCAAATTCTTCTGCTTGGTTAACTGATGTCATTAACACTGCCTCCTCGATTGAACATCCTGTAAATTCAATTACATTTCGGAAAGCTTGATCCATTTTCAAAATACTACCAGCTAACGTTCCATCTTCTAATCGGGCACTGCCATCTTTTACATGTACTGGCTGTCCGCCAAGCTCATATAATCCTTCTTCAAGACCTTTTGCACGCATTGCATCTGTAATGACACTTACTTTTTTCGGTCCTTTTAATTTATATGCTAATTTCACCATATCAGGGTGAATGTGAATACCATCTGTAATTACTTCAACCATTACATCTGGATTTAATAACACATGACCAACAACTCCTGGTTCACGATGATGTAATCCACGCATTTGATTGTATAAATGTGTTGCATGTGTAATTTTTCTATTTTTCAGTTGTGCATCAATTGCATCTGTATGCCCCATTGTGCCAACAACACCTGTTTCAGCAAGATACTGTTCAAACTCTAACGCACCTTCTTCTTCCGGTGCATATGTTACTAATTTAATTAGATTACCGCTTGCTTCCTGCCATTGTTTAAATTGCTCGATACTCGCAGGAACAATATGTTCAAGTGGTTGTGCACCCGCACGTTTTTTTGAAACATATGGTCCTTCTAAGTGAATATATTCGAAATGTGCTCCTTTGTCTTTCGCTTCCTTCGCAGCACTTAGCGCCGCTTCAATCGCTTCTGGAGCTTGTGTCATTGTTGTTGGGAAGTAAGTTGTAACTCCTTCTTTTAACATTTCTTTACCAAGAGTTACTAATCCATCGCTATTTGCATCCATCGCATCAATATCGTATCCACCATGAATATGAACATCAATCATACCTGGAATCACAATCTTTCCTGCCACATCTAACACAGTTTCATTTTCTTGTGATACATATTGAGCCATCAAACCAATTTCTTTAACTGTTTCTGTGTAACGAATAAATCCGTTTTCCACTACTTCTTTACCTGTATAAATTTCGGCATTGATGACAACTTGCGTTTTCATTTTCATCGACCCTTTCCCATGAAATACCTACTTATTATTATTACCTTATTCGCCTAATTCCATCTTAATATACACACAAGTAGTTGTCTATACATTCTAATGAAATTTCCTCTTCGTTCAGCGAAAAAAGGAAATTGATTTCTTTTTCATTCTAATATATATTATCCATTTTTACCAAAATGGATAATAACCTCTTATATAATTAGTTACTTAAGTAATGGCATAAGACCGCTTGCCCCCATAGTAATATGTTCACCATCTGTTTCTATTTCCACAGTTCGCTTGTTTGTTCCATATATCATTATACCACGCTGTTTTAATCGTCTTACTACACTCTGATGAGGATGCCCATACGGATTTCTACTCCCGTACGAAAGAATAGCGAATTGTGGATCTACTTTTTTTAAGAATGTTTCACTCGTTGAAGTATACGAGCCATGATGCCCAACTTTTAATACATCTGCATGTACATCAAATTGCTTTAATATTTCATTTTCCGTCCGTATATCAGCATCACCCATTAATAAAAAGTCCGCTTTACCATATCGAATCTTTAACACAATTGAGGACTCGTTATTCTCGTCTTTCGATTTACCATTGTTTAATACTTGTATAGAAACATGTGGATCTAGCGGTATGTATTGTCCTTCCTTCACTGAAATGAAAGGAATGCCCCTTTTTTTAATGTTATTTCGATACGTATGATAAGTAAATGAACTATATGTTTTCCCGCTATCTAATACGAGGGAAACTGGCATTTGCTCTACAATTGGAATAAGTCCTCCTATATGGTCCATATCAGGATGAGTACTTACAATCACATCTAAATGATTAATTCTTTTTTCAATTAGTTTTTGAATAATGACCTCTCCCGCTTCATAAGGACCCCCATCTATTAACATCGTTTGACCATTTGGCAATGTAATAAGTGTCGCATCACCTTGTCCAACTTTTAAAAAACTCACTTTCATTTTACCGAAATGTTGCCGCTGCATATGTATAGAAGACGCAGTATGAATAGACATCATATATCTTTTAGCCGATGCGCTGTTTAACGAAAAACATAATAAAACAGAAACCAACAATAGAATACTCCGTACACCTTTCATAACTCGTCTCCTTTTTTCATTTAGTATGGCACGCTCTGTAATTGATATACAAAAAAAGCTTAGCAAAATGCTAAGCTTTTATTTTGATAATTCCTGTAAAGAACCAAAGAATAAATCTGCTTCATTCATTTGTTCATTTTCTTCCGAAAGAGGTGGTAAATCATCTAATGTTTTCAATCCAAACGTATCTAGAAATTCTTTCGTCGTTCCGTATAAAATAGGGCGCCCTGGTCCTTCCGCTCTTCCCGTTTCTTTTATAAGTAAGTGTGAAACTAACGTTTGTAATGCCTTATCCGTTTTCACACCTCTAATCTCTTCCATTTCTGTCCTTGTAATCGGTTGACGGTACGCAACGATTGCCAACGTTTCAAGAGCTGCTTGAGAAAGTGAAGCCGCGGTTGGAGTATCTATTAATTTTTGATAGTACGAAGCATGTTCTTTCTTTGTTGCAAAACGATACACTTTTGCATATTGTACAATTTGCAAACCGCGATTCGATCCTTCGCATTCTTTTTGCATTTCCTCTATACTGTTTATTACTTCTTCCACTTCAACTTCCAGAACTTTAGCTATCTGTTCCGGATAAATCCCTTCGTCACCTGCAACAAATAAAAGCCCTTCAATAATCGATTTTTGTTCTTTTCTATCCATTTTACGAACTCCTTTCTCCTATTTCCCATAAAAAACACACATAAAAAAACCGAATCACAGTAAATGCGTTCGGTTCAATATTTCTTCTCTCGTTCCAAACGATACATTAAAACCTAACATGAGATAAAATATTTCTATCCCATCTTCACATCAACTCTATACGGATTTATTAGAGCTTGATACGAAAATTTCATCAAAATTATGTTCCTGCTCAATTATGATTTGTTGATTTTTCATTAGCTCAAGAACCGCTAAAAATGTTACAACCATTATTTCACGTTCTTCATCAGCAAACAAATCATAAAAGCTTTGACGACCGCCTCTTACTTCTAACTGTTGTAGAATATCAGTCATTCGCTGTGCAATTGGTATTTCTTGGCGAGTAATTCGCGTTGTTACGGGGGTTTTTGCTTTTTTACGACGCATTAGCTTTTGAAATGCCGCTAACATATCATATAACGTAACATCAAGAGGTAAGCTTGTCTCCTCTTCTTGTTGAAATGATGTAAAATCAATTGGCGGACGTGTATATAGCTGTGCTCTTTCTTGTTCTCTTTCTTTTAACTCAGTAGCAACTTGCTTATATTTCTTATATTCAATTAACCTCTCCATCAATTCTTGACGAGGATCATCTATAAAGTCTTCACCGTTATCAGGTACATCTTCTTCTTGTTTCGGTAACAACATTTTACTTTTAATTTGTAATAACGTTGCAGCCATTACTAAATACTCACTGGCAACATCTAATTGTAATTCTTTCATCGTATGGACATAAGATAGATATTGCTCTGTAATTTTCGCTACAGGAATATTATATATATCAATTTCGTAACGATTTATTAAGTGTAACAATAGATCTAAAGGCCCTTCAAAAGCCTCTACTTTAAAATTATACTGCACAAAGCATCCCACCACATTTTTTCTATAACACCATAAGTATAGAGCATACTCATGTTCTATCCAACCTTTTTAAGAAATTTAATTAAAAATAGACCTATGCCCATGTCATAATGCCCACCGCTTCATATGATAACAATGTAGTAAGAACAATGTAGGAGGTCAAAAAACTATGGGTCACGTTGATTGCGGTTTTAGCGGTGGGTTCGCATTACTTGTTGTACTGTTCATTTTACTAATCATTGTAGGAGCAGCTTGCTTCTGCTAATAGGACGCAATAAAGCGACTAGGGATATTTCCCTAGTCGCTTATTGTTAATATTTCTATGATAAACTGTACATATACCCGTTAGACAGGAGCGAATAAAATGTATCCTACCGAGTACATACAATTTTTAATTCATTTTCACGGAGATTACGATTATTTTGAATGTCATGAAATATTAGAAGAGTATTGGAAATTAAAACCTAGAGGAGAACGCGACAATTACTTAGTCGGTCTCATTCAAATTGCTGTTTCCTTATACCATCACAGACGATCCAACTGGAATGGTGCAGAGAAGATGATAAAAAGCGCAATAGCACTTTTAGAAAAGAACAGTACATCTTTACATCAATTAGGAATAGATCATAAACAACTTATGTTCTTATTAAATGAAAGATTACACTCTATCCACAAAAAGGAAATTTTTGCGCCGTTATTTTTACCCTTATTAGACGTATCGTTAGAAAAACAATGCATACAGTTATGTAAGAAACAAAACCTCTCTTGGAAAGATGTGAACGTCATTCCTGGTGAATACATCATAAGTAAGCACACATTGCGTGATCGAACAGAAGTCATTTCTGAGCGACACGAGCAACTACAAAAAAGAAAGCAGAGATAATAAACTACTTATCCCTGCTTTCATGAATGTATATTTTGTTCAAGCTCTTTACACTTTTTGCAAAAACTTGCTGTTTGCTCATTTCCGCAAATTGTAAACTCAAGAAATTTACTCTTAAGCTCTTGAACCATCTTCGTCCCAATCCCCATATGACGGTGAGACGGATTCACGCTCAAATGCTGAATTTCCAATACCTGATCTTCTTTTTTTATAATCCCCATTATCCCAACAAAATCTTCATTTTGTTTCCACAAATACAATTGCCAATCCTCTTTCGCCTCATACTCTTTCATTGTCAATTGTAATGTTTTCACATCTTTTTCAGTTGGCATAAATGAAAGAAGCCCCATTGCAATTTTTTCATAACTTTTTTTAAAACGAATTAACATAACCCTTATCCCTTCTTACAAAAGTTACAAACTATTTATCCCCTCAATCACTCTTTTCATATCACATTCATTCTACAATATTTTTACCAGAGTGAGAAGGGGCTGAAATAACTTGATAATCATACAAAGCGTTAAGAAGAAAGTCAAATATATGTTTCCACGCTATTTCTTTCTATTACACCGCTCAAAAAAGAGACAATACTATATAGGAACTAAAAGGAAAATCCCTTTCTCATCACATTTCACTTATTAACCACTTTTGAACAAAGTAGTTCTACCAAAAGCAATATGTTAAGAGAAATACATTTATTGAAGCATATAATTCGTACTCTATCCTATGTATTTTGTTAAAAGTGTGTTCTTATGAACAATATAATTTAACGTTAGTAGACGTCCTATTTGTGTCATATACTTTGAAATATATACCAATTCCTGTTTATAGGAAATAAAAAAAGAGAGCAAAATCGCTCTCCTTTTCTCGTAACTTATTCTTCCCAAACTTTAACTTCTTTCATTACATCGCCTTGACGCATGTTTAATACTGTTTCAATACCGCTTGTTGCTTTACCGAATACAGTATGTACGCCATCTAAATGCGGTTGTGGCTCATGAACAACAAAGAATTGGCTACCACCTGTATTACGGCCAGCATGTGCCATAGAAAGTGAGCCAACAAGATGTCTATGAGGATTTCCATCAGTTTCACATGGGATAGAGTAACCTGGGCCACCTGCTCCTGTGCCTGTTGGGTCTCCACCTTGGCTTACGAAGCCAGGAATAACGCGGTGGAATGTCACACCATCATAAAATCCTTGCTCTGCTAATTTTTTAAAGTTTTCTACTGTTTTTGGTGCCTCTTCTGGGAAAAATTCTAAATCGATTTTTTCGCCATTTTCCATTAATATGTATCCTAAAGTTTTCATATGTATATGTCTCCTTTCAACTATCTCAGCACTATATTACCATATTCATGACGAGAAACAAAAAGAATCCGACAATCTGCATACTTCTTTTTTGAAATGTGGAAGAAGCTAGGTGACAAATAAGAAAAATATACTATAATAACTGTGTTGCCCGAAAATTTAAGAAAGAGAAAGGGAGCGATTTTTCGTGAAAACGAAATTACTAGCTCTGCTATTAGCTGTAGCCGTATTTATTATGCCAACAGCTTCATTTGCAGACATCATTGAGGGAGAATCAATTGTTACACTAGGAGAAAACTTATCTGAACAACAGAAACAAGATCTTTTGAAAGAAATGAAAGCACCAAAAGATGCACAAATTATTACTGTATCTAATGCGGAAGAACATAAATTTCTAGAGGGCATCGTTCCAAAAGCGCAAATTGGTACGAGAGCTATTTCCTCTTCTATGATTACATACACAAAACCAGGTTCAGGTCTCATTGTACGCTCAAAAAACATTAATTCGATAACAGATGCAATGTACACAAATGCACTTATTACAGCAGGTGTGAAAGATGCAGAGATTCAAATTACTGCACCATTTAAAGTTTCAGGAACTGCTGCTTTAACAGGTTTAATGAAGGCCTATGAAACAACATCAAACAAAGCCATTCCTGAAGAAGTAAAAAAAGTAGCCAATGAAGAAATGGTACAAACAGCCCAGCTTGGTGATAAAATCGGCGAAGAAAAAGCAGTTCAACTTGTTGCAAAAATTAAAGAAGAAATTGCAAAAGAACAGCCCAAAACCACTGAAGATTTACGTTCATTAATTAAAAAAATTGCTGATCAACTTGGCATTACATTAACAGATGAACAGTTGGATAACTTAGTATCGTTATTTGATAAAATGAAAAATCTTAATATCGATTGGAACCAAGTTGGTAGCCAATTAGAAAAAGCAAAAGACCATGTGTCTGCCTTCTTAGGATCTGATGAAGGGCAAAGTTTCCTAGATAAAGTAAAAGATTTCTTCTCTAGTATCATTGATTTCGTTAAATCTTTATTCAAGTAAAAAAGAAGCTCGCCAATGACGAGCTTCTTTTTTATACAAGTAACGGTAATTTCATAATAGCTTCTTCAACCGAACGAACAACATAATTTGCTTTCTCCTTCACATACGGATGAGCATGATGGAGGGTGAAGGAGTGCGGGGTTACTTCAAACATAGAAATATCATTGAAAGAATCTCCAATACACGCAACTTCATTTGCTTCAATTTGCAAATGTTCCATTAATCGCTTCAGAGCGCTTCCTTTACTTACACCTCTTGGCATAATGTCAACATAGCGCTTACCCGATATAAAAACTTCCGCTTCGCTCTGAAATGTATCTCGCAACTCTTGATCTAATGCTACAATTTTTTCTTCTTCGCCAAAAACAAATAATTTCGCAGGATGTACAGTCTTCCCAAATTCCTCTTCTAACTCTTCGATTTCAGCAATATGTACTCCCATATACTCTTCAAAAGTATGGTGATGTTCATTCTTCCTTTTTGTATATCGCTGCTCATTTGCACAAACAATATCTGCTAGTCCCTTTTTATGTATATATTGATATATTTCCTGGGCAACCCCATCTTCAAAACTCGATTCATGAAATACTTTTCCATCCGGTAGTATCATTGTCGCTCCATTTAAACTAGTTGTGTAATACGGGAACGAAAACCTTTTTACCGCCTCATCAATTCGGTGAGTAAAACGGCCAGAGGCAAAACAAATATTTGTCCCATTTTCAGCTAGCCAACAAAGCGCTCGTTCATCTTCTTTTTGCATATCATTCATATTGTAAACGAGTGTATCATCTAAATCACTTACAAATAGTTTAATCATATCCTCTTCCCCTTCCATACACAATATCTACTCTAATTGTACAAAAAAAATGTTTGATTTTTGTTAAAAAAACAATAAATTTTCAATAAAAAAATAAACAGGAGCATAATCCCGTTTATTTTTGTCTTCTTACATTTTGAGGTCGTACAATACTAGGACGCACTTTTAAACTCGACATAGTCGGACGGAGTAAAATTTTCGTTAACGCGCCCCAATCAAACGGTAAAAACGGCCATAAATACGGTGTTTGTAAACTTTTTATAGACGCTAAAAATAAAATCAACATCGTCATTCCAATTACAAATCCCATCTCATGAAAGATGCCGGTTAAAATAATGACAAATAATTTTCCGACCTTATTTCCAAGTCCAAGCTCATAACTCGGAGTTGCAAATGATCCAATCATAGAAACCGCTACATACAAAATAACTTCTGGTACAAACAAACCTACATCAATTGCAATTTGACCAATTAATATAGCTGAAATTAATCCTGCTGCCGACGACAATGATGTCGGTGTATGAATGGCGGCCATTCTTAAAAATTCGAGTCCGACTTCCGCCATCAAAATTTGTAATAAAATCGGTAAATGCGTCATCTTATTTGGTCCAATGAAAGCAAGACTTTCCGGTAAAAGAGTCGGATCAAAAACGAAAACTAGCCAAAATGGCAGTAAGAATAGCGAAAATATAACACCTAAAAAACGTACCCAACGTAAAAATGTACCTACAGCTGGATTTTGTCTAAACTCTTCTGCATGCTGTAAATGGTGGAAATATGTTGTTGGAGTGATCATAACACTTGGTGATGTGTCAACAAGTACTAACACATGTCCTTCTAATAGATGATTTGCTGCTACATCTGGTCTTTCTGTGTATCGGATAAGCGGGAATGGATTATAACCTTGTTTCACTACAAATTCTTCTACTGTTTTATCCGCCATCGTAATCCCGTCTACATCAATGTTATTTAATTCTTGTTTTATAATCTTTACTAAATCTGGATTTGCAACATCTTGAACGTATGTAATACAAATATCCGTTTGCGATCTATCTCCGACTCGAATCATTTCATTTCGAAGACGTGGATCGCGTATCCTTCTACGAATTAATGCTGTATTTACAACGATATTTTCAACAAAACCATCCCTTGCACCGCGTACTACCTTTTCTGTATCTGGTTCTGTCGGTGTCCGGCCCGGGTAACTACGAACATCTATTGCGAACGCTTCCGTTTCGCCTTCCACAAATATAATAATGAGTCCTGATAATACTTGGAGCATTACCTCATCCATCGTCTTCACTTTACTTACTTGTTGATGAATTAAACGATTCTCTAAAAGCTTTACTGTATCTTCTTCTACATCCCTTATTTCATTTGTATCCACCGCTTCTTCTAAAATAGGGATAATATAATTCGTATCACAAAGTCCATTTACAAATAACACACCAATTTCTTTATTTAAAATTTGAAATTTACGAATACCAACATCGTATGTAACACCGAGTCCGACTGTTTGCTTTAAGTAGTTTTCATTATCACTTAAAAAAGATGAAATCGGGATATTCACTTTTTTAGGCTTCGTCATAAAACCCACTCCTTTCCAAAATTAATTGAATCGCTTTTCTAGTAATAGGTGATCCTCTCTCCCATTCATCATTTCCGCACATCTTGCCAATATCGCCGACCCCCACTATGACAGGAACATTCAGACCATCTAAACAATAAATCGTATCCCCACTAATCCTGCCAATTTCACCATCTGGGAGTCCAAATTTATCAACGCCATATTCTGTCAAATTCCCATTCCGATCTACACTTACATCTACACGCGCCCATTCCCAATGATGTGTATTAGATGCTACTGCTAAAATACCGAGTACATCAACTTGTTTATGTGTTGCGACATACTTTAACGCCTTTTCACCAGATCCTTCTCCTATAAATCCGCTGTCATCAAACATGACAAATACAGGGTCATATGGCGTTTGCATAATAAGCTCAACAACTTTCTTCCCTGTCAATTTGGTCGGATTACTTTGCGATGCTGAAATACACCTCCCCCCAAATTCCTTTGTTAACAGCTCAATTGTCCGCTTTGCATATTCATCTCCATCTGTGACCAAAACAACCCTTCGTCTCATTTGATTTATCCTTTCGGTTTACATATAAGTGCAACAAAAAATGAAAATAATATCGCTGCTGAAATCCCCGCAGACGTTAAGCTAAACATACCGATTCCAATTCCTAAATATCCATGTTTTTCTGCCGCATGCATTGCCCCGTGCAATAGTGAGTGTCCAAAACTTGTAATAGGGACTGTTGCCCCAGCACCTGCAAATTTTATAAGTTTATCGTACAATCCGAATCCGTCTAAAATAGCTCCGGCGACTACAAAAGTTGCCATTAAATGTGCCGGTGTTAACTTTGCGAAATCTAGCAACACTTGTCCAATTACACAAATAGCTCCTCCTACAAGAAATGCATATATAAAATCCACAATTCACTCTCCTTTAACGCTTTCAAACACAATACCATGCGCAATCGTTGGAATCGTTTCCTTCTGTTGTATCATCATGGGGCTTAATAGAGCTCCAGTTGCAACGACAAAAATTCTTTGTAAATTCCCTTTTTGCATTTCACGCAATAAATGGCCGTATGTTACAACAGCTGAACAAGCACAACCACTGCCCCCTGCAAACACTTCTTCTTGATTTGAATTGTAAATCATTAATCCACAATCATTGTATACATTCCCCAAATCATACCCTTCCTCAAGTAAAAGTTGTTTCGCAATTGGTGTCCCAACAGCCGATAAATCACCAGTAACAATAAGATCATAATCAGCTGCACTTCTTCTCAAATCTTCAAAATGTTGTTGAATTGTATGAGCAGCAGCTGGTGCCATCGCTGATCCCATATCTAAAGGATTAGCAATTCCTAAATCTTGCACTTTACCAATTGTTGCTGCTGTTATTTTAATTGCACTCTCCTCATTGCTAATTAATATTGACCCTGCTCCGGTAACAGTTGAGTTTGCTGTCCCTGGCTTTTGTCCTCCGTATTCTGTTGGGGAACGAAATTGTCTTTCAGCCGTCGCATTATGACTACTTACTGTAGCTAAAATACGATTCGCAAATCCACCATCTATAAAAGCTGATCCAATCGCCAAAGTTTCCATTGACGTCGCACAAGCGCTGAACATCCCTAAAAAAGGAATACCATACTCACGAGCAACATAATTTGCTGTCACTGTTTGGTTTAATAAATCTCCCGCTAAAAAGAAATCAATTTGCGATTTTTTTATATTCCCTTTTTGCATCGCTTGTTGAATTGAGTCTGACATTAACCTTCGTTCAGCAAGTTCCCAGTTTTCCTCTCCGCAATGTAAGTCAGAATATGAAATATCAAAATCCTTTCCAAGAGGGCCTTCAGCTTCTTTCGGACCGACAGCAGTACCAGTTGCATTCACGAAGATATCATTTTGAAATACCCACGTTTGTTTTCCTGTCAATCTCATACCCACCCCTCCTTTAAGACATTAAAATTTGAAATGTATATCTTATTAACCCGATAATGTATGCACCGACGACTCCAAATACAATGACACTTCCTGCAAGCTTAAACATGTTAGTAGCGATTCCTAGAACAATCCCTTCACTCCTATGTTCTAGTGCGGCACTCGCCATAGAATTCGCAAATCCAGTAACTGGTACTGCTGATCCCGCTCCAGAAAACTGCCCGATTTTATCATATACACCACACCCTGTTAAAATCGCCGACAATAACACAAGCGTTGCAACTGTCGGATTTCCTGCCTCTTGTTCACTAAAGTGAAAATAATGTATATAAAATTTCATCAATATTTCTCCGACTGTACAAATGAGCCCACCTACAAGAAATGCCTTCACACAATTTAGCAAATAGTTTGGCTTTGGATGGTACTCCTTCACTTTATTTATGTAATCATCTTTCAGTTTTCGCCTTGTCATATATATTGCCTCCTACTTTACGAAATAAATCCAGTGAAACAATGAGCCTATTACTTTTCCAAGTACAAGAGCAACGAGTAAAACAACAATTTTCCCCTCTACCCCGACTCGTTTCGCTAAAATAGGTAAAACATTTAATACTTCTGTTAATGCCGCAGCAAGCATTCCAATGAATGTGCCACAAAATAACCCTAATATTACAAGCCAATATTGCGATGTTTGAAATGTAATGTTTTTCAAACTACACCAAGCCCCAGTTAAAGTACCCGCAATGACAGCCCACTCAAAATATTGAATATGCTTTCCACTTCTCGTTAATTGAGCTAAGCGCGGGATAATACCGAGAACAGCTAAAAAGGCAACATATCCGCTACCTACTGCAATCCCGCCAGCTAAACCAATTAATATAACAAACCCACATTCAATCATCGGCAAGTTGTTTCGTGTTATCCTTGTTTTCATTAACAATTACATATTGATCAAGCGACTGCTGATATTGAAACATCTCAACTTCTAACGGACTAGGCTCTTCATTAATTCGCTTTTGAAATACATGATTAAAAAATAAAACCATACCTAATCCAAGACCTACTGAATATGGAACTTGAAATAATAGTGGTTGCTCCTTAAACTCTCCAGTAATCATGTAATATAACCGTTGATGTACTTGTTGCATACTTACATCCTCATGGAAATAAATTATTGCAAGGGCCGCTCCAATGAAAAGTAACAACCATACAAGTCCAAAGAAAATTGGGGGTACTTTCTTTTTTTCATATATAATTTCAACAAGAGTTTGTCCAGAACCCAGTAAATTAATTTGTACATGAGATGCTTTTTGTTGAATAATCTCAATTACTTTCATGACATCAATTACAACATGCGTCTTATCATGTGCTGTTATTTTGTAGACTATCTCATTTTGTAACAACTCAACTACAAAAGAATCTCCGGCAAGTTGAGCAACATCGCTCAGCTTTACTTCATACGTAGGAGACACTTTTAAGCGATTGCGCATTTTAATATAAATTGTTCCTTCCAATTTCCATTCACCCCTTCACTCTTCCTCGTAGTTGTAGTATGGTTATTGAATTTTTTTCTAATACAATTTTTTCATAAAAAAACATCTGTACCGCTTCGGTACAGATGTTTTTTAGCTTATGCCTTTTTCTTAAATAAATTTGCAATACTTAATGCAAGTCCTCCCCAAATGACTACCATACCTATAACCATCATCATAATCGCTGATCCACTCATCATGAAACACCTCGGTCCTTCCATTCTTTTTCAAGCTGGACAGAGTCTGAATGTATTTGTGCATTCCATTTTTTCAGACTAATGACTAGTGCAACTATAAGAAACGCTGCCGCTATCGACCAACCATACGTTACAACAAACTCTGTTGGATAACCTCCGTAGTTCTTTTTAATGTTTTGGATTGTACCATCAATTAACATATACCCTAACATAAGTGGAGTAATAACGAGTAAACTCACTCTCCAAAACGTTCCTAACTTTATATCAGATACAAAGTTTGCATGATTTTGATAAACTGGTAAACGGCGCAAGATTAGTCCTATTGTAACTACTTCAACGAGTGCAATTGTAATCAATCCAAAATTGTTAGCGAAGTAATCAACAACATCTAAGAACATAAGTCCACCACGTGTTGCAAAAACAAGAGAAACTAATACTAATAGCGTTCCCATAATTCCAATCGTCTTTTGACGACTCAAGCTGAATTTTTCAGATACAGCGGCAAAGCATACTTCTGCAAGTGAAATGAGTGATGTAATTCCAGCAACAGTTAGAGATAAGAAGAATAATACACCAAATAACGGCGACATCGGTAACTCATTAATAATTTGCGGGAATACTACAAATGCAAGTCCTACACCAGCACTAGCTACTTTATCAACCGGTACCCCCATGTTATTCGCCATAAATCCAAGAGCTGCAAAGACACCAATACCTGCCAATAATTCAAATCCTGAATTTGCAAATCCTGTAATAAAAGCATTATTTGTTGTATCTGAGTTTTTCGGTAAATAACTAGAATACGTAATCATAATTCCGAATGCTAAAGATAAACTAAAGAAAATTTGACCGTAAGCAGCAAGCCATACTTTCCCATCAAAAATACGACTCCAATCTGGTTTAAAAAATGCATCTAGCCCCTGCATCGCACCTTCCATCGTCACTGCACGAACAACGATAATAAGGAACATAACAACTAGTAAAGGAATAAAAATACGGTTAACAACTTCGATTCCTTTTTTAACTCCTTTAAACGCAACACCAAGCACAATAATCCAAACGAGAGCTAACGGAATTAATACTTCTGGTACGAGCCCCCCGAATTGTCCTGGCTTATCTGCAACATGTAAATATTCTTTAAATAAAAATGATTGCGTGTCTTTCCCCCATGCTCCAGTAATTGCAAAGTACGTATAGGAAATAGACCAAGCAATGATTACAGCGTAATATGTTGAAACAATAAATGTCACACACATTTGCCACCATCCAATAAATTCAGCACGTCGATGAATACGGAAGAATGTAAGTGGCGCCGAACCACGATGACGATGCCCAAGAGCAAACTCGAAAGCTAACAATGAAATACCAGTCGTTAATAATGCAAATAAGTACGGTAAAAAGAATGCGCCTCCCCCGTTTTCATACGCTGTATAAGGAAAACGCCATATATTCCCTAGTCCAACAGCGGAACCGATTGCTGCAAAAATAAATCCAGCCCTAGTTCCCCATTGTTGCCTCGTTTCCATGTTTCCTTCCCCCTTTGTGACAAGTTCATACTTGGATTATAGTTTAAATTAACTAAATTATCAATAAATTCTGTAAATTTTTAGCGATAGTTGGAATCTTCTCCTTTTCGTGACAATAAAAAAAAATCGAATAGATAGCTATTCATCTATTCGATCTTTCATCTGTTTTAATATTTTCTTTTCAAGTCTTGAAACTTGTACTTGCGAAATGCCTATGCGCTCCGCTACTTCTGATTGGGTTTGGTCTTTATAATAGCGCAAATACACAATTAGCCTTTCTCGTTCATCCAATTCTCTAATTGCTTCTTTTAAAGCAATTTTATCAAACCATTTCGTTTCCGATTGATCTGCAATTTGATCTAAAATAGTAATTGGATCTCCGTCGTTTTCATACACAGTTTCATGTATCGACGAAGGAGCACGACTCGCTTCTTGCGCCAGAACAACTTCTTCCGGCGTTAGTTCAAGAGCCTGTGCTACCTCATTAATCGTTGGAGCCCTTCCAAATTCTTTCGAAAGCTCGTCTCTCATCTTTCGGACTTTGTTTCCTGTTTCTTTTAAAGATCTACTTACTTTCACTGATCCATCATCACGTAAAAATCGTTGTATTTCACCGATAATCATTGGAACTGCATATGTTGAAAATTTCACGTCGAAAGATAAATCAAATTTATCTACCGATTTTAAGAGTCCAATACATCCAATTTGAAATAAATCGTCTGGTTCGTATCCTCGATTAAGAAATCGCTGTACAACCGACCATACGAGACGCATATTACTTTGAACGATTGTATCTCTCGCTTGTTGATCTCCATCTTGACTTTTTTGAATTAACGCTTTTAGCTCGTGGTCCTTTAACTGAGGTTTCTTCTTCTCATTTCTGACCTCTATGTCCATTGGCTATTCTCCTTAATTGCATAGAGCGTTACTATTTGATAAGTATTTTGTCAAATGGATTGTTGTCCCGAAAGATTCGTTTGAAATAACTTCTACTTCATCCATAAAATTTTCCATGATAGTAAATCCCATTCCGGAACGCTCTAATTCAGGTTTAGTTGTAAAAAGGGGTTGTCTTGCTTCATCTAAGTTAAAGATACCAATCCCTTCATCTCGAATCGTGAGTTTCACCATCGCTTCTTCCAAAATCACTGAAATATAAACAACACCTTCTGCATTTCCTTCATACCCATGAATAATTGCATTTGTAACCGCTTCTGACACAACTGTTTTAATCTCTGTTAGTTCTTCCATCGTCGGGTCTAATTGCGCAATAAAAGCAGCTACCGTAACACGAGCGAATGATTCATTCTGACTTAACGCTGAAAATTGAAGGTTCATTTCATTTCTCATCTACGCCACCCCCAACGTCGCGAGCGCATGCGCTTCACTTTCTTCTAAACGAACAATTTTGAATAGACCTGACATTTCAAATAAACGTTTAACGGGCGGTGAAATTGCACAGACAACCATCTCTCCACCTAATCCCTTTACATGTTTATATCGGCCTAATATAACGCCTAAACCAGAACTATCCATAAATGTTAAGTTCTCTAGGCTCAAAATAATATGATGAACACCATGTGTCTCAATCATATCTGTGACTTTCGTTCGCAACTCTTCAGCAGTATGATGATCTAACTCGCCCTCTAGCCTCACGCATAAGACGTCACGTTTTACTTCTAAATGCATGGAAAGACTCACACGATTTCCTCCTTATGCTCAAACTTTACTCATTAACATAAGATTTTCGTGATATAAAATCAGAATCCTTCCTACTGACAAAAGAAGAACTATTTCGTCATAAAGTGAAACCTTTCAGCAATTATTTCAGTAAATACGAATAGAAAAACATCAAAATTTTCGCCGCTATTTTGATGTTGAAAACATCCCAAAACTTCTTTTAAATAACTCCCACCAGCTCGCTGCCTCAACATCTTCTTTCGCTACAATTGTTTGTTTTAATAAAACATCTTTATCTCTTTTAATAACAAGTGTGCCAAGTGCATCACCTTTTTTAATCGGTGCCTTCACTTTCTTTTCAGCAATCACTTCTTGTTTAACTTTGTCCATATTTTCGCCCTTCTTCATAAGAAGAGACACATTGTCTGACGCAACTAAATCTACTTTTTCTTCCTTACCTTTTCCTACTTGTACAGTTTTAATTTTCTCACCACGTGTATACAATTTCTTTGTCATGTATTGTCCAAATGCATAATCAAGAAGCTTCGTTACTTGATTGTTCCGCTCTTTTGATGTAGGTGCTCCCATTACAACTGAAATAACACGCATACCATTTTTCTCAGCCGATGCCGTTAAACAATATTTCGCTTCTGTCGTAAAGCCTGTTTTCACTCCATCTACTCCAGGATAAAAACGTACTAGCTTATTCGTATTAACAAGCCAAAACTTCTTATCCGTATTTTCACGTAAATAGTCTTCATATTTACCTGTGTATTTTCGAATAAGTGGATACTTCATCAACTCTTTCGCCATAATAGCCATATCATTCGCTGTAGAATAATGATCTTTCGCCGGGAGACCTGTCGGATTTTGAAAATGTGTATTTTTCAATCCTAGATCTTTCGCTTTTTTGTTCATCATATTTACGAAACCTTCTTCTGAACCAGCGATATGCTCAGCTACTGCAACAGATGCATCATTTCCAGATGCAATTGCAATGCCCTTTAACATTTCATTTACAGTCATCTCTTCCCCAGGTTCTAGAAAAATTTGTGATCCGCCCATTGAAGCTGCGTGTTCACTCGCTCTTACTTTATCGTTTAGTTTTAGTTTTCCTTTTTCAACTTGTTCCATAATTAATAGCATTGTCATAATCTTTGTCATACTAGCAGGTGGTAACTTTTCATTCGGATTTTTATCAAACAAAACTTTACCTGTATCTTGCTCAATTACGATGGCTGACGACGCTTGTTCCGCTAACTTCGGCGTGGTTTCTTCTGTTTTTTCCTGCTTCGTTTTCTCAGATTGTGCGAAACTAACTGAAGTACCAGAAAGCAATAACATGAAACAAACAAGTATTCCAAAAACTCGCTTCATGACTAACCCTCCATTCTATATCAAACTTATTTTTTCCAATTTATACATTTTTAATACCATATTTTCCTATTATTTTCAGTTGACAAATAAATTCATTGCCTATATTGTATTAAGTGTATTACATGCAGTAGTACACTTAATACTCATCAGGAAGGAGACATTGCTCTTGCATATTCAACTTGATCCAAGAAGCAACACTCCGATATGGGAACAAATTGTTCAAAATATAAAAGAGCTCGTACTAAAAAATATGTTAGCTCCAAGTGATAAACTTCCTTCTGTACGCGAGCTTGCTTCTTTGCTCGTTATAAATCCAAATACAGTAAGTAAAGCTTATCAAGAATTAGAGCGACAAGGGATTATTGAAACATTACGAGGAAAAGGAACATTTGTAGCCCAATCGATTACCCCAACATTAGACGAAAGGAAAATCGCTATGGTTGAAAAGCAATTTCATCAATTATTACTAGAAGCCTCTTATCTTGGGATTACGAAAGATAAAATTCATGATTGGATAGATTCATACTACAAGGAGATTGGAGGAACTACAGATGTTGAAAGTGACAAGCTTGAAGAAAACAATTGATAACCAAACGATTTTAGACGATGTTTCTTTCACATTACAAAAAGGTAGTATCGTCGGATTGCTCGGAAGAAATGGCGCAGGGAAAACAACTTTATTACGAACGATGGTCGGCATTTTAGACCCCGATGAAGGAACTGTTACATATGAGGGTACAGATGTTCATATGCATCCTGAAATTAAACAAAGAGTTGTATACGTTCCAGATTCTACTAACATACTGAACGGATATACAGTGAAGGAAATCGTAAAGTTTTATAAAGCGGTTTATACAGCATTTGATGAACAGTATTTTTATGAAATATTAGAACGTTTTAATTTACCAAACAAACGTATTCGTAGTTACTCAAAAGGAATGAAAGCACTGCTTGCGATCATTTTAGCTTTCGCTGCAAAAGCAGAATATGTCATTTTAGATGAACCGACAAACGGACTTGATCCTATCGTTAAAAGACAGATTCTACAATTTCTCGTTGAAGAAGTAGCAGAAAAAGAAATTACAATTTTTATCTCCACTCACCATTTAGATGAAGTTGAAAAAATTGCCGATACAATCATTATTTTAAAAGGACATACAGTAGATTCTATTACATCACTAGATGATGCAAAATCACGATTTGCCAAAATACAAGTTGCTTATGAACGTTCATTACCTCAAAAACTAGAAAACTTAAGCAATATTAAAATATTAAACCAAACAGGAAAAGTATATACAATCTTAATTGAGGAAAATGTGGCTACAACACTGGAGAAGTTTTATAAAGAGCAACCAATACTCATTGAAGAATTAACAATGTCACTTGAAGATGTCTTCGTTACGACACTTGAGGGGGATGAGTATGTTTCATAAGGCATTGTGGATGTGGAATTGGAAGCGCGGGAAATATGCTGTATTACTGTTCTTCTTTAGTTCGCTTTATCTTTTATCTTTCGGATACTATAAAGCAGCCGAGCGACAACTTGCTAATTATTATAAATTGCATGAAAAGGGAACGTTCTATTATGATTATGCTTTTTTGTCAAATACAGGTAATAGTTTTTGGCTAACTATTCTTATTATTTCTATAGCTTGTCTATTAATAGGATGGGAACGTAGCAACCAATCTAATACCCTACTTATGGCAATGCCATTTAAAAGAAAAGATGTTTTCTTATCCAAATGGGCTTTCGGTTCATTCTGTATTGTAGGCTCATTCCTTATAAACTGGATTCTTATGTACTTTATTTATAAAACAACCATTCATTTTGATTATCAATCATTTGGGCCATTTCATCGATACTTTCTTTATGCGATTGTTTCATATGTTGCAGTATATACAGCTGCATTATGTATCGGTACCTTTACTGGAAGTATTGTTTCGCAAGCCGTTTTTTGTATTCCTTGGTTACTAATGGGTCTTACATTTATTTCATTACTATACAATTTTACAATAAATCATTTTGATGCTACGAATAATAGAAACTCTCACTCATATGAAAGTCTTTCTGAAATAAATAAAAAAACAAATATTGTGGCACCAATATATAATTTTTCTATTTATTACGATTATGATCCAAAATTACGTAAAAAAGAAAATGACCCAACTACTTTAAGAGATCCAGCATCGCATATGTATTATTCGGCTAAGTCAATGTTACTCCCTATTTTCTATACAATATTTTACTTACTACTTGGAACATATTTATATACACGATCACCAAATGAAAACGGTCGAAAGATATTTATTTTCCAAAAACATTTAAAAATATGGATATGGGGGACAACCATTTACTTTGCATTACTAGGTGGCTATAAAATAACTCAATTTAATTTCTTACTTAGCTATTATATCGGGTTGTTTCTCGCTGGAATTATCACTTATGTTGTATTATCACGTCTAACAAATTATAAAGTTTTTTAAAGGAGAGATCCTATGTTTCAAAAAGCAATATGGCTAAGAACGTATCAGCAAAGTAAGTATGTTGTATGGTTATTTTGGCTCGTCAGCTTCTATACTTTATCATATAAATACTATATGTCTTCTATTCAAGAGCAATACTTTCTAAATGACAATAAAAAGTGGAACTATGTATATCATTACCACTTTGATTTAACACTCATAGATCCTGTCATACTGTTAGGTAGTGTACTTATCGTTCTAGCTTGTACTTTAATTGGATGGGAAAGACAAAATAACTCTAGTGACTTGTTATGGTCTATGCCCTTTAAACGTTCACACCTCTATATAACAAAATGGTTGTTTGGAATCTGTAATATTGTTGCGATTGTCGTTTTAAACTGGGGACTATTTGCTATTATGAAAAAGTTGACTTTTCATAATAAGTATCAAGTATTCTCCCCATTTCATAGCTACTTTATATACATGTTAATTGTATTAATTGCTATTTATACGCTTGCTTTATGTATAGGAACAATTACTGGGAATACTCTCTCGCAGGGACTTCTCACTGCAGCTATATTCATGTTTCCATTGTTATTTCCATCCCTTATCTCAGCAGTCATCGCTGTTCACTCGAATACTGACTTTCATGAGGACAATGGCAATATGCATCGTGTTATGGAAAACATACGCATTTCAGGTCCAGCAGAAGATTTTCATATTAGATTTGATTATAATCCGCAAAGTGCCTATACCGATCCTGATGGAGTGCGTCATAATGAACCAAACTTTACAAAAATCCCTTCAGTAAAAACATTGATTGGACCTATTGTAAATATAATTATTTTATTACCACTCGGTATATATTTATATGTTCGTTCAGTCAATGAGCGGAATGGTAGTTTCTTACTATATCCAAAGCTTCAAAAAATATTTATGTTCTGCGCTATTTTCTGTATTGGAATTAGCGGTGGTTTAATAATTGGCGGAACCCATTCGTTGCTTAATTTTTACATTGGTTTGTTCGGAACAAGCATAATTAGCTATTTTCTTCTATCTAAAATATTGAGATTGAAGGTCTCTTGGAATTTCAAATAAAATAACCTCCTCACTAAGAGGAGGTTATTTTATTTTCTCTCTCCTATCTCCATACACCATCTCTTCTTTCATCCCAAATCCATCACCGTTTTGCACAATTTGCTCTGTCGGTGCAACTACACTTTCAGCAACTTTCCATTCCCCACGTTCTTTCACAAATACTTGCAGAAAATAGTTCATACCATTTAATTGATATGCATTTTCTTTTTTCACATTATAGTGCACCGCAATGTAATACACTTGGATATTTTCTTTTCCTGCTTTCGATACGTATTGCGATAATCTAGGAATGTACATAGCTGCTTTTTGAAACGGTAAGTGCTTCGCTTTAACGAGCGATGAACTTGTTACGTTACGTAATGTGTCTTGATTACGAATATTATCACTATGGTGGAATAATACTGCGTTTTGCATAGAGCGAACCCATAATTTCGAATATAAGACAGTATTATCGTTTTCAATGTATTTCACTTCTTTTTGCACGACTTGAATTGGAGTATCAGCGTATAAGAATGTATTAAAACAAAAAAAACTTCCTAATAAAATGGTAAGTCCAGCAATATATTTCATAATCTTTCCTCCGATCTGTTTAATTAAAGTATCGGAGTTTCAAAATATTTTTATTCAAAAGAAAAAGGATAGGAAAGCTCTCGCTTCCTATCCTCATTTATTATAATACGCGGCCAAATAGCTCTAAAACCATTTCTATCTCTTGGTCGCTCCAACCTTTAAATTTCTCTTTATAATATTCTTTACGCACAGCTTCAAGTTTTTCAGTTACTTCTCGTCCGTTTTCTGTAATTTCTAAGTATACGATACGACGGTCTGAATTTGAACGTTTTCTTTCAACAAATCCTTTTCGCACGAGACGATCTGTTACAGCTGTAATATGACTGGAGGTTACGTTTACTTCACTCGCAATTTGCGAAGCCATCTGTGGACTTTTTAAAAATAACGCACGTAATACAGAGAATTCGTTATATGGCATATGCTCTGAAAAACGTGTATTAATATCATTTTGTAATAAACGTATCATCTTTCGAAATGATGCAGATAAATCTAAAATCAGTGTTTCTCTATTTTCGCTCACTAGCCTCGTCCCTTTTTTATCATATTTACAAATATTATAATCTATAAATACCTATGTTGTATATGCTTTCTTCCCTCAACATTCTCATTTATGTAACTTTTTTCATACGATTTTCTTTTTTGTTCACACATATACATGTAAAAAAGGATGGTGAGCATAAATGCAAAGTGGAATGAATCCGTATTTACATAATATCCGTACGACAAATACTGGTAAAGAAGCTACTATTACTGTACAAGGAGAAGGCATTATAAAAGCAAAACCAAATGTTGTCATATTAACACTGGGCATTCGAACGGATAGTAAAAATGTAAAACAAGCGCAAGAAGAAAATGCAGTGCAATCGAAACAATTGCTTGATGCACTCAAACAGCTAGGTATTGCCGATAAAGATATAGAAACCATTTCTTATACAATTACGCCTCAATACGAATATGTAAATGATAAAGCATTACTACAAGGCTACCGTGTGGAGCATTTGTATGAAATTACCGTTTTAAATGTGCAAAAAGCAGGGGAAGTATATGATATAGCCGTTTCGAATGGTGCAAACGTAGCAAAAGGATTACGTTTTCGAATATCTCATCCAAATAAATATTATGAGCAAGCTCTCATTCAAGCTCTGCAACAAGCAGTAGACAAAGCTCGTACAATTGCGAGTACCTACAATTTAAATATTAATCCTGTTCCCCTCTCATTCGTTGAAGAATCTGTCCAATTACCACGGGAGATCGCATCATATGCTACTTTGCATGCGCAAGCGGCTCCGCCCATTCAATCAGGAGAACTAGAAATCATTTCATCTATCCGGGCAATTTTTACGTATTTATAAATAAATTCATTTATAAGTAACCGTTATCATTTTCGTTGTTGTAAAAACATGATGTTCTGATATAATAAAGGACGGTGAGCTCTTACATAAGAGATATCACGGGTGGGAGAGGGATATGAAAAAGAAGGTTTAACATGAAAGGAATACTTGAAAGAACATTTAAATTAGACTTACACCAAACATCACCAAAACAAGAAGTTTTAGCTGGAGTCACGTCATTTTTCACAATCGTTTATATTATGATTGTAAATGCGTCAATCTTATCAGATGCCGGCATTCCTCTTGAAGCAGGAATTTTGGCAACTGTTTTCAGTTCATTTGTCGGATGTCTACTTATGGCATTTTGGGCAAATGCACCTGCTATTCTTGTCCCTGGTATGGGTGTAAATGCATTCTTCACGTACACTGCTGTGCATACGCTCGGTTTAGCTTGGCAAGAAGCATTGGCAGCTGTTTTTATCGCCGGTATTATTTTTGCAATTGCTGCTTTTACACCAATTGCTCGCGTGCTTTCGGTATCGATTCCAAAGTCATTAAAGGAAGCGATCACTGTCGGTATCGGGTTGTTTTTAGCTTTCATAGGCTTGCAAAAAGGTGGTTTAGTCGTTTCGCATCCTAATACTGCTGTTGCAATGGGGAAATTAAGTAGTCCTGTCGTTCTTGCAACACTACTTACTCTTATTGTGGCACTTGTGCTATTTGTTCGTAACGTACGTGGAAACTTTTTATGGACGATTGCAATTGGAACTGGTATTGCATGGCTGTTTGGTCTTGTTGATACGAGTCAAATGGGAAATAGTTCGTTTTCATTCGCTAATTATGGCGATGTGTTTGGAGCTATGTCATTTGGGAAACTTTCTTCCTTACCATTTTGGATTGCAACATTCTCCTTAAGCATGGTGCTTATTTTTGAGAACATGGGACTACTACACGGTTTATTAGAAGATGATCGTAAATTCCCACGTGCTTACCAAGCAAATGCAATTTCAGCAATGACATGTGGTCTATTTGGCACAAGCCCTACCGTTTCAACAGTAGAGAGTGCCGCAGGTATTACTGCAGGCGGAAAAACAGGTCTGACGTCTATCGTTACAGGGTTGTTATTCTTCGCATCACTGTTTGCGCTTCCGTTTGTCAAAATAATTCCTGATAGTGCCATTGCACCAATCTTAATTATTATTGGCGGTCTGATGATTACAAGCATTCAACAAATTCCTCTGAACGACTTTTCAGAAGGATTTCCAGCGTTTTTAATTATCGTTATGATCCCGCTCACATATAGTATCGCTGATGGCATTGCGTTCGGATTTATTGCTTATCCTATCTTGAAAGTTGCACTTGGAAAGCGTAAAGAAGTCGCACCGTCCATGTATATTATTACATGCTTATTCTTAGCCATGTTCGTATTACACGCTATTGGCTAAGAAAAAAACACCGAGGAAATCCTCGGTGTTTTTTTACTTAAACCAACCTTTTTTATAAAACCAAGCCATCATTCCGCCGCCAATTAATGCCATTAAAATTAAGCAAATAAAATAACTATACTTCCCGCCAAGCTCTGGCATATGTGCGAAGTTCATGCCGTATACCCCTGCAATAAATGTTAACGGCATGAAAATAGTTGAGAAAACAGTTAATGTTTTCATAATATTGTTCATATGGTGGGAATTCAATGAAAAGTAACTATCTCGAATATCTGCCGTCAATTCACGGCTCGCTTCAATCATCTCTGTCAGTTTAAGCAAATGATCATGTATGTCTTTAAAATAAATTTCATGATCGCTTATACCGTAAAAACGAGTTGAATTTAAAATGCGATACAATAAATCACGCATCGGAATAATCGTACGCCTTAGCTTAGATAAATCTGTCCGAATATCAAATACCTCTTCTAGCACACTTCCTGCTGTCTCACCCGTTAAATTATCATCAATTGCATTTAAATGGTCTTCAATGTAATATACAGGTGCGAAATAATCATCTACAATTTGGTCAATAATTGTATGTGCTACATTTAAAGGACTCTTCTTAATACGTTTCTTCTCACCGAGCGTTTTCCATACTCTTTCAATCGCATTGTTATGAGAGAAGTGAAAAGAGACTATATATCGATCACTAACAAATAAATCGATTTCATGCGGTTCTAATCCGTCTTCTCCGAATGCATGGAGAACTAAAAAGTTATATCCATCATAAAAATCTACCTTTGGCCTCTGTACATACTCTACACAATCTTCAATTGCAAGGGGATGGAATTTGAAGTGATCTTGTAAAATATATGTATACTCCTCTTTCGTCGGCTTATATAAATCAAGCCAATACCATACGATGTTTTCTTGTCTCGTTTCTTCTAGCGACACATCATATAAAACTTCATTTTTTTTCGTTATTGCACAAATTCTAATCATAATTTCACCCTTTACTATTATAAACAAAAAATAGTAAAAAAAGCCAAGGAGAAATCTCCTCAGCTTTTTTTATTACTTCGTTACAATACCGTGTACTAAAGTTGGTGCATCTACGTGGTCTTTAGCGATTTTCATGTTCTCATAAATTTTCGCTTTTACATCTTCAACATTTTCGCGGTTTGCGTAAATTGTAACAAGAGAGTCACCTTTTTTCACGCTATCGCCTACTTTTTTGCGAAGCATTAGACCAACTGCTAAATCAATTTCAGACTCTTTCGTTGCACGCCCTGCTCCTAAAAGCATTGCTGCTGTTCCGATTTCATCTGCAACGATTTCCGATACGTAACCGTCTTCTTTCGCTTCCACTTCAATTTTAAATTGTGCTTGTGGCAATTTAGAAGGATCATCAACAACAGATGCATCGCCGCCTTGCGCGGATAAGAACGTTTTAAATGATTCTAGCGCTTTACCATTGTTCATTACTTCAATTAACTTTTCACGTGCATCTTCTAAAGATGAAGCTTGTCCAGCAAGGTACACCATCTGACTTCCAAGTGTTAAACATAACTCTTCTAAATCTTTCGGTCCCTTACCTTGTAATGTATCAATTGCTTCTTGTACTTCTAATGCATTACCAATTGCTTCACCAAGCGGCTGACTCATATCAGAAATAACCGCCATCGTATTACGACCAACGTTATTACCAATGCGTACCATTGCTTCTGCTAAACGCTTTGCATCTTCATCCGTTTTCATAAACGCGCCTGCTCCAGTTTTTACATCAAGAACAATTGCATCTGCACCAGCAGCAATCTTTTTACTCATAATTGAGCTAGCGATAAGAGGAATTGAATTTACTGTTGCAGTTACATCACGAAGCGCATATAACTTTTTATCAGCAGGTGTTAAGTTTCCACTTTGACCAATAACAGCGATTTTATTTTCATTTACAAGACGCATGAATTCATCATTTTCAATTTCCACATGGAATCCTGGTACTGCTTCTAATTTATCAATTGTACCACCCGTATGTCCTAGACCTCGTCCAGACATTTTCGCAACTGGTACACCTAAAGCAGCTACTAATGGACCTAATACAAGTGTCGTTGTATCACCAACTCCACCCGTTGAATGCTTATCTACTTTTACCCCTTCAATGGCTGATAAGTCAATTGTATCACCGCTATTTACCATTGCCATCGTTAAATCTGCACGTTCTTGATCATTCATATCTTGGAAGAAAATTGCCATTGCAAGTGAACTCATTTGATAATCTGGAATACTACCATTTGTGTATCCTTCAACGATAAAGTTAATTTCTTCTGTCGTTAATGCATGTCCATCACGTTTTTTTGCAATTAGGTCCACCATTCTCATTGTGAAGTCACCCCTTCATTTGTTTTACAATTGCTTTTACTAATGCTAAGAAATTAGCTTTAACACGTTCTGTCGTTTCAATTACTTCATCGTGGTGAAGTGGTTGATCTAAAATACCAGCTGCCATATTTGAAATACAAGAAATACCTAGTACTTTCATACCTGCATGACGAGCTACAATTACTTCTGGTACTGTTGACATACCAACTGCATCTCCGCCAAGTGTACGAAGCATACGAATTTCAGCAGGTGTTTCATATACAGGACCTGTCATTCCAACATATACACCTTCTTGTACTTTAATATTTAAATCTGCTGCAACTTGTTTCGCCATTTCGCGAAGTTCTGGCGTATATGATGTAGACATATCAGGGAAACGTACACCCATTTCAGAATCATTTGGTCCGATTAATGGGTTCGTACCCATGAAGTTAATATGGTCTGAAATTAACATAAGATCGCCTGGTTCAAATGATGTATTTACACCACCAGCTGCGTTCGTTACAACAACTGTTTCTACACCTAGTTCTTTCATAACACGAACTGGGAATGTTACTTTTTGCATATCGTATCCTTCGTAGAAATGGAAACGTCCTTGCATTGCTACTACTGTTACACCTTGAAGTGTACCGAATACAAGTTGACCTGCATGTCCTTCTACAGTTGAAACTGGGAATTCAGGGATTTCACTGTATGGTACTGTTACTGCGTTCTCGATTTCATCTGCTAATACACCTAGTCCAGATCCAAGGATTAGTCCTACTTGTGGTGTCTCTTGAAATTTCTCTTTTAAGTATGAAGCTGATTTTGTAATTAGTTCACGATTCATCTGTTTATCCCCCTATTTCTTTAGCTCGTTTAAGAAGCTTGTTCCATGTTCTGGCATTTTAACATTAAAGTTTTCTGCTACAGTTGCACCAATATCAGCAAATGTTTGACGAAGTGATAACTCTTGTCCGCCTTCTTTCATGCTTGGGCTATATGCTAATAACGGTACATATTCACGTGTATGATCAGTACCAGGATGTACTGGATCATTACCATGGTCTGCTGTAATTAATAATAGATCATCTTCTTTTAGTTTTTCGAATACTTCTGGAAGACGTGCGTCATATTCTTGTAGAGCTTCTCCGTACCCTTGTGGGTCACGACGATGACCAAATAAGGCATCAAAGTCAACTAAGTTTAAGAAGCTAATACCTGTAAAGTCCATATTTAATGTATCTACAAGCTTGTCCATTCCATCCATATTTGATTTCGTACGAAGTGATTCAGTTACACCTTCTCCATCATAAATGTCAGCAATTTTACCAATAGCAATTACATCATAATCGCTATCTTTAAGTTCATTCATTACTGTGCGACCAAATGGTTTTAACGCATAGTCATGACGATTTGGTGTACGTGTGAAGTTTCCTGGCTCTCCAACGAACGGACGAGCAATAACACGCCCTACCATGTACTTCTCATCTAATGTTAATTCACGTGCGATTTTACAAATTTTATATAGCTCTTCAAGTGGTACTACTTCTTCATGAGCTGCGATTTGTAATACACTATCAGCAGACGTGTAAACAATTAAAGAACCTGTTTCCATTTGTTCTTGACCAAGCTCAACAAGTACTTCAGTTCCAGAGGCTGGTTTATTACCGATAATTTTACGACCTGTCTTTTCTTCTAATTCATCAAGTAATTCTTTCGGGAATCCTTCAGGAAACACTTGGAATGGTGTATCAATGTAAAGGCCCATGATTTCCCAGTGACCTGTCATTGTATCTTTACCTGTAGATTTCTCTTGCATTTTTGTATAATATCCAAGCGGTTTCTCTACTTTAGAGATTCCTTTCATTTCACGAATATTACCAAGGCCTAATTTCACCATGTTTGGCATGTGTAATCCATTCATATGTTCAGCGATATGACCAATTGTATCAGAACCTAAATCACCAAACTGCTCAGCATCTGGTGCTTCACCGATTCCCACAGAGTCCATTACGACTAGGAAAATACGTTTATATTTATTCATAACTGCAACCTCCTATATGTTCAGTTCTACTTCTTGTAGTATGTTCAAAACGCTATAAAGTGAAACTGTTATCAATGGGAATTATCTTTCGTCCTCATTATCAAACAGTACTGCTTTAAATCAGTCTCTAACTTTTTCGTTTTACTTTCAAACGAATCAAAAAAATTTCTAGTTTTTTCTAAGTCAGATGTCAGACATCTGATATTGATATCATACCATGTTTACGCTTTCTTTTTAATACATTTTCGTAGAATTTCTCATTTTCTTTACCATTCTATTGTAATCCATTCTGCAAAGAAGTGCTAATCATTTTATAACATATTTCCTAATATAAAAATAAAAAGCAGCTCTAAAGAGCTACTTTTTATTTTACTTCTACTGTTTCTTCTTTATGTTCATGTAGTTCACCTTTTCTTACATGAACTTTCACTTTATAAGCACCATTCTCTTTGAAAGTATGTTTACTTTCATACTCCCCTTTATTCCCTTCTTTCGCCGGAATAAATTCGTGTTTTTCAACGCCGTCTTTCCAAATCTCAAGTTGTACTTCAGCACCAGTTAACGCTTCTTCTTTTTGTTTTAAATGGACTTTCATTGTTGATTCAGCATTTGCTTTTATGTCACCGGCCATAAGATGAATCATTGTGTCACTTTTATGATCACCGTGTCCTGCACTATGATCACCACTTTCTTTTTTCGCATCTTCTACTTTCGCATTCCCTACAGCAACTTTGTGTTCTGGCATAACGTGTATATCACGTGCATTTGTATGAGGAATAATATGATATACTCCATCAGTTTCAAATGTTTTCTCTACTGCATAAACACCTTTTCCTTTATGCTTACCATCTAACATCTCGTGTTTCTCGTCGCCATCTTTCCAAATCTCAAACTTTACGTCATCAGCATCCGTTACTCTTTCTTTTCCTTGTGTAACAAGTGCTTGTACTTCTGTTTTTTCACCAGGTTTAATTTCTTTCGGATTCGTTTGAACCGCTACGTCTATACCTTCAAGTTTCTGTCCTTTTTTCGGTTCTTCTTTGTTTGTATTACAGCCAGCCAATGCTAGCATCGCGATAAATAATGTAATAATAAGTTTTTTCATCTTCATTTCCTCCTTCATACTTTCCTTAGTATAGAGGAAATACATTGTAATATTCTAGTCTTCTGCTGAAAACAATGTACGAAATGTTTGTGAAGTTTCTGTGAAATGGTTCACTCTTCTTAATCTATGAAAAAAGAGCATAGTGACTATGCTCTCGGGTGAAACTGTTTATATACATCTTTTAATCTAGTTTTTGAAACGTGCGTATAAATTTGTGTCGTCGAAATATCTGCATGTCCAAGCATTTCCTGTACAGCACGTAAGTCTGCCCCATTTTCTAATAGATGCGTAGCAAAAGAGTGACGCAACGTATGCGGTGTAAGCTCTTTTGCAATATTCGCTTCTTTCGCTAGCCGTTTTAAAATTTTCCAAAATCCCTGTCTCGATAATCGATTACCATGATGGTTTAAAAAGAGCGCATCTACTGCTTTTTTACCCATCAATTCTCTTCTTCCTTTTTCAATATACTTTTGAATCGCTTCTGTCGCTAAGCTTCCTAGTGGAATAATTCTTTCTTTGTTCCCTTTCCCGATACAGCGAACAAATCCCATCGTTAAGTGCACATCTTCTAAATTTAATGCAATTAATTCTGAAACACGAAGTCCTGTTGCATACAACAACTCTAACATTGCCTTATCACGAATCCCAAAAGCACTTGCCGTTTTCGGTGTTTGAAGCAATGCTTCCACTTCGTCGATTGATAATACTTTTGGTAATTTCCGTTCCCCTTGTGGCGTTTCAATATGTACCGATGGGTCATGCTCCACTGCTCGTTCACGAAGTAAAAATTGATGAAACGAACGAATCGATGCAATATGACGCGCCAATGTTTTTGAAGATTTCCCGTTTTCTTTTAAATGCTGCAAAAAGTTAACAATATGCAAGCGTGTCACTTCATGAAACGTCTTCGTTTGTTCTACATTTTGCAAATACTTCACATAGCTTTTTAAATCGCGTTCATAAGATACAACTGTATTTTTCGCTAAACCTTTTTCAACAATCATATAATGAATAAAATCTTTTAATTGATCTTCCAATCTACACTACTCCCCATTTTCATAGAAAAACATCATTCTATTTACGAAAGCATCCTTTTCCGGCTCCTCATTCCCTGATACTTTTTCTACAGTCTCTTCTTTTGGCTTTTCATAACGATGGTAACTTTCATATTCTTGATTTATCCATAGTATAGCGAAATAAAACAAAATCGTACAACTTGTAAATAATAAAAATACTTTCATCCCATCAAAAGTTAATTTTAAAGCTCGGCGCATTGTAAATTCCTCCAAAATATAAGTTATTACAACATATGCCAAGCTTTCACCAATTTATACCTTATTCAAATAAAAAACCTCTTCCTAGTTAAATAGGAAAAGGTTATTTTTCATCCGTTTCATTTTCTTGACAATTTTTACAAATCCCATGGAATGTTAAACGATGATCTTTCACCTTAAAGCTCCAGTCTCGTTCCACTTTATTCTCCACTTCACCAAGTAAATCTTCTTGTATTTCTTGTACAGCACCACATTGTGTACAGATTAAATGATGATGGAAACGCTGTGCACCTTCTTGGCGTAAGTCATAACGCGAAACACCGTCTCCAAAGTTAATCTTATCGACAACTTTCAACTCAGACAATAACTCTAAAGTTCGATAGACGGTTGCTAATCCGATCTCTGGCGACTTTTCTTTTACAAGGAGGTATACATCTTCTGCGCTTAAATGATCTTCTTCATTTTCTAGCAGCACACGAACTGTTGCTTCACGTTGTGGTGTCAATTTATAGCTCGCTGCATGTAATTGCTTCTTAATTCGTTCAATTCTTTCTTCCATTCGGTACTACTCCCTCCTCGCCACTCTTACACCATTATATCAGAAGAAGGGCTCCTGTCAAAAGAAAAACAATAAAAACAAATTGATAATTATTCTCAAAAAGTATTTATTGTTTGTTAATAGCCTCCACAACTTCTTTCATTAAAATTGGTGATGCATACGCTTCGACACTGGAAGCAATAGCTAGTACCGCTCCAATCACGAGAAAAAAGCATGTATAGCGAATTAATAACGGCAATAGTGGCTCAGTTATTTTCCGGATAAATTGATGCCTAATCATTCTCAAGGAAAAGCTTGCAGCAATTGTTGTCATAACGAGAAATACAGGAATTATAATTAAATTTTGTGGCAATACAGATACAAATGCTAATAATAGTCCATTCCATCCGTGCTGACTTACTAAAAAACCTACTGTAAATCCAACAACTACCCCTTTTAAAAATAGTAAGATAAAAATGAGCGGCAACCCAATAATTGAAATCCCCAAAATCCAAATAAAGCCGATATATTTTAATTGCGAAAAGTAACTTTCTCGAAACATTTCGCCCGCGACAGCAAATTCTCCTTTAGAAACTTGTCCAAAAAAACGCTGTAAATAAAATGATAAATCTTGCTTTTGGTTTATTTGTAAACTATTCACAAGAATCGCTCCAAATATTACTCCCATCAGTAATAAAACCGCATTAAATATATACAGTGAAGAATTTTCCTGTATGTGAGACATTACACGGTCTTGCCACGTTTTTCGCCACATTTTCCTTCCCTCCGTTCACACTCTTACTAAAAATGTATGAAAGAAAGAAAAAAAGTATGACGAATTAGCATTGAAATTCCGCTCTACTTTGCTAAACTAAAAAGTAGAGAATAGGAGGGATTTCTCTTGAAACCATTATTATTAGATTTTCCAACATTATTTCAAACTGAGCGCTTGCAAGTACGTAAACCGTTTCCAGGTGATGGAACAGAAGTATATGAAGCAATCCAAGCTTCGCTAGAAGACTTATTACCATGGATGCCAATTACAGCTGAAACAGAAGAACGTGCTGAAGAAATTGTTCGCGAAGCTCACGGACAGTTTTTACTTCGTGAAACACTTGATTTCCACTTATACGATAAAGTATCTGGTACATTCATCGGAGCTATTACGCTCAAGCCTGAAAACTGGGATATTCCAAAGTTTTCACTTCACTTTTGGCTACATAGCGCTTATACAAAGCATGGCTATATGACAGAAGCCATTAAAGGTGCGATTCAATTTGCATTTGATAAACTAGGTGCTAGAAGAATTGAAATTCGTACTGATGCAACAAATATAAACGCATGTAACTTAGCAGAACGTCTAGAATTTATTTTAGAAGGTACAATGGAAAATGATTTCCTAGCACCCGATGGCAGCTTACGCGATGCACGTGTATATGCAAAAATCAACTAAAAACACTCGCCTTAGGCGAGTGTTTATTTTTGTAATTGTAAATATTGTACTGCAAACATCGTCTTAGCATCATGTATGCGAAGGTCTTTCATAAGATCAATCGCTTCTTCTAATGACACTTCCATTAATTCCACAAATTCATCTTCATCTAAAGCTGCTTTATTTTCTTTTTGTTTTAATCCTGTCGCTTTATATACATATAAAATCTCATCTGCAAAACCAGGTGATGTATAGAAAGATGTAATAAGTTCCATATTTTCACATACATATCCTGTTTCTTCTTCTAATTCACGAACTGCTGTTACCTCTGGCTTTTCCCCAGGTTCTAACTTCCCAGCAGGAATTTCCACAATTGCCTTTTCGAGAGCTTTACGATACTGCTCAACGAGTACAATTTTCCCCTCATCAGTAATAGCAATAATAGCAACTGCCCCAGGGTGATTTACGATTTCACGTTTACTCATTTCTCCATTTGGTAATACTACATCATCAACACGAACTTTTATAACTCTACCATCAAAAATCGGTTCAGTTTTTACTGTTCTTTCTGCAAGATTACTCATACTACTTCATCTCCCTGTTCTATTTCCTAATCGTTCTTCATACATTTTACCACATTGAAAGGAGCGTGATAGAAATGAAAGTTTACATTTTACCAAATCGCGTCACTTTAGTCGGCAAAGCATGGCAAATTCGTCATAAGCTAAAACAATATGGCAAAGAGTATACAACTGTACAAGAGTGGATTACAGCAAATAAAAAGTAAACGTTTGTCAACCTCCTTCCCCTTTCGTACAATAAAGGTAAGGAGGTTGACCTATGAAAAAACGTCAATTAGGAAACTCAGATTTATATGTTACGGAAATTGGATTTGGCTGTATGTCTCTCGGTGCATCTGAGGCTGAAGCTATGCGTATTATCGATGAGGCAATCGATTTAGGAATTAATTTTTTTGATACAGCGGACTTATACGATTATGGATTAAATGAAGAATTTGTTGGAAAAGCTCTGAAAGGAAAACGTGACCAAATTGTTCTTACAACAAAGGTTGGAAATCGATGGACAGAAGAAAAAAACGGTTGGTCTTGGGATCCTTCTAAAGCTTATATAAAGACCGAAGTAAAAGAGAGTTTACGTAGACTTCAAACAGATTATATTGATTTATATCAACTGCATGGCGGGACGATTGAAGATCCTATAGATGAAACAGTTGAAGCCTTTGAAGAATTAAAAAAAGAAGGGATTATTCGTCATTATGGTATCTCTTCTATACGTCCAAATGTCATTCGTGAGTATGCAAAACGATCAAATATCGTTAGCATATTAATGGAATACAGCCTTTTAAATCGTCGCCCAGAAGAATGGTTCCCGCTTCTTAATGAACAGCAAATTAGCGTTATTGCTCGCGGACCACTTGCAAAAGGGATTTTAACTAACAATAATACAAGAAAGATAGAAAGAGTAAAAGAAAAAGATTACCTCTCTTATTCTTACGATGAGTTATATTCGACACTCGCGAGTGTAAAAGAAATAATCGGAGAAAGCTCTTTAACAGGAACAGCTATTCAATATTGCTTACATAACGAAACTGTTGCAGCTGTTATACCTGGTGCAAGCTCTATTCAACAATTGCAAGAAAATATACAAGCTAGCCAACAGTTATCTTTAACAAAAGAAGAATATGTACAACTTCAAAAGATTGTTAAGTATGATTCATATGCTTTGCATCGCTAAAATATTGATACCGATAAAAACAAAAGACTGCCCCCAACACTGAACTGTACCCTATAAAATGGACAGTTTAATAAAAAAGCCCTGAAAAATCAAGCACTTAAAAGGTGGTTCCGATA
>NZ_NADV01000038.1:0-29111 GCF_003264175.1 Bacillus sp. SRB_331 | reverse complement strand
TAAATCACGTACAACTTCAGCACCTTCTTGTATTTCACCCGTTTTTATTTTGTCCGTGTTCACTTTATACCTTTGTTTCCACGGCAATAATTTATCTGATTCTCCATGCTGAAAAATGTGTATAATGTGTTTTAATGCAAGTATATCAGTAACTGGGCGTATACTCGAACTTAATATTTTACCCATAGGAATCATGACTTGCATATTTCTGATTGACATTTTTATAACAAAATACTGTTGTTTTTTCCCTGAGAATTCTTTTTCTTCTATGGCTTCAATTATACCTGCTCCGTGCATTGGATAAACAATGTTATCGCCAATTTGAAACATATAATCCACCTCCATATATGGTAACCTTCTTAACCTTAACATATATGTGATTTTTTATCAAATATTTTATAATATCACAAATTTATTTTTGGAGTCAACTACTTTTTTGATAAAAATTAAATTAAGTAAAAAACACCCCCAAAACAATAGGGAGTGTGTCAGATTCTCAATAAAGGGACGGTCAATTTGCCCATATACATCCTAAAATATCGATTAATTAACATAGATCAGTTTTCCCTTGAAAACGACCAAATCGATCCCGTATTTTTTTCAATCTTATGTGGTACTCCAAAATCTCAATTCTTGCTTTTTCAGCTAGAGGTGCAATGGGTCGTAAGTCTTTTAACCCCCAATAATCAACTACTACATCAAGTACTTGATCAAAATATTGCAGCGGCCCATAGTTAGCTTCTTTTGCAATTACAGTCATTCTATTTTCAAAATCAGGCATGACAGCACCTGGCATTTTAAAATTCCTAATCACATTGGCAATATGATAGCAATAATTAGGTTCCAATTCCAAATGTGTTCGAATGACGTCTCGATAAAACGCATAATGAAGAGTTTCATCTTTTGCAAGACGGCGTAATAATGTAGCAAGATCTGGATCATGCTTACTTGCAACCTTAGCTACATTATTGTAAAACACCATCGTTGCAAGTTCTTGTAGCGTCGTATATGTCATTGCTTCGATTGGTGTGTGAAAATCGGGCTCAAATCCACCCTCAACGACTGACTTTCTTAATTCATGTAATCGTTTAGGGTTCACACTTCGAGTGAGTAGTAAATATGTCTCCAATAAATTCGAATGTTGATCCTCTTCTGAAGTCCAAGTATGAATAAAGTCTGTAATAACAGAAAGGGACCCTTTAAAAGTCGCAGATAAATACGTTGTAAACCATGGTAAATTCACTTCTGTTAATAAAGCTGTTTCAATGGCCGTAATTACACCAGAAGGAAGAGTAACTTGACTTTCATCCCAAGGAACTCTTTTAAAGTCCATTCCCTTATCCCATGGTAAAAACTCATGATAACCCCAGTCTATCTTCTGCGCTCTTATTTTATGTTGTTCATACAGTTCTTTTAAACGTGGTTCTAATCGGAAATCTAAATCATTTGTTAGCATATATAAGTGCCCCCCTCTTCTTATCATAAATAGTCATTCTATTTTTACCCTTAAAAATTTTCTACAAATAAATATTACTTTCCTTTTTTTAAGTCAAACATAACAAATTTGTAACAAAACTTTTTAAGAGCGCTATATTTTTATATGATTTTATAATATAAAAAGGGGTTCTGAGGCATGCGATATGTTACTTAGCCTAAATAAAAAAACTATCTTCAGTAAATAGAGAATAACATTCATAGATAAAGATACTCGTCATGTTGTAAATCTTGGTGAGTGTAAAAAGGTGCATGCCTATAAAGAATTGTTTTATAATAAAGATTGATAATATTTTATACACACTATCAACTTATTTAGACATAAGATCCAATTTATTAGATTAAGCGCTTGAAAAACAAATACAGTTGATGAGATAGCCTTAAACGACAATTCCCAACAAGAACAATGTACATTGACTATGATAATTTAGACCGTATTTTGTGAAACAGTATACAACACAAAGGGAAGAGGCGATAAACATGCAGTCAACGGAAGCGCATATGAAGGAAAAACAACGTAGAGAAAAAATAGAAATAATATTCAGCCACACGGTAAAAGGAGAGAGTTATTTTCATGGTTCTTCTTATAAATGGAAAAACATTGTATATCAAAATTATAATAGAATACAACAAAAAGAGTTGGAAATCGAACAAATTATTTCGGAAATAGAAAAAGAAGGGATTCGTTTTGCGCAGCACCGTTCACTCATACACTATCCCGTTATTGATTTTGTAAAATATATAGCTAAGGTTTATAAGGAAACCATTGAAATACAATAACCATGATTATATTTTTAAAATAAATAATTATATTCAAAGAAAACCTTTACAAAAAGTTTATTTTTGAACATTGTTAACAAAAAGCTCAAAAACTCATTCAAATATTTTTTATTCAAAATACTATTCGTTCATGTTATAATAATAACCATAACGTATTATAGTCGTTTGTATATATTCAGATTTTTTGAAATTTATTACACAAAAAGACAGCTCTTAATTAGAGTTGTCTTTTATTTTTCTCGATATATAATACTGTTCTGGTGCAAAAATCCCAGGATTCTTACAGCTAGGGAAAAGTTGGATTTTTCATATAAACGGTACGACTTTATTTCAAATCAACATTGGGGTGTATACATTTCTTAAGTTGATGGACATGTATGGTGAGGCCTTATATAGGATTTTTAATCAAACTTTTTACAAACGGTACAACTTACTTCTAAAATCATACTAATATAAATTAAAAGTAAACTGTCTAAAAAAGGAAAAAACATTTTAAGGAGTTGATGTTTAAAGGATTAAATAAAAAACTTTGCGATATTTTTCGTAAAGTTTTTGTAATAATACGTATTATAATAGTAATTTTCGTATTTCTTCTGTACTTAGACCTGTGAATTTTGCAATGTCTTCTAATGGCATACCATTTTTATGCATACCACGAATTAATTGAATTTTCCCTTTCTCAATACCTTTTTCAATGCCTTCCTCTAAGCCCTCTTCTCGAGCATGTGCTAACTTAGCTTGCTCATCTAGAAGTAACTTTTCACGAGCTTCATAAGCTGTTCGGAAAGAAGAGTCATGGCTCATATTTTCCCATTTATTCATTGCCTTTTGTAAAATTGGATCTTGATTCATCGCAATCTCCTCCAATGTTTGAGTTAAATGTTCATCTTCATGTGCTGGTAATAGTAACATCCAGCGAACAAATGCATTTTCCCATGGATTTACTTTTTCTTCATGCCATTGTTTGACCAATTTTGGAATTTCTACAAAATGAATTTCAATATCATCACTTAGTATCTGTTTCTTTTTGGGATTCCATAATTGTCCTACGGTATGAAATGAATCATCCTGCGAGAATAATATAAAATCTAATAAGTTAATGGTAATTGTTTTGCGAAGCGAACGATACGGCATCCCTTCTTGCATTTGGGACGTATAGAGTTTACTCCAGTAATATAAAGATCGCTTCACCATATCATTTGTATTTCGAAGCTGTATCTCTATATTCACTTGCGTGCCATTGTCTAATGTTGCTAATAAGTCTAATATGGATAACTTATCATCTTCATAAGATTTATGAAGATGTGGATCTTCTAGTTGTAGAGATACAATAGGTACATCTAAAGATTCTTCTAGGATAGCGTTTAGAAATCCAGTTAAAATCTCTTCGTTCCGAATAACTGTTTAAAAGCGAAATCAATACGTAAATTTACTAATTTTGTGGACATGGGTTTCCTCTCCCTTTCTTTCTATTCTTCTTACTATTTTATAATGTAATTCTTTATATAAGCAAATTCATCTTTTTCAGTTTATTTATTTTTTCGTATGTATCGGTAAAGCGTAGCCTGACTAATACCTGTCATGTTTACAATTTCTTGTATGCTATATTCTTTAGAATCATATAACTTTAATGCCCTTTGAATGAAGCTATCCTTAACACGAGGACGTCCACCGACTCTCCCCCTTGCTCTTGCACTTTCAAGTCCCTCTTGAGTACGTTGAGAAATTAAGTCTCTTTCAAACTGGCTGAATGCTTGAAATACTGTTAACATCAATTTTCCTTGAGGTGTATTAGTATCAAATTGCTCTTTGATACTAATTAGCTTAACTCCCTTATTCTCAAAAAAATCAACAAGTTCAATTAAATCTTTGGTACTTCTCCCTAATCTAGAAAAGCTTTCAACAACTAATGTATCACCTGGTCTAATTTTATCTTTTAATCGAGCAAGCTCTGGACGATCACTTTTCGTACCTGTTACTTTTTCAGTTAAAATTTCAGTACAGTTATAATTTTGAAGCATGTCTAGTTGACGAATCAAATCTTGTTGTTGAGTACTTACCCTTGCGTAGCCATAAATGTATGAATTCATGAAATCACCTAACCTTTACAAGATAATTTTATTATAAAGGGTAGTTAAAGTTAATTTGATTTTGACAATAGTTTTGATAACACAGTTAAGCGATTTATAAAGATTAAATTTTGTTCATTTTACATTTATCAAAAACCATCGTTTTTGAAACGCTTATAAATAATAAATCTAATAATTATGTACTTTGTAATAGGTAAGAGTTTATGATAAAAATAGGAAATATCCCAAAAAACACACGAGGGGCGTTGATTAAGATTTTTTTTAAAGACTTTAACTACAAAAATGAAGGTGATTATTTATATCCAGTTGAGTATTATCAATTTCGCCAAGCAAGCACACATAATACATTCAAAGTTGAACTATTATGTTTTGACGATCGTTATGATTTCCATTTAACAATTGATAATGAAGCTATCCCTTCAAAGTATAGACTTGTAACAAGCATCTCCTTTGAAATTTATGAAGAATTTGGATTTGAGCCTTATGATTTTAGTTCTAAACACGCTACTCTACAAAGGGCAATTGATATGGCAAGTGCAATTGCAAAGAAATATTGTGAAAATCCAGTTAATCAATAATAAGTAAAGACCAGATATTATATCCGGTCTTTTTTGTATTTGCTGTATGTTAAGGTGATTTTTTCTGTTAAATTATAACAATTATTAATGCGTCTTTTAAATTTGAGGTTAAGGACTCAAATTTAAAAGAAAAAGAGAACCCAAATGGATTCTCTTTTCTTGGCATATTTACAACATGGAGAATACTGAGACAACTCTTTCTGTGACTTTACCCATAAAGTTGCCGCTAAAGGAAGCATATCCTTGCCGGAAATTACATGTTTTTGAGGAGATTTAGTTGATTGTTCGAGGGAAAAGGAAGCATATCTTTGCCGTGGATAAATTATTAACCCATAAGCTTGCCGTGAATGCTGTTGGTTTGTAATAAAGTTTGATCAAAAGCATGCTACAAAAATTGATTTTTCAACAGAAGAAACCCAAACATTTTGAAAAAAGTTTGATCAAAATGCTTGGGTTATTTGTTGCTAGGAATAATTTTTTATAAAAAGTTTAATCATTTTTCTACCTGTGTTTGCTCCACAATCGCGCCCTTTAATCGAATAAACCACTAATTATTTTTGCTCTCGAAAATCTTCGATTGTAAAGTACACTAACTCTTCTCCACGCGAAATGAGCTCTTGCACAATTTTAATAGTCCGTGGTTCTGTGTAATCAACTTCAGTTGGACTCATCTCGAAGGGCTCGACGGCGTTCGTGCAGCACCAGCAGGATAATCATCCCCATTATTACACCTAAGACGATGCCGGCCTGTGTGGTCAACAACCATGCCAATGGGTACTCTGGGGAGGGTGGCGCATCGAGTCGAACTGAAGATAAGGCGGAATAGAGGTTGTTGGAGAACAACGCTCCCGATGAAATCCATGTCGCTGCCATAGGAGGTAGAAACCACCTTGATCCACGACGGGATGATACCACCAGTATGCCCCACGCACCAGCAAAGGACCACACACCTGTACTCAATGACAGCAGGTACCACCATACATCGCGTCCCTCCATAGTTGCCTGGTCGATGCCAAAAGAGCCACCAACTGCCCAAAACACCTTGATAACACCGAGCAGAATGCAACCGGCAGCGACAATCCTAGCTAAGATGATCTGTAGTTGTAAAGTATTGCCCGGCAACTCCTTGTAGTCGGTTGTGCCACTCAGCGCCTCTGGCCAACGTGCCATTGCATACCCCGCTAATGCAAGCGGCAGGAAGATGCCAATCCCGAAAAGTGAGATCATGACGAAGATCTGCTCGTATACCCAGAAGTCGGCGGCACCTGCTTCTTGATCCCGGATCATAGCTGCAGGGCCCAGAATCGGTGCAATCAACAAAATGGGAACGAGCAAACCGGTACCAACCCAAATGGGTAGAGCGACCAACCACGCAGGTAGCCGCTCCCCCCATGGCCTGCAAAACGCCATTGCAAGAAGGATGCCAATCGCAGCGAGAACGGCGGTTACTGCGTTTATAATGCGCCAGCTGGCGTCACCCATTTGCTCGGTTGGAAGGAAGAAACCAAAAGTCCATACAATTTTGATCAGCAGGTAAGGTGTTACTGCTATTGCCGCACTATAACCGCAGATTCTACGCAACCTCATCAATCTTAAGGCCTTCCTCTCTGCACTAATTGCCATCTTCTCATCTCCTCTACAAGTTCTAACTCACTTTGTTTCATAATTATATATTCACAACTATCCTAATGCCTTTAAACCTTCTTTGTACAACTTTCAAGTACTTATATTTCCAAGACTCATATTAGTGCCTTCCTTACATAAGATAGTTACTCTAGATTATCGAATAAAATGCCATAACTTAACTTCGATTTCCCTTTGAATAAACCTTTCCTTAATTCCATTAGATGGCCTTTTAGTGGAGTAACTTTATTGCCGCTCAACAGTTCCTTAATCCGCCTTTCAGTTCAGATTTTCTTTTCACTATAAAAACATCCCCTTAGATAAACAGATCCAAAGGGACAAAACATCGCGTCTTTTTTATAAACACCGTGACTTTATTTAAAAGCGACATTAAAAATATTCTTCAAATCCTGGAAGCATAAGTTTGCCGCAAACTTATGGTTCATATCACACAAAACTTTATTAGGGGAAAGTTTTAAAAAACGCCCTTATAACAACACTTACATAAATGTAATATATAGTAAATCAATAGAATTAAGACTGACTATTCTTAACTTTTAAAAATTAAATCCTCGCCATACTAATGTGGTTAGATATCCAGTACTTCATGAAACATTAATAGAAATTGAAATTACTCTTCGTCTATCTCGTATTCATTAATATATTAATAATCGGATGTATCTGTTCATGAATATGGTAATCTGATTAAGATTCCCACTACACAAGTCCTACCTACCAGAAATTAGTCAAAAAGAGGAAACTGTTGGGATAAAGCACCACAAGAATCGTTTTTTGGCCATCTGAAAGATAAAGCATATATAAAACCTTACGAGTGTTTTACTGAGTTGAAACAAGAGATAAAGAAATATATGACATACCTTAATCATTATAGATATCACTGGAATTAAAAAGGATTGGAGATGCTACAATAAATTGCACACTAAGTTAAAAGAAAAAGGTGATTCAGTTTATGAGTAGAAAAGTCTATAATCGTCAATTTAAATTGGCTGCAGTCCAATTACTATTGGAAGAGAATATGTTTGTGAAAGAGGTTTCAAAAGAATTATCTATCCATTCGAATACTCTTTATCATTGGATAAGTGAATATGGAGAAAGTGCGTTACCATTGGGAATTTGTTTTACCCACATTTTCAATGGAGTAGCAATTGGCATTCTTAGTTCTTTAGCAATCGTATCATAACTCCGTCCATCATTTTTATACAAATGTACAGCTTTCAATTTAAATGTATCTGCATATTTTTGAAATGTTTTTTTTCATTAAAATATCCCTTCAAGTATAGTGTAACATTCCACATTAAGAATGTAGTCTTTTTACACTTTCTACTTAAAAGGGATAATACCAACTAATATTACCTTACTTGCACCAGCTTTAAGCAATAAATTTCTCGCGGTTTCAAATGATAACTTTTAGTATGTACATTATAATTATTTTTTATGAAAACCTTGTGTAATTCGATCTAATATAATTGCAATTACTACAATAGCAAGGCCTGCTTCAAAGCCCATACCTATATTAACTTGTGTAACCGACCGATAAACGTCTACGCCAAGACCTGGTGCACCGACAAGAGATGCAGTAACAACCATTGATAGAGAAAGCATAATACTCTGATTTACACCAGCCATGATTGTTCCAGTTGCAAGTGGAAGCTGTACTTTGAATAGTTTCTGTGACGATGTTGAACCAAAGGCATTAGCTGCTTCAATTAAATCTTCTGGTACTTGCCTAATCCCTAACTCAGTAAAGCGAATAGTAGGTGGCATTGCAAAAATAACAGATGCAATAATACCTGGTACTACTCCAACACCAAAGAATGTAATTGCCGGAATAAGATAAACGAATGCAGGCATTGTTTGCATAAAATCAAGAGTTGGTTTTAAAAATTTGGAAAACCTTCCGTTCTGAGATGCCAAAATCCCAATTGGTATACCGATAATGATAGAGATAATAACAGACGTCAAGACAAGCGCTAGTGTTTGCATGGTCTGTTCCCAATAGTTAATGTTAAGGATAAACAGAAATCCAATTAAAGAAAATACCATAAGTGAAACTTTACGGGAGGTGTACCAAACTAATAAGCATGTGATTGCAATAAAAATAATGGCTGGGATAAATATTAATAGATTTGTTAATAAATCAACAAATCCCCCGATAATAAAAGAAAACCCTTTGAAAAACCCTTCGAAATGCTGATACAAACTTGTAACAAGTGTGTCAACCCATTCTCCTAAAGGAATACGTGGAATACTATTCATTATCATTCACCTCTTCCTCTACATTCCCTGCTAAAGCTTGAATAATACTTTCACGCTTTATTATCCCTCGTAATCTATGTTTATCATCTATAACAGGAAGAGGTAACTTTGTCTTAACCATTTTTATATACATTTCTTCTAATAGAGTATCTAAATAAACAGGAGGAATGTCTGTTACTAATAAATCCGCTATCGGAACCTGTCTTTTAATAGCTTTACTAGCATCATCAGCAGTTAAGACACCTAAAAACTCATGTTTCTTATTCACTACATATACGCTAGAAACACTAGCATTTTTCATGATTTGGAGTGCAACACGTGGACCGCGATCAATTAATAAGGTTTCCGGTCTTTTCATAATGGATTCAGAGGTTAAAACTTTTCCTAAATTTACATCAGCAACAAATTGCTCTACAAATTCATTTGCAGGGCTCACCATAATTTCTTCTGGTGTTCCAATTTGAACAATTTCTCCGTCTTTCATTAAAGCAATACGATCACCTATTCGGAGTGCTTCATCTAGATCGTGTGTAATAAAAATAATCGTTTTTTTCATTTTATCTTGCAGTTCTAATAATTCATTTTGCATTTCTTTTCGAATAATCGGATCTAACGCACTAAATGATTCATCCATCAGTAGGACATCTGGATTATTTGTTAGTGCTCTTGCGATACCAACACGCTGCTGCATACCACCGCTAAGTTGTTCCGGATAACTGTCTTTATTGTTTTCTAAACCTACTAATTTTAGAGATTCTAACGCTTTTGTTTCTCGTTCTTCTTTTGATACTTTTTGTATTTCTAAACCATATGCAACATTTTGTAAAACCGTTCGATGAGGGAATAAGGCGAATTTTTGAAATACCATACTCATTTTGTTTCTTCTTACTTTTCGAAGAGATTCTTTTCCCATTGTTGCGATATCTTCACCATCAATATATATATGGCCAGAAGTCGGTTTGATTAACTGATTTAACATACGAACAAGTGTAGATTTCCCACTACCGGATAATCCCATAATGACAAATATTTCACCAGCATAAACATCGAATTTTGCCTGGTTCACGCCAATATTCATACCAGTTTCTTTTAATATAGCAGCTTTGCTTTTTCCCTCTTCTAGTAAAGCGATTCCTTTAGAAGGATTCTTTCCAAATACTTTTGTAACGTTTTCAACACGTAATTTCGTTTCTTTCATTCTTTCACTCCTTTTCTTTGACTCTATACAAATACTGTAACTATTTCTAAACCAAATAGTACATTCCAATAGTTCATCAAAGACTTTTTTTGATTTTTTTGTTAAGCTATTAATAGTTAGTTTATATTATTCATAGTTATAATTATAAAATATTTATTTATAATTATAAAGTATTTAGCTTTACTGAAATAATTTTCTACGTTAGTTAAAGAAGAAATATCTAATCATAGAGACTAGGAGGAGCTTGATGAAGAAAAAAATATGGCTTCTGTGCATACTATTATTAATTAGCATACTTACTACTTCTTGTAGTGGCGCGAACAGTAATGCAAAGGGCAAAATCAAAATTGGTGTAACGAGTTGGAAAGAAAACATAGCTACCGCAAATATGTGGAAAGTATTACTTGAGCAAAAGGGTTATAAAGTTGAATTGTTATATTTAGAAAAGGCAGCCGTTTGGACCGGAGTAGCACGAGGAGATGTGGATGCCAACTTAGAGGTCTGGTTACCAATTACTGATAAGCCATTATATGAAAAATATAAGGATGATGTTGAAATAAAATCAGCGTGGTATAAAGGCACTGGTCTTGGTTTAGTTGTTCCTTCATACATGACAGATATCAATAGTATTGAGGATTTGAATATAAATAAGGATAAATTCAACAATAAAATCATTGGTATTGAACCTGGCAGCAGTTTAATGGGCTTAACAGATAAAGCGATAAACAAATATGGGATAGAGCTAAATCTTGTTCAATCTTCAGAAGCCGCTATGATGAGTGAATTAAAAAAAGCATATAATCAAAAGAAACCCATTGCAGTAACATTATGGAATCCACATTGGGCTTTTTCAGAGTTTGATCTTAAATATTTAAAAGATCCTAAAAAGGTGTATGGAGAAAAAGATGATATTTATTACTCTGTTCGTAAAGGATTTGAAAAAGATTATCCAGAGCTTATAAAGTATTTTGATAACTGGAACATGACCGATGAGCAACTCGGAACGTTGATGACCATGATTAATGAATCGAATGACCCTGAACAGGCCGCTGAAAAATGGATAAAAAAGAATAAAAAATTAGTAGATGCGTGGATGAAAAAGTAATCATTTATGGGGTACGGCAACCATTCCTTCTTTTTGGAACCACTCGTAAATACAAAGAAAGAGAAGTGATGTTTTCATATAATCATTTCTCTTTCTTTTGATTAGCTTGCCTTTTCAGTTGGAGGAAGCGATATTCCCCAATGTATCTATGCCATTTATTTCCCGCATAGTTCAGATAATACAATAAATATCCCCATGCAATTGTTGCAGTTCAAACTTTTGTATCCCACTACGTCTAGATAAAAATGCAATGAATCACGTTGATTTCCAAAGTGAGAAACCTTTATATCATTTGAACTTGTTTTATCTGAACTATATGGGGTATTACCACACATTCATCAACTTAAGGATTTAGACTATTTTTGAAGTTAAAAGCACATTACTATTCTTTTATCCATAAGTTGAATTATCACTAATTTTAAAACTTTTATTCTTGGTCTATATTACTTTTTATTCGGATTTATTTCTATCATTTGAATTTGGAATATGTCGCTGTCTTTTATTACCAGAACACGCATTTCTTCCTTAAATGAACGCCAGGGTTCAATTTTAATGGATTTAGTAGTTTTATCTAGTAGCGTATACTCATGAACGTAATATGATTTTTCGTTTTACTCATTGTAATTTTTTCGTTCCCCCTTAAAATAATTAAAAAACTGTAGGTGTGTAAAAATTACACATTAAGTGATGTTGATTAATCTGTGTTTAGTTGGTATTGCCTATTAATCGTAATATCTTTTTAAAGATAAGAGAGATTTAAAGCCGATTTGCTTCATGATTTGTTCGGAAGTGATTTTTTGTTGAATCATTCTTAAAATAAAGGTGTTTCGGAAATGTTGAGCAGAAATCCCCTTTCGAAGATTCGCACGTTTTATTTCTAAACGAATCATTTTTTGAACAGAGATTTCAGTCAAAAATTTTGGAGCATCATCGTCATAGCTCCAATGATATGTCCCACGAATAAATTCAAAAGCAATAAATAATGGATCGCTGCTGTGGTATTTAGGACGAACAGGTTCAGGAATAGTTTTATAGTAATTGTATAAATGTAATTTGTCTTCTTCTTTCAAATGGATTGTACGATTTATTTTTGAGTCTTCAGGAATAGATAACGTATTACTTTCGAAATGAACGTGTTTCATTCGTAAAGAAACAAGCTCTTTTAAAGATAATCCATAGTCCAGGAGCAACGTAACGATAGAAATGTTCCGTTCTAAGATCATTGGGCGTGTTAATCTTTGTTTTTCAGTCAGTCCTTCTAATGAAGAGATAACCTCTTTTAGACGATTCTCCTCTTAGAGAGAAACGAAATCCTGACTACGTAATGCCCGATCGGGTGGATTTATATGAATGATCCCTTCAATCGGGCTTGGTAAATCTAAGTATTCGTACAATCTATTTAAGACAATATATATGCGGTGTATAGTTTTATCAGAGTATTGACGATCTTCTTTTAAATAATTAAAAAAAGCTTCGAAATCTTTTTTATGGAGTGATTCAAACAGATTATTTTCAGTAAACCTTTTTGATTGGTGCAGCCATTGAATGAAGCTTTCCACATCGTAAATATATCGTTTAATTGTGGAAGGTTTTCTTCCTTTGTTTGATAAATAAGAAGAGAAGCCTTGTATTGTATTTTGGATTTCTTTTGTATTCATCCTATATTTTTCACTCCTTATCCTCATACCTTTTGACTACTCTATAAAATGTAGGGCTTGTCATATTGCACTTTTTCATAGCGTATAGCGCTGTGATCTTTCCTTGTTTCCAATCGTTATATACATCAATAAATTCCTGAGTTATTTCAGTTTTGGGTCTACCCAAATGCTTACCTTTTTTCTTTGCAGCTTCAATGCCTTCACGTTGGCGAGTTTTTATTTTCGTCCGTTCTTCTTCAGCAAGCCAGGACAAGATTTGAAGTACCAAATCAGTAATAAGATTTCCTAAACTATCTTTATATTGAGTCGTATCTAAAAGCGGCATATCTAATACGACAATGTGAGCTTGTATATTTTGGGTAATATCTTTCCACTCCTGAAGGATAGCTTCTTTATTTCTACCGAAACGATCTAGGGAATGAATATATAAAATATCATCTTTTCTTAACATGCGTTTTACGAGTTGGTACTGATCACGATTAAAATCTCTTCCACTTTGTTTGTCGATAAAAATATCTCGTTCATCAGTGATGAGTTGTTTCATTGCTTCGAGCTGCCGATCTTCATTTTGATCTTTGCTACTAACCCTTATATATCCAAATTTCCTTGTATTCAAAATAAATAGACATCCTTTCAAAAATGTTTCTAATGAAATTATACCAAAAATACTTCAAAAGGTGTAATCAATTATTTAGTACTTCAAAAATAGGTTTTTAAACCTTCTGAAGTACTAAATTTAATAGAGTTTACTGCACTTCAAAAGGTGTACCTTTTGGGGCATAAAATAATCCCTAAGAAATTAAAAGTTATTCGATTCATTATTGTTTTTTGAATATTTCGCGAAAAATGACTAATATGTTGTAAAATTTAGGTATACAATAAATTTATATAGGAAAGAAGGAATATTCATGTTCAATAATTATATAATCGCAAAAGACGAACTTTTTTATAAAAAACGTTTTTACAATGTATTAGCTTCAACCCCTCTTGTAGTCATTTCACTAATAGCTATATATTTATTAGATTTTGGATTAATTAATTTTGTAGTCTTAACTGGCATTGCAATAATGACTTTAATAATTCAGTTCATTTATTATTATTCAAATTGGAAAAAACCACTCAAGTGACTTTGGTAGGTTTCAAGATATATTGACTACTGATAACGAAATTTATGTAAACAAAGGGGAAAAATATGATTAAACAAGCTAGTGAAAATGATCTGAATGAAATTCTAGCAAAATCAGATAATGCTCTATACGAAGGAACAGTCAAGACTTTTAAACCTACACAAAAACGAGTAAAAGAAATTATACAAACAGCATTAGAACAAGGAGCATACTACTTAGTACTCAAAGACGATGACAATCTAAATGATGACTTAAAGGGATGGATTCTAATTGGCAGTGGTAAAGATTATTTTTCACAAGAGAGTGTAGGATTCATTTACGAATTATACGTTTTACCAGAGTATCGTGGTCAAAAGCTTTCAAAGAAATTGATGAAAGCAGGATTAGATGAATTGTCTTTAAAAGGACATAAAGAAATACGATTAAATGTTCATGCAATGAACTTTGCAAGAGAACTATATAAAGAATTTGGTTTTGTAGATCGGCAGATTTCCATGAGTTTAACCTATAAATAAAGAACTTCCAATAACAATTGATTATGTGAGCGAAAAGTCCCTTCAGACTCGCAGGGACTTTTTCTAGTTTTTTAGATACAGTGACTGCTGATAAGTGGTGTTATGTTAACTTCACATGTAGAGGATATACAAAACAAAAATATTTTTTAGACGTAAAAACATATAGGATATATGCAGTGACTGATAACCAGAACGTACTATTCAGGAACACATGAAATATATATAGTACAGGCTCAATGAAATTATGATTCTATTGCTTTTGGGGGAAGATATATGCCAAAAAAAGTTCTTCTGTTTACAGATTTAGGAATTGATGATGCCTTTGCTGTTCTGTATACCTTTTTCCGTAAAGATATCCAACTTGTAGGGATTGTAGCTGATTATGGAAATGTATCAAGAGAGAATGCTATAAGAAATATTAACTATTTAAAGTATATTGGGGGAAAGGAAGAGATACCTGTATTTCTGGGTGCTTCTGTACCTTTAACAGGCATATTGGTCCAGTATTTTCCTGAAGTACATGGGAAAGTGGGATTAGGACCTATCATCCCGCCTGAGATTTCTTATCCGACTTACCCTATCAATGATATTTATCGGATTATAGATTCTAATTTAGATGACCTCATAATTATTAATTTGGGAAGGCTCTCTTCGTTGGCGACGGCATTTGTCCTAAATTTAGAAACAATGCGGAACGTGAATGAATACATTTGTATGGGCGGAGCTTTTTTTTATCCTGGAAACGTGACTGCTGTGGCTGAAGCTAACTTTTATGCAGACCCTTATGCAGCAAACTTAATTCTGCAGCATGCAAAGAATTTGACCATTATTCCGTTAAACGTCACCCAACACGCGATTGTTACACCTGAAATGGTCCAACAAATCGATGCGTTTCACCGTAATACACAGGACCTTGCAGGGCTTATCATCAAGCCCATGTTAGACTACTACTATAATTTCTACTCTAAATCGAATCCTGGTATAGGGGGAAGTCCTATGCATGATTTTGTAACAATGTGGTATTTGTTGAACCCAGATGCAGTTCTCCTTTCAAAAGTACCCATCAAAGTAATTGCCGATCAAGGAGAAGGATTCGGTCAAAGTATTGCAGATTTTCGTTTTGTGACAAATCCGGGTTATAAAATACATAATGTCGCTTTTCAGTTCAATTACGAAAGTTTTAAGAGAGATATCATGGAAACATTCTTAAGGAAGAGACTGTAGGATATCCTAAGTGAACTTCAGATTACGGAAATTATGTGAAAAGTTAGTATGAATCTAGGTTTTTCTTTTTTTTTTTCATAGATGTTCTAATCTTTTTGTTTATCATGTTTTGAATGTATACTTTTGTCGTGTGTTTTGAGGATATCAGGGAGTTTGGTATGAAGTCAATATTTAAAGGTGTTTGAATGTAAACTAATGGCTAAAAGTTTACATTGGAGTTTTGAATCATTTATAACTAATTTTGTAATAAATTTCTCAATATAGATATACTTAGTAATTATGATTTCAATATTCAAAATTAATAAAAATTGGAGTATTATAAAAATATGATGGTTATTCCTTTAGTTTACTCCTTGTGCTAAAGATAAGATTGTGTTCCCGATCTTATCTTTTTTCTTTGTAGATTTTTTATACAAAAAAAGGAATCCTTATAATAAGGATTCTGCAACAGGAAAGAACAAACATATAATAATAAAAAGAATTACTTATATTATAATTTAAACATAAGACAAACATATTGAGAAAATTCAGAACTAATTGAATATTTCTATACGTTTATTTATAATTGATTAAGAGTTGGATTAGTAATCTGTCATCTATTCCTTTTTTAAAGAAGATTGATCTCAATCTTCTTTTTTTTGGTGTTTGTTCCTCTTCCCTCGAAAAAAGGAACAAGAATTACTTAAGAATTGTGGAAATAGCTTGCTTGTAGACTAGTTGGTGCTTACCATGAACCATCATAAGAACGGTAAATTTATCCGTTGCAAGGATCTGCCCACGTACTGGAACGCCATTCTTTAAAAATACAGTAACTTCCCCTTTTTTCTCTTTCAATTGTTCATACATATCTTCTTGTAAGTTATACATGAAATACGCCCCCTATTTGTATCTACTTTTCTTTTAATACTTGCTGCCGCTCATTGTTGTCTATTTGTATTTCCCATTCACCTTCTATTTTTCTAAACCATTTTTCTATTTTGCTTACATAGTATTTTTTCACTTCACCATACGGAATCCAAATTTCACGTTCCTGTATTTGATTCATCACTTCATGAAGAATCTCATCATGCTCGTATTTTCTAGGTTTTCGATGATGCGTTTTTACAAACTGTATGTATTCCCTACGTAACCAATTAGAAATATGATCTTTTTGTTTTTGCGGGATATGTGACCACTTTTTATTTGTCTGAAGGAGTTTTCTTTTAACCATTATATGGTTTTTAATCAACACTCATCCCCTTTTACCAACTAAATGCATATATACAATTATCGTATCACATTTAAATTAAAATATGGCTCTAGATACATATTTCGCAAGAAATCTATCCGAAATAAAAATAATATCTCCATTTCACATAAAATAGTATCCAAAACAGACGAGACCGAATCCATTAAGCGAATTAATTAGGGAGTCCCACCAACAAAACGCGAATTTCATACACTAAGGATTTATTTCTTTAAAAAACTTGGTTTTTTCATACGTTAAGAAGGTTCCTTAAACGGTATTTGATGTTTGTTATGATACTTTGTTTTTGGCAATGAGTTTTAGAACTAGTTTTTGACCGTATTTTTTTAAGTTTTGTTAAAACTAAATAGAGTTCCTTAAACGGTCGTTTTTGGCACTTGGGTGTTTACATGAATTCACTAAATATATCACCTTCCATTTGTTATGGTTTTCAAAATAACTATTTACATATAATTTACATTAGTGTACTATTTATCTAGTACACTAATACAGAGGAGGAAAGAAATGAAAACTGAGTTTTCTCCTAATATCCCTATTTATGTTCAGGTAATGGAATACATCAAAAAAGAAATTGTAACAGGACGTTTGGCGCCAGGTAAAAAAATTCCTGCTGTACGTGAATTAGCGGGTGAATTACAAGTTAATCCAAATACAATTCAACGTACGTTTCAAGAGCTAGAACGGGAAGGTATTGCTGAGACACGTAGAGGAACAGGAAGATTTGTAACAATGAATGAAGAAAAAATTACAGAGCTACGCAAAGAAATGGCAAAAGAGTTGCTTGATAATTTTATAAATGGAATGAATAACTTAGGATTTATGGAAGAAGAGGTTCTCTCAATACTCCGTTCTTCTTTAGAAAAGAAAAAGGAGGGAAATGAATGAAAGAATTATTGAAAGTTGAAAATCTGTCGAAAAGATATGATTTAAAAACAGTGATTCAAGATGTAAGCTTAACAATCTCAGAAGGAAAAATTATCGGTCTTGTTGGTGAAAATGGTAGTGGGAAAACGACATTATTAAAAATGATTTCGGGTTTACGTTTTCCTTCTAAAGGAAGTATTACAATTAAAGATAAAAAGGTGGGATTAGAAACGAAAAAAATCGTTTCATTTATGCCCGATAGTCCTGTTTTTGAAAAATGGATGACCGTAGAAGATGCTTTGTTGTTCTATCGAGAAATGTATGCTGATTTTAATCTACAACAAGCAATAGATTTAATAGCTAACTTTAAAATCCCGCTAGAGGAGAATATAAGCATCTTATCAAAAGGGAAAACAGGGATATTACAGCTAATATTAACTTTTTCAAGGAAAGCAACGGTATATGTATTAGACGAGCCATTAGGTGGAATTGATCTTGTTTCTAGAAAGCATATAGTAGATTTAATTCTTAACTTTTATCGTGAAGATAGTACCATTCTTATTTCGACTCATTTAATAGAGGAAATTGAAAATATATTTGATGAGGTAATCTTTTTAAAAGACGGGAGTATTGTATTGCATGAAAATGTAGAAGAAATTCGTTTTCACCATGGAAAAGCAGTACATGAGTTATTTAAGGAGGTTTTTGAGAAATGAATCCACTTTTCCGCTATTTATTTAATTGTAATAGAAAAAAGATAGCCATCCTTTATTTTGGATTTATTACTATTTCGCTACTTCTTTTATTTAATATGATGGGACTATCAAAGCTAACAAATCAGCTTACAAAGGATATAACATTAGGTATATATGTATTAATTATAGGTATCACTGCATTTTTACTGCTTTTAATAGCTTTGCCTTCTTTCAATAAAATGCTAAAAAATACTATGATACGTTATACAGCCATCTCAGGAAAAAAATATATATATGCAAATTTATTCTTTTTCACGTTAATGTTTATTCTTTTACTAGTAATAGGCTTAATTTTTCTATACTATTTTTCCCAAAGTACCTACGGAGGAAAAGTGGTCGGGGGATACCAACAAGAATTTCATAAGTTATATGCATATGGATTTCTTCATCACATACTTTCTGTTTTATTATGGGGAATCGATTTCATGAGTATATTAATCTCCTGCTATTTCACCATGGTAATTACAAAGCTGATTCCTATAAAGTCATCAATGAGTAAGATGGTTTTATCAGTTATTTTCCTTGCTTTATTTTTAATAATCCAAACATTCATACTGGACGTTTTAAGTAAATTAGAGAAATATGTAATCACCATAAAGAGTACGGGGTTCATAGATAACAATGGTTTTATTGACACTTCACTGTATCCTAGTGAAGGGTTCACTATTTTAGATATTTGTTTCACTTGCTTATTCATAATTGTCCTAACAGCTATTACAGGTCGTATCATTGATAAAAAATTAGAAATATAAAGATCTGCTTCAAAGGTAGAGTGTATTTAGGAGGAAAAAATGAGAACAACTAATCCAATATTAAAAAAAGAAAAATTTCATAAAGAGAATACAAATGCTTCTACGATGACTATTGGCGGAACGATAGCAAAAACATTCATTTTGCTTATCTTACTTCTTGCAGCGTCTGTCTATTCATACGTACAGATGACACAAGGGACAATGAAAATACCTGTGTTAATTGGAATTATAATAGTTACTCTAATTGTCGCATTTGTAGTTATATTCATTCCTCGTATATCACCAATCTGCGCACCGATTTACGCAGTATTACAAGGGATTTTATTAGGAAGTATTTCAGCGTATTATACAATGCGATTTGGTGATTCTATCGCTTTAACTGCCGTATTACTAACAATTTCGATTTTATTTGCCATGTTAGTGTTATACGCAACTCGAATAGTAAAAGTAACTAAAAAGTTTCGTGCGGTTGTAACGGTTGCAACACTTGGAATTCTTATTATGTATTTTATTGTTTTCTTACTGGGCATCTTAGGGGTGACTGTTCCATATATTCACCAAGGTGGGACAATTAGTATCATCATAAGTACAATTGTAATTATTGTTGCTGCATTAGATTTATTACTCGATTTTGATTCCATAGAAAATGGTACTCAGAGTGGAGCACCTAAGTATATGGAGTGGTACAGCGCAGTAGGGCTTATGATGACATTAGTATGGTTATACTTAGAGATCCTTCGTTTGGTTTCTTACATTATGAAAAACAAAGACTAGAAAACATCCTGCATGGTTCAAACATGCAGGATGTTTTTTGTATCTCGTATTTTCAATTAAATTAATATAGGTAGTAACAAATGTATGATGTTGCTGTACAAAAAGTCCAACCAATACTTATAAGCTTTCAGCTCCCCCTCTGTAACCTTCCTTCGATTAATACAGACGAATTAACTGTAAAAAAAACGATTAACCCTTAGCGTACGAAATTCGCGTTTTGATGGTGCTACCCCATCACCATCAAGCTAAGAAAAGCAAATACCCCCAAAACGAAAAAATAAGCTTTTTATTACAAGTTAGCACAAAATCTCATTGTGGGTAGTTGTATTTTTTTTACCTGATAGCAATGTGACGGTACCCCTGTAAGAAGTTCCATTACGGCCTTTTCAAACTCCTCAACGGTAATAGAATAGGCTAAAGATCATCCGTTTTTTCACGGACTTCCCTTATCATAGGAAATACAAAACTATCAAGGACTTTAAAATAACGATGCTCTAAACGATGTTAGATTTCAGCCAATTCTATAATAGAGCTCCAAGTTTGTAAATGCCCCATTGAAAGTTTACCTATACCGATATAAGGGTTTACATTTCTGAAAATTAAATCTATTATTAAGAGTGGAAAATTAAGTAAGAAGGATGTGGTTCTGTGTCGAAGAAAATCATTCTATCAGGCTGGGAGCTAATTATTCATCTATTGTTGTCGTTTGTCGGTATACTAGCGGTTGGCTCTCTACCAATTCTATTCAAAGGGCTTTCAATAGATATTCCAGGGTATTTTAGTAGTATTTATAAAATTTGCGAGAAGATAATACTACATGCTTCATCTATGCAGTATGGTATGAAGATTAAAAAGGATTTGTTCCCACAAATATTTTTTCACTATAAAGAGACGATGGTTATACTCTCAATTTCACTGATTGTTTCATTAATAGTGTCATTTATACTAGTACACGTAATCTTAAGGGTTAACGAAAAATGGCAGAATAGGATTAAAGAATTCATGTTATTTCTTCAATCTTTACCTGACATATTGTTTATTGTTGGTTCCCAATTGTTGGTGGTATGGATATTCCAGAAAACTGGTGTTATGGCAGCACAAGTAGCAGGAATTGGAGACCAGAAGGTGCGACTCTTACCGATTATCTGTTTTTGTATACCTACCGTTATCATGTTTGTTAAGTTCTTACTTCTAAGATTTGAGGATGAGTTGAGAAAGGATTATGTGTTGTTCGCTGCTTCAAAGGGTATGGATCGTCTTCATATTTTAAACCACCATGTACTAAGAAACGTTCTATTAAGTACTTTGTTCTTTGTAAAAGCTAATATATGGTTTATGCTCTCTAACTTATACATAATAGAATCGATTTTCAATACTCTCGGATTCTTTGTTTTTATTAAAGAATACCAAAGTGTTGAGGTATTCACGGTTGGATTAATATTAATTTACTTACCTATATTCTTATTTTTTAAATGTTTCCATTGGTTGGTACCTACTGCGATGAAGGAGAAAATATAATATGTGGAATTATTTAAAACGTGATAAACGGTTCTGGTTAGGTGGTTTATTTTTAACAATATTAATGGTCCTAAGTATAGGAAATACTGTTTTTAATGACGGAAATATACATAAAGTAATCCTTCAATATGATAAAACTGGTTATCCTGAAGTGCCTCCATTTCCACCTTCAATGCAATTTTTATTTGGTACCGACAGAGCGGGGTACGACTTACTCAATCTGATAATTGAAGGGGCAAAATGGACTATTGGGTTTGCAATCGTAGTAGCCATATTACGCATGGTGTTAGGCGTTATAATCGGTTTTTTACTTGGTGCATATGTTAAAAGAGGGTTTAAAAAAATTGAAGCATTTTTTGATAGTTTTACAATCGTACCAATGGTTATGATTTGTTATTTCATATTATCAGAAGTACTTATTTATGCAAATGGGACGATACCGGCTCCATTTTACCAAAGACTTCTATTCCAATTGGCTGTGATTGTTCTTTTAAGTGTTCCCACTCTATCATTATATGTTGCAAATGAAGTAAGGAAATTGCAAACTGAAGAGTTTGTTGAAGCTGCAAAGATCCTCGGTGGCGGAAAATTATACATTGTTGTTAAGCACATTCTTCCTCACCTGGTTCCAACGTTTATAATAATGCTTATGCAACAATTCGTACAAACACTAACATTGTTGCTTCATTTAGGTTTAATAAATTTGTTTTTTGGTGGAACAGTTCTTTATGGTGATGAGGCTGATTCTGTAACACATGAGTGGACTGGTTTAATTGGGATGTACTATCCTTCTCTATCTGCTGATACTTGGATTCCAATGGTTCCGATAATCTTCTTTAGTTTGACTGTTCTAGCTGCGAATAAAATAACTGATAGTATTCAAGATTCTTTAGAAAGAAACAGAACTGCCAGTATCTCTGTTAAAAATACTAATAAGAGTGTTTTGCAGGTACCTGAAAATGAATTGTTTACATTCAAACATCAAGCATAAACACAGCTTTAATTCTCACTTACAGGGGGTATCATCATATCGCTACCAAGTTAATAAAAAGAAATGCCCCCTAAAATGAAAAAATACGCTATTCTTTCTGTAGAATCATAGGAAAGGATGGCGTTTTTTATGTCTGTTTCTGTGTCTGACGAATTACAACTATTTGCTCAAGAGATTCAAAGTTTTTTATCTCCAAATACCTTACGGGATCTTGCTAGAGATGTTGGTTTTGTACAACGGACCAGTAAGTATCAGGCAAAAGATTTAATAGCTTTATGTGTATGGATAAGCCAAAGTGTAGCAAAAACGTCTTTAACCCAGTTATGTAGTTGTTTAGAAGCATCAACAGAAGTGCTCATCAGTCCCGAAGGACTAAATCAGCGATTTAACGCTGCAGCTGTGCAGTTTCTACAGAAAGTATTAGCCAAACTTCTCAACCAAAAGTTATCTTCAGCTAAGCTGCTCTCTTCTCCATACACTTCTATTTTCAAGCGTATTCGTATCCTAGATTCAACTGCATTTCAACTTCCAGATCCTTTTTCATTCGTTTATCCAGGTGCAGGAGGATGCAGCCATACAGCGGGAATAAAGATTCAGCTTGAGTATGATTTATTAAGTGGACAGTTCCTTCATATTCATACAGGTCCAGGTAAACAACATGATCGAACCTACGGTTCCCTGTGTGTCCCAACTGTAACAACGAATGATTTATGTATCCGAGATTTAGGTTATTTTCATTTGAAAGATCTTCAATATATACAAGATAAAAAGGCTTACTATATCTCACGTATCAAATCGAATACACGTATTTATCAAAAAAATCCTAACCCTGATTATTTTCAAGATGGCAGAATCAAGAAAGGTACAGAGTATATCCAGATAGATATGGAGGTTGTAATGAACTCTCTTCAACCAGGACAAACATGTGAAATATCTGATGCTTATGTAGGACTGACTGATAAAGTCCCAACTCGTGTGATTGTTCATCGACTAACAAAAGAACAACAACAAAAACGATTACAAGATCAAACTGTAAGAGAAAAAAAGAAAGGAATGAAGTATTCTGCTCGTAGTAAACGACTTAGCGGTATCAATGTATATATGACAAATACCCCTACAGATATTGTCCCGATGGGACAAGTACATGATTGGTATTCTTTACGTTGGCAAATCGAGATTTTATTTAAAACGTGGAAATCATTCTTTCATATTCATCATTGTAAAAAGATAAAAAGAGAACGATTGGAATGCCATTTGTATGGGCAACTGATTGGCATTCTACTCTGTTCTTCTACCATGTTTCAAATGCGGCAATTACTTCTTATGAAAAAGAAACGAGAACTGAGTGAGTATAAGGCCATATATATGATTAAAGATTACTTTCTTCTTCTTTTCCAAGCTATACAGAAAGACACCCAAGAGCTATCAAAGATTCTAATTCGTCTGTTTAACCTCCTACAGCAAAACGGGCGGAAATCTCATCGATATGAGAAAAAAACGGTCTTTGATATATTAGGTGTCGTTTACAATTGTACCATTTCTGATAATCAAGCCGCTTAATTCAAAAAAGTGAAACCCGTTAGGGTTTCTTTCGTATGCAAATCTTTCAATCATCTACACTTGCCCTTTAGAAAAAAGAAACAATCTCGCCTAAAATTGACTTTGCATAAGCTTAGCTTGATAGCGATGTGGTGCTACCCCTTATTTCTCTTTCGGAAGAACAATTCCTTTATACAATTGAACTGTAATGAAGTAGTAAATCGCGTAAATGACTACGAAAATAACAATCGGAAGCCAAATACGGAAGTACGGATCACTTAAAAAACGTCCAAAGATGTTCATACCTACTAATACGTGAGCGATACCCACAATCGCTGGGAATAAGAACACTAAGAATAACTCTTTATAAATAGAATTCGTTAATAATTCACGGCGAACACCGATTTTACGAAGCATTTGGTAACGTGTAATATCTTTTGATGCACCAGAAAGAATTTTAAACATTAAACAACTTGCCATCATTGCTAAAAAAGCAATTCCTAGGAAGAAGCCCATGAATACAGTTCCGCTGAAAAAGCCGTGAATAAAACTATAACCTGTATATTTACTACCAAGCCTTTCAGCTTCTATATTTTTATATTTAGCTAGTTGCAACTCGTCAATTTTTTTCCATTCTTTTTTGTATGTTAAGAAATCATCTACTTTTCCAAGTAATGCAACGCCCTCTTTACCTTGCAAACCATCATACATTTTTTTATCTACAATTTTGATGGTTTGATCAGGGTATACATAACCGGGTTGAATCGTTCTTAATGCCGTATCCCACTCCTTAGGAATTACATTATCCGATTTCTCTTGACTAAAACTCGAAATAGCACCTACTGGTAACTCTCCAGAAACTCGTTTAGTTTTGCCAATATATTTAGCATCTTTTGGATCGTATATTAAAGGACGATTTTTCTCTAAATCTTCCTTTAAATAATACACATATTTATCATCTGTTTTGTAATGATATTCACTTTTCTCTTTAAATGTAATACCGTCTAAAATTTTATTTTCTTCTGTGGCTGGATTATGAATCGCTACATCATAAATCGTCAAACGATCTACAGTAAGCATAACGTTATTTTTAAAGGCCATACCGCCTGAAATAGCACCCGCTCCAAGTGCAACTAACATCGTTACTGTCGCTAGTACCTTTGTTAAGCTATTAATACGGAAGTTTAATTGTGCAAATGTAAAGGCATTCAGTCCTTTTTCACTACGCTTTTTATTACTTTTTAGTTTGTTAATGATAAGTGGTAAAAACGTTCCAAATAACAGGTAAGTTCCTGATGTCACGGTAATTAACGCAATAATAATTCCTTTATGTTCTAATTTATCCATGTAAATCATCGAAGCATAACCAATTGCTAATAGCATAATTCCAAGGACTGAAACTATTACCGTCATTTTCCCTTTAAACACAACACGTTCTGTTTGCGCATCCGCATGTACAAGTTGTAATACTGAAATACGTGATAATTTAATGCTATTCATAATGGCAGATAACACAAATAGTACAAAGAAGAAAATACAAGTAACAGTCATTGATGGAACATAAAATGCCTGATAACCGCCTGCAGTAAAATCAAGTTGCTTCATAAGTAACTGCCCAATCCCTTGCGCAAGTCCTACACCAACTGCAATTCCAATAATAAGAGATACGATCCCAATAATAATTGTTTCGATAAACATAATTAGTGTAATCTTATGTTTTTTTGCTCCTAACATCATATACATACCAAATTCTTTTTGACGAAGTGATAGTAAAAAAGAATTCGCATACAAAATATAGAAGAATGTGATGATCGCTAGTAGTACTGTACCAGCATGGAAGACGAATACAATATGACCAATAGTAGAATTCGCTTTAAGAAACGCTTCATTAAGTCCCAGCGTTTGAAACATGTAAAAAATTGAAATTGATATGACAAGACCAACAAGTAAGACGATATAGTCTTTCAGCTTACTTGTTAGTCCTGACATGGAAAGCTTAAATAACATGCTTGAACCTCCTTTCTTATGCTTTTTGTGTACCTAAATCTGCAAGCACATCTAAAATTTCTTTGTAGAATTTTTCACGCGTACCAGTGCGGTGAATTTCTTTATATAATTCGCCATCTTGAATGAATAGAATACGTTGGCAGTAACTTGCACTATATGGATCGTGGGTAACCATCATAATAGATACACCTTGTTCTTCATTTAAGTTCGTCATCGCATCGAGTAAACTTGCTGCGTTTTTAGAATCAAGTGATCCTGTCGGCTCGTCCCCTAAAATAATTGCTGGTTCATGCACAAGTGCACGTGCTGCTGCTGAACGCTGCTTCTGTCCACCAGATACTTCAGATGGATACTTTTGAAGTATCGCTGAGATCCCCAACATATCTACTACTTTTTCTACTTTCGGCCCAATCTTGCGTGATGGAACACTTTGTAGTGAAAGTGGCAGTGCAATATTTTCATAAATTGATAGGTTTTCTAGTAAGTTAAAGTCTTGGAAGATGAACCCCAATTTTTGAGAACGGAAATCAGATAACTCACCTTGCTTCATCTTCGTAATATCTGTACCTGCAATTTCAACAACACCGCCCGTTGCTTTATCCAATGTTGAGATTACATTTAGTAAAGTTGTTTTTCCTGAACCAGATGGGCCCATGATGCCAACAAATTCACCCTCTTGAATCGAGAATGACACACCTTTTAATGCGCGTGATTGGTTTTCTCCTTTTTTACCGTATACTTTTTGGACGTTTTTAACGACTACAACCGGTGTGTTCATATATAGCCTCCTACACTTGTTTTTTCTTTCTCTATTCTGCGATTTTTCGACATAATACGCCATTGATTAACATTACATTCACCTTACACTTTTGTAATATACAGAAACACCTCAATATCCCCGTATATGAAATACATGGATATTGAGGTGTTTCTTCTTTTAGGGGTACGACAACATCGCTATTAAGCTAAGGTTTTATAGCGCCCCCAGAACAAAATTTTGTGTTAACTTGTAATAAAAAATTTCGTTCTGGGGGTATTTTGTTTTCCTTAGCTTGATGGCGATGTGGCGGTATCCCTAATAATAAAAAGAATTACTTATATTATAATTTAATAATAAGGCAAAAATATTGAGAAAATTTAGAGTGAATTGAATATCGCTACACGATTAATTATAATTGATTAGGAGTAGTAATCTGTCATCTTTTCCTTTTTCAAAGAAGATTGATCTCAATCTTCTTTTTTTTTGTTGTTTTTGCCTCTTCTCTCGAAAAAGGAAAAAGAATTACGTAAGAATTGTGGAGATTGCTTGCTTGTAGACTAGTTGTTGTTTACCATGAACCATTATAAGAACGATAAATTTATCCGTTGCAAGGATCTGCCCACGTACTGGAACGCCATTCTTTAAAAATACAGTAACATCCCCTTTTTTCTCTTTCAATTGTTCATACATATCTTCTTGTAAATTAACCATGAAATGCGCCCCCTGGTTTGTTTGTATTTACTTTTCTTCTAATACATGCTGCTTTTCACTGTTGGATATTTGTGATTCCCATTCACTTTCTATTTTTCTAAACCATTTTCCTATTTTGCTTAGATAATATCTTTTTACTTCACCATTAGGAATCCAAATTTCACGTTCCTGTATTTGATTCATCACTTCATGAAGAATCTCATCATGTTCATACTTTCTAGGTTTTCTATAATGTGTTTTCACAAACTGTGTATATTCTCTACGTAACCAATTAGAAATATGTTGTCTTTGTCTTTGCTTGAGATGTGACCATTTTTTATTTGTTTGAAGGATTTTTCCATTTACTTTTATGTGATTTTTCATCGACACTCATCTCCTTTTACTAGCAAAACGAATATATAACTATCGTATCACATTTAAATTGAAATATTGCTCTAGGTACATATTTCGCAAGAAATCTATCCAAAACAAACAATACAGTCTCCATTTAGCGGATTAATTCAACATAAGATTAAATGTAGACTATTATTGTAGTTTTTTAGTTTTTCTTAATTATTACGGTACGTGAAATTATTGTATTAACCATAAAAAAAAGCCCCTTGAAAGGAGCACTTATTTTACAAGGTACTGTTCTATTTCTTTTATTAATAGTTCTGCACCTTCTGTACTTAATGAGATCTTACCCTTTGCTAATGCTATGTTACGATTTGACACTTCTCCTGTTAATGCACAAACATGACCAGGCTGATACTTCTGTAAAATGATGTCTTCCCCTTCTACAAAAATCTCTAATGGTGATTTTTCTTTAATACCAAGCGTATTTCTAAGTTCCATTGGAATTACTACACGCCCTAATCCATCTACTTTTCTAGTTACTCCGGTTGCTTTCATCTAGCATATTTCCCCATTTCATTATCAATTTGTACCCAAGTTATTCTTTACTATTGTAACAGGCTTTCTCCATACATGAGAAACATAATAATCCAAAAACTAACGATCATAACCAGGGGTCCCGCCAACTAAATGACATAAAACCCACGTTAATACATTTTCTGGAAGAGAAAACCTTGATCTTTGTACGCTAAGGGCTGTAACTAAAATGAACGTTTTTGTTACAACGATGGTTTCAAGAAGCGTTAGCCTTTATTTAGCCAATTTAGCTGTAACAAAATACTGTATCAAAAATAATTTGTAACATTATTTATTACAATCCTTTTTGTTACGCTAGAAATCCTTTTATATCAAGCTTCCTTTTCCTTAGCGTGGGTTTTATGTTAGTGCATTGGCTGTACCCCATCGCCATCAAGCTAAGGTTTTGAAGTACCCCCTAAACGAAAATTTTCTTTCTCTACAGGTAGTTACTTTGAGAAGTCAGCTCATTTTTTTCGTTTTAGGGCGTTTATTTTTCTTAAGTTGATGGGCATGTATGGTGACCCCTTATAGTACGATAGGGCACGTTAATCGAGGATGAAGGCATGAAGGCTAACGACTCTGATTTTTTTTAAATATCCCTAATAAAAAAATT
>NZ_NADV01000037.1:50620-75837 GCF_003264175.1 Bacillus sp. SRB_331 | reverse complement strand
TTCTATAGGGTACATTTTAAAATTGTCATGCTTTTTCTTTTCTATCTATATTTTCAAACCTAATACAGCACATTTTACTCGGGAAAGAGCTTTTTCATTTGTTAAAACCACTTAATTCTCAAACACAAAATTAATCTTATTATCTTTCCACTCTAACTTCGCATCAAACGTTTTCTCGCCTTTTTTAAAGCCTTTAATTAAATCGGTCTTCTCACCTTTTAATAGTTTCGTCATGTTTTTTTGCGAAATAGCTTTGCTTAAAATCTTCTTCGAGATGGTAAAGTCACATTGTGTTGTATTGTAGTTAGAACAACCGTAAAACGTCGACTTATCAATAACATCGCCATCGCATTTTTTACAGTTCCCGACCTTTTTACCTGTTGTAAATTTCGATCCTTTTCGTTCAATCGATTCAACATGTAATCCGGTGAAATCCCATTTCTCCGACATTTCTACCGCATCTTCAATAATTTTAGCTGATAGCTTTTTCGTTTGCTCCATAAATGTCGCTGGTGAAGCTGTACCTTCTCCAATTTCTGCAAGGCGTTGCTCCCATTTTGCTGTCATTTCTGGTGAAGCCAGTATTTTATCACCAATTGCTGTAATTAATACTTTCCCTTTATCGGTTGCGTACACTTGGTTTTTCTGTACATCTATATATTTACGGTCTTTCAGCATTGTAATAATACCAGCACGAGTGGCCTCAGTACCATATAAAAAAAATTATGAGCTTAAATATATTGTACATTAATAACCCTTACAGATATATCTATAATAAGATTTTTAAAATCTTTTATGCACACAATTAAATGATTATTTTCAACATACACAATATTATTTATAATTTACATAGAGAATGATTCGTCATCTACTACTTTTTATAAGGGGTGTTCCTCATACAAGAATTAATGGATAAAAACAATAACATTCTTCCTTTTAATGAAGATATAACAAAAAGAATAAAGTTTATTATGTATCCTGTATGGATTAGTATTGGGAGGAATGTACAAAGGGAACCTATACAAAAGAAACATGCCACATTAGCTATAAAAACACCTATGACTAAACAGGTTATTATTCACCCTCTAACAGATTTCATATTTTCCAAATGGAAACATAGAAACTACAATACAATGAAAATACATACACAAAATTTAGCAGTATTTTTAAACTTTCTTTTGAGAAAACAAAAGAGTTATAAACTATATTCTCTAGAACACTTAAATTTCGAGCATGCGATTTGTTTCTTAAACAATTTGACTTTAGAAGGAAAATCTAGGGCAACTGTTCTAAGTTATCGGCGTACTATAAAAGAGTTTTTTATCTACCTTTCAAAAAATAATTTGAACAATACTCTATCAACAAGTAATGAACATTTAATTAATTCTAAAAATTCTATTGTAGATTACATTAACACTCAATTCGAAAGCATCCTTGTCCCTTCATCAGAGAAAAGCGACATCGAACATGACATACCACATATTTACATTTTAAGATTTTTAGAAGTTGTATTTGAGGTAGCGAATCCTATTGCATTAGGGGTCTACATGCAAATATTTGGTGGTTTACGTGTTGGAGAAGTAGTAAATATTAGAACATCCGATATTAAACTCATAGGTCCTTACGGTCAAGATGGCTTGCTTTTAAATGTTAAAAATAGTATTAATCGAGTTGATATTAAAGATGGATCAGGATCAAGTTATGTCAAAAAGCCAAGAGATCAATTAATTCTCGGGTTTAGGGATTGGCTAAGACAATTATATAAATTACACTACCAACAATATGTAAAAGGCTCCGATACTAATGCTATCTTCCTTAATAAAAAAGGCATGCCAATGACTGGAGCTAGTTATCGTTACTATTTTACTAACGCAAAAAAAGCTTTTATTAATTATTTAAAACAATCCCAAGATCCAAATGACAAAATAGCATCCATTTCCCTAAGTAATACCGACTGGTCTACACATATAGGTAGAGGGATTTTTACCAACATGCTTGCAGAAGTTGCAAAAAACCCTCAAGATGTTGCACTTTTACGTGGAGATGATAATATATTAAGTTCACTTGACTACATGGCAAATACAAAACGAATGAGAACCAACTTAGAGCATTACCTTAATCAACTTTATATTAATACTGAAATAAAACTATAAATTACAATAAATATTTAAGGAGATTTAACATGAAGTATTTCACAGTAAAAGAGGCAGCTGAACAATTATCCTTATCTCGTGGAATCGTGTATAAACTTATTAGTAACGGAGCATTACATGCGGAATGGATTTCAAAAAAAGAGATGCGAATCACAGAGGCGAATATTGTTAAATTTAAAGGGAATGATATTTCAAGAACGCACTATCCTATATCTATAGCGAGCCAAAAGTTAAATATGTCCTCGGATAAAACGCGAAGATTACTCAAACTTGGTACATTTCCGAACTCAATCAAACTAGGTAGAATATATTATATTTCAAATAAAGATATAATTTCATTTACAAACTTACTACATAAAAAAGAAGGTTCCTATACCATAGAAGACATAAGTGAAAAATTAAATATCACTATCGCAGCTGTCCGTGACCTTATAAAAAAAGAGGTTTTCCCAAATGTTTTTAAATTTCCTTCCGACAAAAGATATTATGTGCCAAAAGAAGACATTGAAGCTCACATCTTTTTCTATAAAAATGATTCATATCTTACAATTGAACAAGCAAGTAAAGAATTTGATTTGAAACCACAGACTATTCGAGACTATATTAAATCAGATACATTTCCTAATGCTTTTAAGAATTCTAAAAATATGTGGTTTATTCCAAAAGAAGATATTGAAAAACTAAAAGCTAAGAATAAAATCCCTCCAAATTATCTTTCTGTTAAAGAAACAGCAGCACGAATTTCAAAACACCCCGATATTGTAAAAAAATATATTCGTGATGGCACCTTCTTTCAAAATAGAATTGTTTTAAAAAGACGGGCTTATATACCTTTAACAGATATTATCGATTACGAATCAATGCTCGAGATACCTGAAGAATTTATGACTGTTCAAGACGTTTGTAAGAAACTGAATAAAGATGATAGTAGTATTTTGTCTCTTATTCATAATGGTGAATTTCCTAATGCATATTTTAATGAATTTCAAAAAAGATATTTAATACCGCAAATAGAACTAACAGATTACATAAACAGACAAACAACATTCAAAGATTATATTTCAATTAAAGACTGCGCTCAAAAGCTCTCTTGTACAGAAAAAGAAGTTCTACAAATGATTAAAAACGGTACTTTAAAATTCACTAAAAAAAACTCAAAGGAAGAGACATTTATATCAGAAAAAGAACTACATAATTTTTTAAGCTTACAAAAATCTAGTAAGGGTTTTCTAACTCTAGAACAAGCTTCCAAAGAACTAGAAATGCCAAGAAAAACACTTCTCAAACTAATTCAAAACGAGAAGCTGGAGGTCTCTTCTTCTTCCGACACTAATTCATACGAATTAAATTCGAATACTAAATTTTTAATTCCTAAAGGTAGTATAGATTTTGTTAAAGCAAAGAAGAAAAAGAATTTTTCTACGATTGCTATTGAATTATATAACAGAAAAATTAACACATTACATTACAAGGAAAATCTAAAGAACACTGTAAATTTATATAATGAATTTGTATTATTAAAAATTTCCCAAACTAGAGGCCAAGAAGAGTCTTTTACAGATAAAGTACGCTCTTTATTTAACACCCTAAATAGCATTATTCTCAATCTAAGGACAGAAATCATTTTATTAACTGATGAAGAGATTGAAGAAGTTTTAAACACCGAGAGCATCCCACGTACTCATAAACAAAATTTTATACAATTTTTGAATTATTGTTGTAGTAAAGTAAAATGTACCTTTAAAAACACCTATAAAATTGAATATAATGAAAAATTAAAAAGAGATAAAGAAATATATGATAAACAAACATTCCTTGCTTTTTATACATACGCGAATAACATTGACCTACATATTGCAATGGCAAAACAGAATAAGCAATATGCTCAAACTTGGCTTTTTGTTATTATGCATATTATTAACGGATGGAGAAAATCCACAATAGTTACCGAACTTCCTAACTTGCCTTTAGAAGAAATAGAAGGCTTAAACATTTACAATTTAAAACAACTTAAAGATAAGGGTCTTTCAATTAATCAAGCTCAAATTATTGTAAATTATTATTATGTGGTATGTAAGAAAATCCACATTTCTAAAACGGGTTCTTTAGGTCAATTTCTATGTAATGAAGACATGATTATGCCAGCTGCAACAGCATTGCTAATTTGTGAATTACATCGTAGGAACTCTAAAAAACAAGATCGTTTACTTGGCTCGCTAAGCAAATATAGTAATTCACACTCACGTTTTCATACCTTTTTTAATAAAAATAAAAAATTACCTAAATTTAATAGTTTGATTATGAATCGCTCTTTACTCACTCACTTTTTCTATACTGTAACTAACTATGGAAAACATTCAGAAATATCTCACGAATTAACCAAAAACTTAAGAAATCATAGAAATATAAATTCAATTACTGCTTATGTTCAGTCTACAAATCGTGATGGCACTTTAGACGTAGTCTCACTTAACTTATTTAACCGTGGAACTTTTGGATGGCTTTATAATTTCATCATTGATTTAGCGATGGATAAGACTACAGAAATTGATTTATTAGAAAATCGTACATCTATTATACAAGTTTTAAAACATGATTATTCTCCTTCTCAATTAGAAGATATATCATTTCTGCTCCTTAAATATCAAAATGAAAGAGCACCAATTGTTGATAAATTAATGCAACTTCCGAGAGATCAAGTGATAGAGATCATTATTAAAATCTTAAAGGGTGAAAAACCTTCTAAAACTAAACATGTACAATGCATTACCTATCCACAGTGCTCTTTTCCAAACTTCGATTCTTGTTTGAACTGTCCTAATGCAATATTCAATATTTATTTATTGATTAGTATTGTGGAAGAAATAAAAAATATTCATACCTCTATAAAAAGTACTAACTTTGATACAATTCGATACCGTGACACAATAAGGTTTATTTTAATTTTAGATATAATTAATCAAGCTATTTCAGAATTTGGAAAATCCTATATAGAGACCTTTATTAACTTCGAAGTTTTTGAAAATATCATTACCGAGGCAAATAAATATTTTCTCTTCGATTATCCAAATTATCACATTTCTACTAAGTGAGGTACTCATTGAATGCTAAATAAAACTAAATTCTTAGATAAAGATAGCTATATTAACTTAATCTCCATAAAGCCGACACGCTTTCATAGCTCAAAAGAAAATGTAGAAACATTCCTGCAAAATTTCAACAAATGGAAAACCGCTAATATAATTGAAAATGAATCTTTTCATGATACAAAATGGTTCATAAGAGACAAAGACTATAACCGTCGTGGAATTTTATTTGATATAGAACTGTATAGCAATTTAAACATCGCTTTAAAGTGCTATACCATTCATTTAATTGATCAACTTTTTTCTGTCAATCATATACATAATGTTATTCGCGCCATAAAAGAATCTATTCATATGTCAAAAGCATTTAATGTAAATCATCTGATTGATTTGGAAGAATACATAAGTAAACAAAACTATCGAAAAAGGTATGAACTAGCTAAATATACAATTGATTTCTTTTCCTTTATCGACATTACTAATTCAGATAAATTTATTGATATTTGTTCTCCTTTCATTAATAACATTCAAAAAAGTAGGGATTTACCCAATTATCGCCATATACTATATTTTGATGAAAAGATTGAGCAATTTTTGACTGAGGGAACTGAGTTTGAACTACAAAAATATTTTCCGGTTGTGCTTTGGTGGAAAATAACTACTGTTATACCCATGCGCCCTACAGAATTCCTAAAACTTAAAAAGAATTGTGTAGATCAATCAAAAAACAATACAAATAAATATGAAATTACGCTTCCCAGAAATAAAGAAAAAGGCAATTTACTAAAAGACATTGATATTACAGACACACTTCAAATTAATAAAGATATATATGATTTAGTTCAAATCTTTAAGTTCTTCCTACCTAAAGAGGATAATAGTCAGTATTTATTTACCTATAAATACTATGAAATGTATAAAGAACACTTTGGGAGTGAACGTACAAGGCATACTGAGTTTCTTCCTTTAAGACAATTTGATTCTCTTATTGATCAGTTCTACCGCGAGATATTAAAAAAGAAGTACAATTATGATCAAATAGAACAAATTTCTCCTGGAGATACTCGACACTTAGCATTTTGCAACATGATGTTACAAGGCTTTAATATGCTAACCATTGCTATTATTGGTGGACATAAGCGTTTAGAGACACAAAAAGGCTACTGGAGTCATCTTACATATTTCACTGAATCATGGGTATATAATTTAACTGAGAAACATAGGAGATTAATGCACGTAAATACTTCCTTACCAGACTCATCGTTCTCTCAATATACTAGAGACACTATTAATAAATATAAACTATATAAATATACATATGATACAAAGAACTTTTTACCAGTTGATTTTGGATATTGCACTGATATCGAATATCCTTTCAATTGTACTGGGGATTGTCGCCACTGTAGTCATTATTTGTTTTCACCTGAGACAGATAAAATCGACGAAGGACTGACCTGGCTCAATGACTATTCAAAACTATTAAAAAGAAAAATTAACGAGCAAGTTAGCATGTTAACATTTCTTTCTAAAAACATGAATTATAATCTAGAAGAATTAAATTACTCTTTAATTGATCAAGAAAATTTATCTTCAAGTGCCAATGAATTAAATCGTTTATTAAATCAAAAAGCTATTGTGGATGCCAAGTTACCTAAAACAATTGAATAATTGTATTGCATAAATAAACCACTTAATAAAAGGAGAATACATTACATTGAATAAAAAAGAAAAAGGAAGACCCCAAAAATATACCGATGAAGAATTAACTAGAATTTTACTAGATTATGTATCAAAAACACCTGGGAAAATAAATTTTTCAGCCCTAGAAGATGTAACGGGAATAAAAAGACATGTATGGTCTCGAAGGAAGCGTAAAGATATCGAACGATTAAATACACCTTTATTAAGTACAAAAAATGATGCTCCCCCTCTTCCACTACCTAATATCGAATTTATTATTGAACGTTATGGTAATGATACAAAAGCTTTGTCAGGTGCTTTAAAGCACGTCAATGAAGTGATTCAATCTCTTTACGATGACCTATTACAATCACAGAAAAAAATTGAACAATACAAAGAAAACATTGAACAACAACAAAACAAAATAAAAGAGCTGACGATTACTTTAAGAGAATATGAAGACATTGTAGCTGGAAGTGTATATAAAGATAATAGAGAAGAAAATCAACTTCAAAGTAATCTACTTACTATCAATAATAATAACAATAAAGAAAACGCAGTAAGTTTAGATTTTAAAAAGATGTTTCCGAATATCTTTTTAAAATAAGATGTCAGTTGGTGGCATTCTTAAAACAGAAAAAATGGTTCATTCACTTTTTAAAATTATAATTTATCTTTCTTTCATCCAATATCATTCTTTAACTGGAATATTCTCATCACAATGAATATTCACTTAAAAATAAATATTAATTGAAGGGCATTATCAAGATGTGATATCCAAGACAAATTTGAACCGAAAAATCAACCAGTAAGAAATATAGGCTACCTGTTTCTTTTGCTCACGAAAATTAATATGAAATAACGGTGTTTCATTACATAAAGTGAAGAATTTTTTTGTTAAAGAAGCTTTGACAGCATAAAAAAATATAAGAAGATATTCTTGCGTTGATAGGGCAAGATTTAGCTCATATAAAGAATTTGTATATCGAATAAATAAGACAATGTTTTATAATTCAGCGTCTTATTTATTCGTTTTTATTTTATGTAAAATCAATATTAAAACTAAAAATTAATTAACTAAACAAGCAGCTAGATCTCCCTCAGGGCTTTCAACAAACACCTTTTTAGAAATCTCTCCAATAGAATTGGTACCTATCCCATCTACAGTTGCGCCTATTACGCCCCCCACTAAAGGGATAGCTTTTCCGAGGTTTACAATTCCTTTCTCCCCAAATTTAGTAACTAGTCTAAAACCTACTGTCTGATTAATTTTTTTTATAACTTCGCCTGAAATTTTTTTAATTACTTGTTCTGTTAATTTTTCACCGATTTTTATTCCTACACCTTTAAAAATATCGAATGTCGCTTGACCAGCAAGGCATGCAAATACAAAGGTTTTAACTTTATCATTTTTTAAATCATAACCTCTCATATAAGCGATTGTACCAATCATTCTTATTTGAACATATAAAACAGAAGCAAGATTCGCTGGAATAGCTACAGGTAATGTAATCAATCCACCTAATCCAGTTAAGAACCCTGAAGTAGCAGCTTTTGTATTCTGCCATCGTATTAAAGAATCAATTGCTTCATCAACAGTAGCATTTTTAGAAAGATAGTCTTCAGCTAACTCCAAAATATTATCAGTACCAGGTAAACCGTTTAAAGCTTTTTCATATCCCCATTCTAAAGTCTTGTTTATTGTCTCAACGGTTAAATTATTTTTAGCCAAATTTGTCACCATCCATAATATTTTATTTTAATTATAATAGAATATCTGCATAAATGGTCTGAAGTGGTAATTTAATTTGAGAAGTTTTTGGAAGGAACGTATAACTGTAAACGTAAAGCAACTCCAAAATATACAATGAAAGATGAAAATGGTAAACTAAACACTAGGGCTTACTATTATGATGCAACAAAAATGCTTTTTCAGATGGTAACAAGAGCTAGAAAAAAACTGAATATCATTATTATTAATAGTCAAGTTGTTCTAAATAAATATTTGGAAATTTCATACCCTAATAAAGGGTAATTTACATATGTAACAAAAGTTTTTAAAAACTTTTGTTATTATTGACGGACCTTTTATATTTTTTAATAAAGACAAAAAATACGTGTGCTTTCCTATACCTGTTATTGTATAGGATACTTCCTTTTAACTAAGCACTATAATTAGAAAAACCTCATTATTGAGGTTTTTCTAATCTTCTCATTTTCAATCGAACCTATATTTTCATCATTAGGAATCTCATTGAGATGTTTTCTCTACAAAACTCATTTTCCAACTAAAAAATTCATTCTCAGGATTTTTTTCATATCTCAATATCGCATCAAACTTATTTCCCTTTTTACTTGTTAAACCTTTAACTAATGTTTCCCCATCTTTCAACAACTTTTTAACCATTGTCTTTGTTGGCTTTTTCTTCATTGTTGCTAAAAATTTATCATTTTTCCAAATAACAAACTTGCACCCATTCTTCCAATCTGAACACCCAAAACCTTTTTGTCCTTCCACAATGGCGTTAGAACAAATTGGACACTTTCCTAAAACCTCTACCTCTTTCGGTTCTCTCGTAACATGGTGTAAGATAACATCTTGGTCACTTTTAATCATTTCTACTGATTTTCTTGTAAAATCAAAGATAAAGTTTAAAAAGACACTTCGACTCACTTTCTTTTTCTCCATGTCCGACAGGGCTTTTTCTAATTTACCCGTAAACTCCAAGTCAAACAACTCTTTCACAGGAAATGTTTCTACAATTTTTCGACCTAACTCACTACATAATAAACTTTTATCTTTTGAAAAAATATAACCTATATCCTTCAATTTCTTAATTGTTTCCGCTCTAGTAGCTGGAGTCCCTATACTAAAACCACTTAACACAGCTTCTTCTTCATCATAGTTTTTTCCACAAGTCTCCATTACACGTAATAAAGTTTTCTCAGTATGATGCTTTGGCGGCTTTGTGACATGGGAAGTAACATCTGCATTTGTAATTTCCAGATTCTCTTTAAATTCGACAAATGGTAACATCTTGTCTTTGGATTCAATTTTCTCTACTTTACGCCAGCCTTCAACAATTTGAACACGCCCTTTTGCAATAAACACACCTTTTATTAAGGAATCACTAATTTTAATTTGAATACGTGTTTCTTCATGCTCTGCTACAGGCATAAATTGCATGATAAAACGATTCTTGACTGCTGTATATACAATTTGCTCGTCACTTGTTAATGATTTAGGAAGCACATACGTAGGCATGATAGCACTATGACTTTCAACTTTTGCATTATTGAATACTCGTTTTGTTTTAACAAAAGAGATTTCATCTTCGTATGGCAATCCTTTTTTTACTGCTTCTAAAACTTTGGCTGCTCGTCCGACTAAACTTTCCTCTAAAGCTGTACTTCCTGTACGGGGATAAGTAATATACTTTTTCTCATATAAAGACTGAGCTACTTTTAATACTTTATCTGATGTCCATCCTTTATACTTACTTGTAACATATCCTTGTAAATTAGATAAATTAAATAGAAAAGGAGGATATTCTCTTTTCTGTTCAACCTGTTTATCTATAACTTCTCCTGAAGAACGTTGCAATATATTATATATTTCATCTAAGGTAGCCTTATTTTTAAACTTCTCCTCTTGCTCCTCCAGATAAGTTGCTTCAAATTCTTCTTCCCTTTGTGTTTTAAATGTAGCAACTAATTTGTAATAGTTCTCCGGTACAAACGTTTCGATTTCTTTATCTCGATCATAAATGATTTTCAAGGTAGGTAATAAAACGCGCCCAATATTTAACGCTTGCCCTTTTCCTTTTTGATACTTAAGTGTAGCAACAGAAGTTAAATTTATTCCAATCGCCCAATCTGCCCATTGTCTACTTACTCCCGCATCTTGCAAAGGACGTAAATCCGAGTTTGGTCTAATTTGTTTTAACCCTGCGTTTACCTCATCTGGTGTCCATTCATTCAATAATAGACGATAGACTTGTTTCGGTGCTTTTATATTATAAATGACACTATCACCAATTACTTGCCCCTCACGGTCATAATCACATGCCGAAATAATAGAATCAACATCTTCTCTAAAAAGTAAAGAACGGATTATATTTAGCTGTTTTTTCGCACCACTATCAGCCCTATCTCTATCTTTCGGGCTGCTTTTTACTTTATATTGAAACTTCTCTGGAATAAAAGGAAAATTATCCATTTGCCATTTAGCCATTTTTTCATCATAGTCTTTTGCATCATATAATTGAAGCAAATGACCAAATGCCCAAGTAACAATATAATTATTTCCCTCGTAATACCCATCATTTCTTTTTTTAATCTTTAATGCATCAGCAATGTTTTTAGCTACGGAAGGTTTCTCTGCTATAATTACTGCCTTCAAAATGAATCCCTCCTAAATAATATAAGTAATTAAATTTAAAAGATTGGCATTGCTTCTACAGCATCTGTCAATTCATCAAAAGAATTCTTTAAATATCTCGTTGTAGTGGAAATATGACTATGACCTGCTAAACGACGAATTTTCTCTATATCGTTATTGGTTGCCTTTAACATCCATTTACAAAAAGTATGCCTAAACATATGAGGTGTTAATTTTTTATCTGATGTACTGTAATTTTCAATCATAGCCTGAATTCCACGAATTGAAAATTTTTCAGATCGTTGACTATAAAAAACATATGGTGATTGGTTAACTATCTCTTTGTCCTTTGCTATCTTATTTCTGAATTGAAGCCAGTCCAATACTTCATTATAAAGAAAGTTTGACATTGGTATGGTTCTTACCTTAGTCCCCTTTCCAATTACCCTAATCTTTTTTAAATCTAAATCTATATCTGTAATCTTTAAACTTGATAACTCTTCCACACGTAATCCTGCATAAGTGAGGATATAAATAATAGCTCTATCTCTCCGATACTTTTCTTCAGGATTTACTCCTCTAGTCTTTACAGGATACTTCCTCATTCGCTCCAATAAGGCTTCAAACTCTTTCTCTGTCAGCCACATGATCTTTTCATATTCTTCATCTGCTACTTTTAAATCTTTAATATCTGTCATAGGATTTACTTTAATATACTGTTCTCTTTCAGCCCAACTAAAATAACTCCTGAGAGTATTTAAACGACGATTTATCGTACTTACAGACAATGCTTTACCTTCTCGAGGATTTAACATATCTCTTATCCATTTTTTAATATCATTACTTATTACATAACTATCTGGATTTAATCTCATTTCTTGAAAGAAAATTTGCAAATCGTTGATATAGGATAGTAATGTATTCTGAGATTTTCCTTTATCAATTAAATACTTACGATATTTATGTAGCATCTTCCCACCTTCTTATATTATATGCTGAGTTATAAGTAAACAAATTCATAAAAAAGCAAGCACTTTCCTATACATTATAAGACGAGTTTAAATGCAATATCAATAATAACACAACACATAATGTATATTATGTGTTGTGTTAAAAACTTAAGAAATATATCTCTGTAGGTACTGTTACAAAGTTTCTTAACATCAAATGAGATGAGAAATTTCTCACTAACTATTATGCAACTATAAATAATTTTTGTAATTCACTGTACGTCGAAAAACAGGAGTCTGGTTTAAAACTCCTGTTTTTCTTATATAAAGCATGAATCTTTTCGATTCCTTTCAAGGTGCGCGAAGCATGGCGAAGACTTTGAAAGCCTGCTGATTTAGCAAAACGTCGTTTTACATGTCTATGGTCTTGTTCTATAAGATTGTTCAACTATTTGATTGTACAATGATTTGTGTGTTTATAAAGACCTTCTTCTTTTAATTTCTTAAATGCACAAAGTAATGCTGGGGCTTTGTCTGTCGTGAGAACCGCTGGTTCTCCAAACGTTTTCACCAATCTTTTCATAAAGGCATAGGCAGCCTGATGATCTCGCTTTTTCCGAAGTTGAATATCCAATGTGTCCCCTTCTTTATCAATCGCACGGCATAGGTAACACCATTTTCCTTTCACTTTTATATAAGTCTCATCTAACTTCCACGACGATTGTACCTTTTTGTTTTTCCTCTTCCAGATTTGATAGATCAAATTCCCATATTCATGAACCCAGCGCATAATGGTTGTAGGATGCACAGAAACACCACGTTCTTTCAAAATTCCAGAGACATCACGATAGCTTAAAGAAGAACGACAATAATAGCCAACGGCTACCAAAATAATATCCTTCTTGAACTGTTTCCCTTTAAAATATCGCATTTGTGATTCTCCTCGTACCTTTTTTCTAGAGTGTAAACTCACTTAGAAAACTTTGCAACGGAACCAGTAAAACAGCGAATTTAAGAGATACTTGTTTGTTTATTGAGGGAGGTTGGTTTGAAGAAGGAACTTCATTGATTGGTAGAATCCTATTAATTATAAAGTTAAGCATGGGGGGAAACTAAAGTGCAAAAATGGTTTGGTTCTTCAGGTGTATGTATTAATGAAAATGGTCAATTGTTAATGGTCTTGCAAGGAAAACCTGAAGAAAAAAATGTGGTCTATTCCATCGGGAGGAAAAGAACAGGCAGAAACATTTGAAGAATGTTGTATTAGAGAAATTAAAGAAGAGACGGGATATACAGTCGAAATTGTTGAAGAAATCAAGGTTAAGAAAAGGAATTATGAACATATCAATATATCTGTTGAAGCTCATTATTTCTTTGTGAAGATTGTAAGTGAGAAAAGAGATTTTCAAGATCCTGATAATCTTATTTATGATATCACTTGGAAAAACTTGGATTAAATACAGACTTTAGAATTAACCTTCCCCGAAGAGAGAGATTTTCTTATTAACTATATAAAGAAAGTGTTTCAACAAAATTCCTTGTTCAACTAACGGAGACTTTAGCATAAGAAGATAAGTAAATAAATCGGTTCCTAAACGTTGTAGGGAACCGATTTTTCTATTCTATGATTTGCTTAACGTTGTAAATTCGCAGTTTCCTGACGCTACCCCATCCTGCTAAAGGGTTTTATCGATGTTTCAAAAGACGCTTTTGAATAATTTTAATGCGACGCTACTGTACCAGCTTCTCAAAAACTTCAACCTCTTCAGGTGTTCCTAAGGGAATTATATTTTCCTTAGAAATTTCGTGAATGCCAATATTTAATTTTTGAATAAGTTCATTATATAAAGGTGCTATGTATATTTCTTTATATTGTTGCAATATACTGGTTTTATTTCTTTCATAGCTATTTAGAAAATAGTCCCACTTCCTAAAATAATAGAGGCCTATAGAAGCGTAATTAGAAATTTTTTTCTTTTCTGCCACTTCAACTACCCTACGAAAGCTATTTAATTTTACATAACTCCAGTTATCACCGCTAAAAGTTTCAAACACAGGAATAATACCATCATAATTTTCAAAATGTTTTTTTTCAATGAATTCGGATTCACAAAAGTATCTATATTGTATATCATTACTTGTTCATCAACATTAATATAATTTTTGGCATTATAGGCAGTTTCAGCTTGTCCACAAGTAAAAGAATTTAGCTCAATAATTTTGTAATTATCTATTCCTAATAATTTACATTATCTTTTAATAAAATTTACACAATCATGTTCTTTTACTGCCATAAAAATAAACTCATATTCAAAAAAATCCTTAAGAGAACTTATTGACCAATAAAATAAACTTTTATTATGTGCATTTATCATATATTTTGGTATTGTGAATCCCTTGTTAAGGAATCTTTGTCCGCGTCCAGCCATAGTAATTAATACTTTCATTGTCCCCTCCTAGTTATATATATAACCTTTAGTTTATCTAATAGCATATCAGCTTTTTTTCAAAATTTGGAGCCCTATTTAAAGATACATAATCGTATATACTAATAACTTCTATAAACATTAGTAAATAATATAAATCTTTAGATATTATCAGTAAGAAAGATACTTTTTCATATGAACATTTAAAAACATTTATTTTCTTCCTATCACATAAATCTAGTTCAAATAATTTGATAAATTCCACCCATACATTATCTAATCTAGACCGTTCAAAATCTATCAAATCAAATTTATTATTATGACGTTTAATATTTCTAGAACCAAAATCACCGTGAATAAATTTTATACTTTCTTTATTCATAAACTCATTATCTAAAGAGGATAATTTATGTTTTATAACATTAAAGTGACTAGATATTTGATTTATTTTATAATGGGTCTTCATATTATTTAACAGCTTATAAATCCTTTCTGACGGAGGAGATAAGTTTATTCTGTCTTTTCTAGAAATAAAATTAGAGTGCTTGTTATGAAAGTTTGCAATTAAAGAGCCAGCCTCCCCTATAACACCTTCCTTATCGAAATCAATTTCAAAATAATTTTTGAAGGGTGTTATTAAAAAGTAAAAGTTTTGATAGTTAAAATGACAAATTAAGTCCTTAGCCAAATATTGGTTGAGGATTTTTTTTGATTTATAAACAAAGATTGATTCCTAAATACCTTTATAAAAACTATTTTACCTGACCCCACTATACTTCCTTCAAAATGATTATTATGTGATTTATGTGGAAAAACAGTTGCTTCTATTCCATTTTCTTTCAATATTGAAGATAATAGTAAATTCATAAAAACATCCTTTTATATTTTTTCTTTATTGCTACTTAGAAAAAATTTCGATTCTATAGACCCTTTTTTAGTATAAAATTTAGTAAGGCTAACGTTCTAAATGGGATATTTAGGGTAAATCCTATTAAGGTATTTTTTAATATATGTACTATATTTCTATTCCAATTGCATTTATTAGAATTTTCAATCCAATTGTATTTAATTTTATTAAATAAAATATTATATATAAGATATTTTAATAACAATAATGTTAAACAAGCAATTAAAGCAATGATACTTTTGGTTATATATACACTTAAAAATAAACTTACTAACCAAATTACTTCCCTCGTAACATCAAAAATTGAATATATAAACTTCATAAAATAATTCGTTTTAGTAACTTTTATTCCATTAAGCGTGAGATACTTATATTGTTTTCTAATAGAAAAAATCCCATAATAAATTCTCGTCACTTGATTAAAGTAGTCCTTTAGATTATTCAAGCCAGAAACTATGGCAAGATAAGGAATTATCACCTATTTTTATTAAGTAAATAGAATCTAAAGCCGAGTGCAATGTCATCTGAATAATCAGGAAATCCTCCTACATTTAAAAGTTCATCTACTCAAATATACATTCCTGACCCCATTAAATAAAATATGTCTTTTTTTGATTTCTTAGAAAAGAAATTGTAACCCTCAATCCTCAATGATCTCCTGATATGCCATATAGAAAGCAAGTCAACAACCTTCGGAGTTTTAGTATTAACATTTTGGATTACATAAGGTATTTGTTGATAAACTGTAGGCATAACGCCTTTCCTATAACAACTATCATTTGCTATCCAATTTACAGTATTTTTATGGGGACGAGCATCAAATTCGTATACACCTATATAGATCTTCTTAGGAATTTTATTTATAGAATTTAGAGCGAAACTAAGTTTAAAAGTTTTAGTACTTCTAAACCTAGTTTCGTCATTGTATTTTTTGTAGATTAAGTCATTCTTTGAAGTCGAGGATCTTATCATTACACCATACGAACTAATTATAGGATTATTTAAACCAATTTTTTCAGCGATAATCTGGGCATTAGTATGAGTTCTCCCAGTTGCAAAAATTATTGGAACACCTATTTTATTTAAATACTTTATGCTACTTAAATCTTCATCCGTAATTTTATTTTTTCTCTCTTACAATTGTATTATCAATAGCCAAAACTAACCCTTTATACATTCCCAACAAACCCTTTGTAAAATTCTGCAAACACAAGCGAATCCCTTACCATGTTGGTATATTCATAGATTGACATTCGATATACTGCCCTGTTATGTTTTTCGACTTTTCAGCAGCCAAAAACAATAATAAATCTGTACTTTCTGAGGGATGAGGAAGCAAATTTTCTTTCATCCTCTCAACTGTTCGAGTATAGCCCAGTTCAGCTTTTTGATAAGCATGCTCTTTATATAAGTCTGTATTAGCGGAAATCCCCACAGTATTTACTCTAATCTGAAAATCTCTTAACTCACTTGCCAAGCAAAGTGAATAGTGGTGGAGTGCAGCTTTACTCACACAATAAGAACCTAATAAATTGAGTGGTTTTTTCCCACCCATTGAACCTATATTAATTATTGAACCTTTTCTTTGTTCAATAAGGTTTGGGGCTAAAAGGTTAATTAATTTTATATGACCTAATAAATTCACTTGCATAACATAGCTCCAATCGCTTGGATCGAGTTCATAAATTCTTCCTACCCCCTTACTTGTGGCTGCATTATTAATTATTACATCTATCTTATGCTTACTATTAATATTGCTTGCGAATGTATCAATAGAACTTTCATCATTTAAGTCTATATATTCCATAGTAAGAGATTCAACAAACTCTTCTTTTAGTGGCATTAAATTATCAAATGTTCTGGCTCCAGCTATTACAGAATTACCTTCTCTTAAAAATGCTTTTACTAGCTCTAGTCCAAAACCTTTATTTGCACCTGTTATCACTACTTTATTTTTCACTTTTATCTACCTACCTTATTTTTATTCAAAGGGTGTCCAATTTGGTGAAGACACCTTTCAATTACGCCTAAAACTGATGAAGCCATAATTAAATTTGTCGGTGTAGTAGTATTAGATAAAATTGATTCAATAAATGAATCCCATTCCTCTGCATATCCAGCTCTTGCGTATCCCCTATATAGTCTCCCTGGATTCCATTGTAAAGAAGGGTGGTCTCTAAAAGAACCCTCGGTATTAGACCATGGTATAACCGGTGTTATTTCAAGGTGAGTTAAGTCTTTGAGTATAGCTTGAGTTCCATCATTTAAGTGAGCTGTAAAATTAACTTGGTATGCTGCTGATCCTCTCACAAGTGAAGCTATAGCAGTTTTACCATCTGAATTTTTACAAGTTATTACAACCTTCTGTTTATTTTTTTCAAATTTGATTAAATCAGTCTTAATATCAGAGATATTTCCTAACCAAGAAAAAATATAATCAATTGCATGAATATAAATATCGTAGAAAGCTGCTTGTACACCGTTAAGCCCCCATAATTCATCAGTCAAGCCTTTAGGAAAAGTAACATCTAATAAAATCAAGTCAGGATCTCTTTCTACCGAATCAATATTTATCCAATCTTTTAATACTTTTGTTCCTGGAGTGTAACGCCATTTCGAGCCTACACATGTAGCTAAATTTTTTCTTTCAGCTTCAATTCCAATCTTTCTTAAATCCTCTTCAAAAAAAGCTGCTGGTTTCTCAACAAATACATGCAAATCTTTTTGAATTGCTTTCTCAGCAAATTTAAGATGCCCTGCTGGATCCATTGATATTACAACGGCATCAATACTTAATTCAGTGGCTTGTTCTAATAAATCTTCTGCTGATTTGAATGTCTTTATTCCCTTAATCTTTTTTGATATAGCCTCTAGTCTTTCAGGTATTATGTCTGCTGCAGCGACAACAGATGTTTTTGGATGAGCAACGATATTGGGTAATAAGCTTCTTGTTAAATGTCTTCCACACCCAATTAATGCAATATTTACATTTTCTTTTGTTAACAGATTCAAGTTAATAACACCTCTTAATTTTTATAATTTGTTTATAATCTCTATTGCTTTTATAAAAAAAGCCAACTGCCTATCAGAATCATCATAATGCAAAGGTATCATTGACAAAAATAATAATGCCTCTATTAATTCAATTTCTTTTAAATCCACATTTAATTTCCCTAAAAAATTATCGGAATTCTTATAACTTTTGAAATTTTCATCAAAGATTTCCATAGAAAAATTCCCTTTAGAATGTTCTTTGACATTATATAAGCCTGCGATTATGTAATCGTATTGACCGTGATATGATTGTCTAAGTTTTGCAATATCATAACGGTAGTCTCCATAAATACTTCTTCTTCCAAACTCCCCTCTGGGATCGATGAGTTTAAAGGAAAAACTTCTTGTTGATAATAAGATATTAGAAAAACAGAGATCTCCATGTATTACTGAACAGTAATTATTAGAGTTATTCACTAGATTAGAAATTTTCTCCTCTAACTTTGGCCATTGATATTTAAAACCTTTTATCTTTTCACCATTGACAATGTAGTTCTCCATTTCAAGAAGATCTTGTCTATTCCATTTTGTTAACCTTTTAATTGTCTTATTATAGTACATAGAATGAGATGTAGAAGTTATATTAAGAGCTTTTTTCTTAACCCATAGCTGATTATTAATTCGGTTAATTAATTCCTCGAAAATAAAATCCCAAACATTTTCCTGAATATCCTCAAACACAAAGGTTTCTGATAAGGAAGGGTAGTCAATAAATTCTATGTAATAACTTAGATTATCCTTGGAAGTTTTCAGTAATTTTGGTGTAATGTTTATGCCGTTTTTTTCAGCTTCTTGGTACCAATAAATTTCATCACTAATCCCTTTATAAAGACTCTTTTTTTCTATTATATTATTATCCATCAATTGTAATTTATTAAATTCCCTACTATTAAAATACTCTCTCGATGCTTTTACATAATTGAGATAATAATCAATTATTACTCCATCTTCATCAATAATCTCATCGAGCTCTTCTATCCCATTGTATTTTTCTTCCTTATAACATTTTGCCAATTCTATTAATAAATCATTAGGCTCTCTGTTATTTTTAAAATAATTAGTAATATTAATTTTATATTTTTGCCATTCAGAAATATTTATTGCTGCTATTGACTCTCGACCACTGCTTTTTGTTTCCTGAACCGGCGTTTTAATAATAAAATCAACATTTGAATTTTTTAATAGGTCAAAATTTAACAAGGCATTCGCCTTATAAAATAGTAAGTTTTCACTATTGTTTGCAAATATTTCTCGAAGCATTTCATAATTATTTAAATCTTCTTTTATTATGAATGTAAATGCTATTTTAGAGGATTTAAAAAAATCATTATACAATTTTTCAATTGCATACTTTTTAGCTTGTGGCAAAACTATTATGAAATTACTGTATCCTTTCTTTATTAGATTAGTAATAGAATGCATCATAATTGGTTTTCCACTGATTCTCTTTAGCTCAATTATTTCTTTTTCATTCCTGAGATTTTGTGAAATTAACAAAATTGCAGTTTTGTCTTTCATTTTACATTTAGTAGTATGAAAATTTTCAATACCACGGCACCTCCTAATTAATAGTAAAACCGTTATTATGTAATTCTTTAATTAAATATCTACAAACTCATTTTTTGTTTTTTCATTGTGTGCAATTTTCAAAATTTAAAAATCATTAGTTAATATTGTTTTAATTTTATTATGAATAGAACTGCTTTCATCTAATTCAAACCATGGATCAAACATTTTATCAAATTTTACCTGTTCATCGAGATGAGAAATTATATCTCTTTTGCCGAATATATCAAAAACCTCATCAAATTTTTGAGTTTTAGCCAATAGAGGATAATTTGATGCTGTATCAATAACAATCTTTAAAATAGAATTTATTTTTTCCAGTGAAGCAACCTTTATTTTATTAACTCTTCAAAGTTATCTTTTCCAAAACTATTATCTTTTATGAACTCGTCCCATCCCTTAAATTTGTAAGCTAAATCATCAATATATATGTCCCCATATGGTTTACCAAAAATTAATTGGTCGTACGGTATCTCGTACCTATTCAACCAATCTCTTGTTATCTTTCCAATTCTTTCTTCAACCAATTCAACATTATTTTCACATGTCTTCATGTGGCGTGCAGTAAAGATAATAACGGTATCTCCTCTATCAACTATTTCCTGTAAAGCTTCCTTTACATTTTTTTTGGGTTTAACCTCCGAATAACTTTGATTTGGTTCTTTTAAGTCACAAATTGTGCCATCTAAATCAATTATGTATCTCATATTCAATCCCCCCAATTTAATTTTCCTTCCAAATACTCACGTATTCTCAAAATTTCATTGTTACCATTTTTTTATAATTCATTAATGAGTCCTCCTTAATTCTAATTTAAGGGTCCCTACACTGCAGCTTCGGACACCTCGTATCATACCTAGGGGCTCTTTTTGTTTCAATCCTCAAATTTCTTCATTAAAGGGACTTTCTTTGCATAGAAAGAAAGTTCCTTTTATTTAAACATAGTTATTATTTATCTTTACATACTCTAAATTAAATTCGTAATTTTAGATATACACAAAAACCTCAAGGATGATCTTCTAGAAATAATATAGTAAACATCACCAACTAGTTATTTATTGTAAACTAGCCATTAAGAAAGTGAGCCTTTATATTCATGAGTATTTAAAACCTAAGAAACTATTCAGAAAAGTATAATTAATTACCATATAATAAGTTTAGCTGATCTTTCATATAAATTATGGTTTTGCTTAATCCCTCTGCCATAGACACTTTTGGTTTCCATCCATAGGCTTGTCTAGCATATTCATTACTACATTGAGTGTATTTATTCACTTCATTATACAAGATATCATTAGAAATCATATATGCCCCTTGGTATAACTCTGGATATTTATCCCAATATTTCTTTGGCTCTAAATACACTGGTTTTATATCAGTTTTCCCCATAATTTTTTTTGCTATTTCAAACATTTCATTCACAGAATAACTTTTATTGCTTGCTGCGTTAATACATTCAAATCCTTCTGAATTTATTGTCAGAAACATTAAATCCATTAAATCATCCACAAAAATATAATCCCTTTTCTGTTTACCGTTAGAATAGAAATGTGGAATACGATTGAAATACAATTCTCTAATCATGTATCCTACAAAAGGAGGTTGTTTACGCAAACAATCAATATGTGGTCCGTAAACATTAGCAAAGCGTATACAACTAACATTCATACCATAAGTATCGCAATATGACTGACAAAACCGCTCGGCCACATATTTTGTATTTGGATAAATAAGTGTTGGTAATTTAAATCCTTCTTCTTGGGACGGAAACACTGTATCATTTTCATATATTGCAGTAGTACTTGCAAATATGATCTTCCTTACTCCAAATTTCCGCGCAGCTTCTAGTATATTTACCAGTCCAATAACATTTACATCTATTGCATGAGCAGGGTCTGATTGACATTCCGGTAAAGGAGCAACCCCCGCAATATGAAAAATACATTCAAATCTTTCTTTTTGAATTAATTCTTCGATTCTCTCTTTATCACGAACATCCATTTTAATAAGTTTACCCCTCAAATCACAATCACTAAACTTTAAATTTTCCTCTTTTCCATAAGATAAATTATCAATTAAGATCATTTCCCAATTTTTCTTATATATCTGATGGGCTAAATTCGAGCCAATAAATCCAGCTGCGCCTGTAATTAATACCTTCATATATAACTTCTCCTTATAAAATATGCTAAAGATTAAACATCACAAGAAATTAAAACTCATTTATACAAATGAGTATCTAAATCCTCGGAAATTATTTATTTTTCTTACAATTACCGAACAAGAATCCTACTTAATCTACTTATCAAGTAGATATCTAACTAAATATTACACTTTCCGAATTTCCAAAATCCATTTAATCTACCTTTTAAATAGAAGCCTTCTTTATTTATTTTCACTGCATATTTATAGAATAATTTTATAAATACTCTTTTAAAATTGCATTTCTTGGTATGTTTATTGCTTTACAACTTGGATAAGGATTCGTTGGTGCAAAGTCATTAATAATAGTACGGCACGAATGATTTACACCCATTACAATCTTATCAAATGGTAGCTCATATTTATTTAATATATTTATAAGGTCACTCCTAAATTCTTCTGTACGAGCTGTTATAATAATTATTTGAGCACCTTCATCCGCTAATTCTTTTAAAGACTTAATATTTTCTTCATTCACTTGATTGTCATTACTCCAATTTTTATCTCCATATCTACCACGATTCATCAAAAGAATACCATCCACATCTACAAAATAAGTAGCATGCCGTTTTTGTACCGTTTGCCAGTCTAATAATGTTCCCCAATCTTCATATTCACTCGCATTAATATAGTGATACACAGATTTTCCTGTACCGATAAGATATGAAATTATATGACTTAAGTAAATTTCATCATAATCGAAATTGTTATCCTTTATATTTTCATAAGCTCTATTAAACTTTTCAACATCATCAAATCCATATAATCCTACACAAATGTATTCTGACTTGATTTTTTTTTCAAAAATATCTACTACATTATCATTACTATCAACTATTAAAAAACTCTTCGAACTTAATCTAGAAATTTCTTTTCCAAATTTATTAATATCCAAACCAACTATAAAAGCATCATACCGAGAATTATCAAATTCAATATAACCATCTGAATCTTTCACATCAAAGGCACCCACAACATTTTTTTCAAAAAGAGTACGGTATACTGTTTCTGCTTGACAGGATGTAAATTCATCTAAAATAAGTATTTCGAATTTCGAATTCTCATTTATATTAAAAGCCTGTTGCAAAATCAAGTCTGCTTCATATTTTATTACATGCTCTTTAACTATCGTAATTATAATTCTGTCGTATACTTCAAGATTTAAACCTTTAACTGCCTTCTGAATCATAAGATTCCCATCAGGATGAGTTAGCAACCATTTCGGTCTCATTTTTGGAAATCTTAGTGACTTGCCGGCACATGGTACAATTAACGTTTTCATCTGTTAACCTCTCTCTTATTTTCAGTATATTTTTATATATATAAGCTATTTTGTTGTCTATATAATTCTTTGTTTCCTCATCTTTTGTATATGGAATAATGCGCATCAGATTAAGCAGGAGAATATGGTATACTTCTCCTACTAGGTATTTCCCATCACGAAATGTGAGAAGCTGCTCAATTATTAGTTGTTTTAAAATTATTAACTTGATTTTTAAATTAGCATTTAATTTCTCATATGTACGGTATGACCAAAGCACATCCGCATCTTGCAATATCTTTGCAACATCAATTAACCAACTATTATAAAAAGAATCCAGAAAATCAATTAAATAAATTTCACCATCTTGTATAATCATATTCTCTAATGTCATATCACCATGACACTCACTAAGAACCATATATCTCCATTCGTTAGTTTCCAATAATTCAAAACATTTACTATATAATAATGATTTTTCTTTAATAGTTTTTTTTAGATTTTGAATTTTCTTAGTGAAAATCTCTCTTGCTCCAACATCATACGTATTGTCTCTACAAATATTTAAAAAAAACAATTCAACAAACTTATAAATATCTACAAGCCTGATATCGGTCATATACTTCGCAACTGTTACTCCAGATATATACTCCATGTCAAATTCATATAACGAATTATTGTAACCTTCCTTTAAAATTTTACAATTATTAAAAACACCATTATAACTAATCTGCTTTTTCACTTGTGCTTTTAGCCTATCATTATATGACTCATTCTTTGACTGCTTTTTAACAATTTTACTACCATCTTTTTGTGTGATAACAATTAGTTTACAACCGGAATGTCCTTTTAATTCATAGTCGTTCATAACTTCTCCTCTAACTCGACATTTACAAAACATGCCATACTGTAACTTAATTTATCTGCCTACTTGCTTTAGGAAATTTCCCATCTCGAATAACCATTTATCCCCAAGATTATTCAATCTAAATGTCTTATCACTTAAAAATAATGATATTCTAGTCTTTGTATATAACATGAACCAATTGTTTAGGCAGCTTTTCAAGATTACCACTTAAAAATCCAGGTTTCACACTTAATTTATTAATTTCATCAAGATCAATCCACTTATAAACAAATTGTTTCTCATTTAATACTGAAATTTCTTCGTCCTCACAAGATAACACATCATTTACATCGATTAATAGATAAACGAAAGTATATTCGTGATACTTTTTGCCTTCGAATTCGAAAAAATTTTCTGCCATCCATATCAATCGTTCCACTTCAACCTCAATATCTAACTCTTCTTTATACTCCCTTTTTACCGCATCTACAGATGACTCCATTATTTTTACTTTCCCACCAATTGGCGCCCAGAAATTCACTTTTTTTTCTTTGTGAAGCAAAATTTTGTTATTTTTTAAAATAAAGCCTGCAGATCTACAATTTAGAATGACACCCTCAACATTCACTTTTATATCCAAACTTATCTCTCCTTTTAAAATATCAATATTATTTATTCACTATATTTTTTTAGCAATCATT
>NZ_NADV01000037.1:50244-50604 GCF_003264175.1 Bacillus sp. SRB_331 | reverse complement strand
ACAAACAATTTTTTTTGTTTACCTCATCTGTATAAAAGCATAAATTCTTATCCGGTAAAAAATGTATGTCCCACTCTTTATAAAGGTCTGTCAATAGTGCTTTAGCTTCTAAAGATGATATTATTAACCTTTCCGGATAATTTTCACCATCTAATTTAACATCTGTAAGAAAAGTTATAATATTCTCGCCATTATCTTTTGTACTATCCTGTATTTTCTTAACATAATTTCCAATTGGAATATTTGTAATATTATGTATTGCATCAATAAAAATAACCGCATCATAAACCGATAAGTCAAAACCAAAATCTAACATATCTCCACACTCAACATTTACGTAGTTCTTAGCATTTTGTGATT